>CAZTXJ010000361.1:0-1514 GCA_964617285.1 uncultured Calditrichaceae bacterium | reverse complement strand
TCGTGATGGCCAACCGGAAATCGAAGCTGGATATTTACCATTATGCGGTGAGCATTGACTCGGTGGAAAAATTGACCAGGCTGGATTTCTTCCCGGCTTTGCCGGATGGATTCGAGGCAGAGATTGAATTTACCCTAAATCTCAATGACTGGTTTACCGAAAACATAAGTGATTAAAAATTACTTTGGCTATATCCTAAATTATTTTATCAGGCTTAAATAGAAAGAGTATTTCATGATTCAGGTACAAAATAAAATGACCATCCAATGGATAAAACTTGGCGTTGTCTGCGGTATTTTGACCACCCTCATTTACCCGCTGTTGATTCTGGTAAAAATGCCCATTATAATTACCGCTCTTTTAGCCGCGGCCATGGGGCTTCTACTCAGCCTGGCCAGTATCGGGCTCTATCAGGTACTTAAACTTCACCGCAAAACCGTGAAACTGCAGATTGCCGTGCTGTTCAATATTATTGCCGGGGTGCTCCTAAATCTGATGTTTATGGTCCAACTTACCGTACGGGAATTCATGAAAGGTTACATTGACCAGGCCACCAATGAATATGCTCAGGAAACCTATGAAATGATCTGGAAAAGTGTGGATAAGGTGCAACTGGGAATGGACCTTTCCTGGGATGTCTATCTCTCCGTCGGCACATTTCTGTTTGCCTTGAGCATGTTAACCCATCCGCGCTTCGGAAAAATCTTCGGCTGGCTGGGAATGTCCTTTGCGTTACTTCTGCTTTACTTCAATTTTATCTCTTTCCCGGTC
Source organism: uncultured Calditrichaceae bacterium (assembly GCA_964617285.1). Taxonomy (GTDB): domain Bacteria; phylum Calditrichota; class Calditrichia; order RBG-13-44-9; family RBG-13-44-9; genus CAYVKM01. Next base: position 743 of record CAZTXJ010000361.1, on the reverse strand, counting down.
CCTCCGGGCGAAGCCGGGCTCATCGATTTCGGTCCGGCCATCGGACTGTGGTACCTGGCGGTGGCTATCCGGATATTGTTTTCATTAAAATGGGTGGAAGAATCGCTTCAGAAAAAATAAGCTTATATTTATCTTTTCTTTCAGATTGCCCAGGCAAAACCGATATTAAAATAATTGTCACCAAAACAGAAGGAGAGAAATGATGAAACGGTTATTGACCTTTTTTATCTTCATGTTTTTTATTGCCGGAATTATTGCCCAGGAGGAATTTGTCAACCGGGACGATTATCAGAAAATTGAACAGGGGATGACCTACCAGGAGGTGGTCGATATTCTCGGCCAGGAAGGCACTATTGATTCGACCATTGCCTATGTGTGGAAAGATGAAAATCTGCAGGTGGAATGGAAGGATGGCCGGATGAGCTCCTTCAGCACCGCCGGGCTCCCACAACAGGACAGTGCAGTTAATGGTTATGCGGTGGTGAATGAAGCCTCCAAAGATCCGGAGAAACCCTTCGAGCGGAAAAATCTGTCCTATAAAGACATCGTCAAGCTCATCGGCAAACCCGGTGAAAAATCGGATAAGGTTCGTTACCTCTGGCCGGTTTCTGCTTATCAGAAGCTCCGGATTGAATTCAGGGACGGAAAAGTGATTTCCAAGGCTATGTATTGAAATCGGCATATTTATTTAACACAGTGCCGATAGGCAGAAACTTTTAAGTCCTTATTACATTTTAATAACA
>CAZTXJ010000360.1:0-1556 GCA_964617285.1 uncultured Calditrichaceae bacterium | reverse complement strand
ACTGGGATATGAAACCCGTCATCCGGAGAAAACCGAGGTACCCGATTTCAGAATTGTGAACCCGAAAGATGGCGCGGAATATCTGCGGCTGCCCAATCTGGCGCCGCAGTACCAGTCCATCCGTTTTCAGCTGGATTGTGCTGACCCAAAACAAACCGTCCACTGGTACCTGAATGATGAACTGATTCAAACCACGCAGGACAATCATACTTTTCTCTGGCAGGCAAAACCGGGGAACTATCGGCTTAAAGCAATATCAGAAAATCAGCAGATACAGGACGAGCTGCATTTCAGCGTCCGGTAGATTATCTTTGGTGGCAATACTAAAAGTGATTTGTCTTTCAGCTCCGGGATAAATTGACTAAATTTTAAAAGGATGATAAAGGAGAAATTTCAATGAGAATCGTATCTGTCGTTCTACTCTTACTGGTTTTGCTGGTAATGAGCAGTTGTCAAAAATCGAAGGATGCCAGGGCAGACGATGCGGCCATCACGGCTGCGGAAAAATGGCTGGCCATGGTGGATTCCGGGGATTATGCCAAAAGCTGGAACGAAGCCGCCTCAATATTTAAGGGTGCTGTGGATGAACAAACCTGGGCAAAAACGGCTGAATCCATCCGAAAGCCACTGGGAAAAGTATTATCCCGGGAAGTGGAATCCGCCCAGTACCGCACCTCCCTGCCCGGCGCCCCGGATGGAGAGTATGTGGTGATTCGCTTCAAAACGGAGTTCGAAAACAAGAAAGAAGCCTACGAGACGGTAACCCCGATGAAGGATAAGGACGGGGAGTGGCGGGTTTCCGGCTATTATATCAACTAAATTCCGGTAAGGTTTGGGAATAGTTTGTTGAGGTAAATGTCCAACCAACCGGCGTCAAAGATGACAAAAAGAATAATCATTCTGCTTGTACTGCTGATCATTCTTGCCGTGCTGCTTTACTTTTTGCTTCCCAAAAAGAAAGAGGTGGCCCGGTTGCTCCCGGAAAATCCGGGATTACCGGCCGGAGCAGCGAACGGGCAGATTGTCGATCATATCTACTATACCCTTTCCTACAACGAGGAACACGAGCAGGCCAACTGGGTGATGTACCGATTAACGGCATCTTTCCTAACCGGAGAGCGTGCGGAGAGATCGGATAATTTTCGCATCGATCCGGAAATAACCACCAGTTCGGCCACGCCGGACGATTATAAGCGCTCCGGATACGACCGCGGCCATCTGCTGCCGGCGGCGGACATGGGGTGGTCCCCGGAAGCCATGTCCCTTACTTTTTTAATGAGCAACATGAGCCCTCAGGAACCTTCATTTAACCGGGGCATCTGGAAGAAACTGGAAACCCGGGTGCGGGAGTGGGCAGTGGAGGACGGTCTGATCTATGTGGTTACCGGCCCGGTTCTGGAGGATGGTTTGCCGGAAATCGGCGAGGACCAGGTTTCCGTTCCCAAATATTTTTATAAGGTGATTCTGGATTACCAGGAGCCGGAAATTAAGGGAATCGGATTCGTGATGGCCAACCGGAAATCGAAGCTGGATATTTACCATTATGCGGTGAGCAT
>CAZTXJ010000359.1:0-1569 GCA_964617285.1 uncultured Calditrichaceae bacterium | reverse complement strand
CTGGGTATCTGGGAATGGGCCAGCAATGATGAAGATGGCGATCCGGATGTGGTGATGGCCTGTGCCGGCGATGTACCCACCCTGGAAACCCTGGCAGCGGTTCAGATGCTGCGAAATCATTTTCCGGAATTGAAAATCCGGGTGATCAATATAGTTGATCTTATGACTCTGCAGCCAAAAAGCGAACATCCTCACGGATTGAGTGACAAGGATTTCGATATCCTGTTCACCAAGGATAAACCCATTATTTTCGCTTATCACGGTTACCCCTGGCTGATTCACCGTTTAACCTATCGCCGGACCAATCATAAAAATTTGCATGTGCGCGGTTACAAAGAGGAGGGAACCACCACTACACCTTTTGACATGGTGGTTATAAATGAGCTGGATCGCTTTCATCTGGTGAGGGATGTGATTGACCGGGTAGAGAAATTAGGCTCTAGGGCCGCATACACCCGGCAATTTATCCGGGATAAACTGCTGGATCATAAAAATTATATAGACAAACATGGTATTGACATGCCGGAGATCCGTAACTGGAAATGGACACTGGGTCAGGAAAAGGAAAAGGTGCAGAAAAAATCGGGTGCTGTAAAATCAGGAAAAAAAAGGGGACAGAGATAATTATGATAGATGTAAACTAAAATAATTCAGTTGGGTTATCTTTGCGAGCAAAGCGCCCGTCTGGCTGCCGGACAGGAAATAATCTCATTTTCTTACAACAAAAGCGTGGATTGCCTCTCCCGCAGCTGCGGGATCGCAAAGACTTGTGACAGAATAATTGACAATAATAGGAAAAGGAGGATAAATCATGGAAAAACGAAAATTAGGTAAGCAGGGTTTGACTGTTTCGGCCATTGGTCTGGGCTGTATGGGTATGTCCGAATTTTACGGACAGGCAGACGAAAAAAAGTCGATTGAGACTATTCACCAGGCTTTGGATCTCGGAATAACTTTTATTGATACTGCGGATATGTACGGCCCATATAAAAATGAGAAGCTGGTCGGCAAAGCACTCGCCGGTAAACGGGAGAAGGTTATTCTGGCGACTAAATTCGGGATTGTCCGTACCGGTGAGCCCGGTGTTCGCAGTGTAAACGGAAAACCGGAGTATGTGAAGTCGGCCTGCGATGCTTCCCTGCAGAGACTGGGTGTGGATCATATCGATCTGTATTATCAGCATCGGGTAGATCCTGAGGTGCCGATTGAGGATACGGTGGGTGCTATGGCTGACCTGGTTCAGGCCGGGAAAATTCGTTTTCTGGGGCTTTCCGAAGCCGGTCCGCAGACGATACGCCGGGCTTATCAGGTCCATCCGATCAGCGCTTTACAGACCGAATACTCCCTCTGGACGCGCGATCCGGAAGATGAAATTCTGGAAACGATCCGGGATCTGGGAATTGGCTTCGTCGCCTACAGTCCGTTGGGCCGGGGATTCCTGACCGGGAGATTCAAAAAATTTGATGATATTCCTGAGGATGATTACCGCCGACATTCCCCCCGTTTTCAGGGTGAGAATTTCCGGAAGAATCTGGATCTGGTGGAAAAAGTCAGTGAGATTGCCAAACG
>CAZTXJ010000358.1:0-1614 GCA_964617285.1 uncultured Calditrichaceae bacterium | reverse complement strand
CAGGAAATTAAAAATTTAGTCAATGCCAGAAAAAATATTTTCTGTTTGATATATAAAATATTTTTCATATTATTAGCATATGCTAATAACGTAAGAAAGATAAGATATGGCAAGACCGTTTAAATCAAGAAGAATCTGTTGCACACCGGATTCCAATTATTTTAAACCGGCCGGTGTACCAATGAGTGCTCTGGATGAAATCAGTTTGACCATGGACGAGTTCGAGGCCTTGCGGTTGGCTGATCTGGAAGGTCTGTATCATGAGAGTGCCGCGCAGGAAATGAAAGTCTCCCGGCAAACATTCGGCAATATCATCGCCAGTGCCCGAAAAAAGATGGCGGATTGTATTGTGAATACCAAAGCGATAAAAATAGAAGGAGGAAATTACACCATGGATAGTATGAGAACCTTTGTTTGCCTTAAGTGCAAACATGAGTGGCAGGTACCTTTTGGCACCGGACGTCCGGACAAATGCCCGGAATGCGAAAGCAGAAATATCCACAGGTCACTCCAGGAAAGATGCTATGCCCATATGGCCGGTGGCCGGGGCAGATGCCGAAGGAGGTCGTCATGAAGATATGTATTCCCACCGATTTTCCCAGGGGAAAGGAATCAATGGTTTATGGCCACTTTGGCAGTGCGCCCTATTTTATTATTTATGATGACGAAAATGAAAATTTGGAAGTCCTGGACAATTCCAACCAGCACCACCAGCACGGCAACTGTCATCCGATTGAGGCCATTGGTGATAAAAAAGTGAATTTTGTGGTGTGCCAGGGAATGGGCGCCCGGGCGATCCAGGGTCTGAATGCGGCGGGGATCAAGGTGTTGATTTCTAACACGGCTACGGTAGATGAAACTATCCGGGCTTTTAAGCAAAACACCCTGACCGAAATGACCCTGGATGATTCCTGTGGCCATCATCAACACGGGTGCCATTAGACCGGGACACCTGTTTTTAAGAAATTAGAACAATCGGACCGATTAATTCTGTCCGACGATTTCCACCAGTTCAATATCAAAGACCAGGTCTTTACCGGCCAGGGGATGATTGGCATCCAGCATCACCTTGTCGTCCGATACCTGCCGGATAACCATGCGGAAGCGTGAACCGTCCTTCTGGACACCTTCCAGTTGTTTCCCGACCTCCGGTTCGAAATTCTCCGGTAAGGTGCTTTTGGAAACCTCCCATACCATATCATCCTGATATTTGCCATACGCTTCGGCAGCCGGTATTTCGGCAGTTTTCGACTCACCCGGTTGCATGCCCAGAACGGCATTCTCAAAACCGGGAATCAGCTGACCCTGTCCCATTTGAAATTCCAGCGGATCGCCTTCCCGGGATGAATCAAAAACTTCACCATCTTTAAATTTTCCGGTGTAATGAACCTTTACCTTATCATTATTTTTTACTTTTTCCAAAACATCTCCTTCCTAAATAGAATTTGATTAACTGTACTATTTCTTAATAAAAGAAGAAAACGAGAAGAATTTATAAATGGGGATTATCCGACCGTCAACTTCAATTATAAAAAGCCGCCCATTCAGACAACTTTGTTTACTGTTACAAGATAAGAAAATCCTTGTTCCATCAAAACCGCTTTTCCGATTAAA
>CAZTXJ010000357.1:0-1621 GCA_964617285.1 uncultured Calditrichaceae bacterium | reverse complement strand
AACTGATGATAAAATTATATGCATCATCCCGTTTTGCTATTTATATTAACCTATCCACTTATGAGAAATGAAACTTTTTTTGGGAAAAGAGGGAAAAAGGAAAAACGCAGAAGGAGTTTATTGATGAAATTTATGCAACAGTTGGGTCTCTTTGTTTTTGCTGTTCTGTTGATATCCTGTGCCGGCCATTCGGCCGGAAATGTGAAAACACCCGAAGATGATAATTCGAGTATTTTATTAAAACAAACCTTACCGGCAGACAGCCAGGTGCTGAAAGGCCAACTGGAAAACGGGCTCACTTATTATATCCGGCAAAATAACAAACCGGAGAACCGGGCAGAATTGCGTCTGGTGGTCAATGTTGGCTCCACTCTGGAGGATGATGACCAGCAGGGTTTGGCGCATTTTTGTGAACACATGGCTTTTAATGGCACCGAACATTTTGCCAAGCATGAACTGGTGGATTATCTGGAATCGATTGGGATGCGCTTTGGTCCGGAGATCAATGCCTACACCAGCTTCGATGAAACCGTCTATATGCTGCAGGTTCCAACGGACAGTCAGGAAGTGTTGAGTAAGGCTTTTCTGGTTCTGCGGGACTGGGCACATGCAGTTTCCTTTGACAATGATGAAATTGATAAGGAAAGGGGAGTGGTTATCGAAGAGTGGCGGCTGGGAAGAGGTGCACAGGCCCGGATGCGGGACAAACAATTGCCGATTTTATTTAAGGACTCCCGCTATGCCCAGCGATTGCCCATCGGAAAGAAAGCCGTGCTGGATACTTTTCATTATCAAACATTAAAGCGCTTTTACCGGGATTGGTACCGTCCCGAATTAATGGCGGTAGTCGCGGTGGGTAGTTTTAATCCGGAGGAAATCAGGAGTCAGATTATTTCGAATTTTAGCGATCTTCCGGTGAAGGAGCAACCAAGGAAGCGACTATATTATCCGGTTACTAGGCATGAAGAAACTCTGTTTGCCATTGCCTCAGACCCGGAAGCCCAGTTCTCCGGGGTATCAGTTTATCATAAACTCCCTAAACAGGAAGAAAATACGGTATCCGATTACAAACGCGGCCTGGTTGAGCAACTTTATAACCGGATGTTCCGGCAGCGCCTGGATGAATTGACCCAACAGGCCGATCCGCCTTTTCTGTTTGCTACTTCGGCAAAGGGTCAATTTGTGCGAACCGGTGAAATTTATATGCTGAATTCAGCAGTAAAGGATAATGGCATTCCCACTGGATTCGAAACACTGTTGCGTGAGGCAAAGCGGGTGGAACAGTATGGATTCACTGAAAGTGAACTGGAGCGGCAGAAAACCCGCATGCTTGTTTCAATGGAACGCATATACAACGAGCGGGACAAAACCGAATCCGATTCTTATGCTGATGAATATACCCGCAACTATTTACAGGGAGAGCCGATACCGGGTATAGAAACGGAGTTTGATCTATACCAAAAGCTTATTCCCGAAATTACCCTGGCGGAAGTCAATTCACTGGCCAAAGCGTGGAATGCCCCTTCGAATAGAGTGGTTATGGTAAATTCACCGGAAAAAGAGGGTGTGACCATCCCGGATGAGGATCAATTAAGGACAGTTATGAAAGAAGTGAGCGCCG
>CAZTXJ010000356.1:0-1622 GCA_964617285.1 uncultured Calditrichaceae bacterium | reverse complement strand
GGCGATAGCACTACCGGCCAGATTATAAAATGCTAATAGGAGTATTAGTATACTTTTCATAAGATTGCCAAGTTTTATTACTCCATTTAGAAAATTGATTATTGACTTTTAAATATTTCCTCCCGTCTCAAAAGACGATGACCTTCGAAGACGGTCAGAATAAATATTTCTGATTTTTCTATTCGATAAACCAGGCGATAATTTTTTATCAGAAGTTCTCTTATGGAGGTATGGGATATCTCGGGGACAATTCTTCCTATCTTTTCATTACTTTTTAAGATCTCACTTCTTTCAATCAGGTAGTCAATAAATTCTTCTGCTCGCTGTGGGCTGTCCCGGGCAATAAAATTCTCAATTTCTATTAATTTATTTAGCGCTTCTCTCGTCCAAATAATATTCATTCCGCTCTTCTGGTTTTTCGTACTTTTCGAATCTCTTCTTTTAAATCTTTTGTGCTAAAGGTCTGACCATTCTCAATATCATCCAGGCCTCTGGACACGGATTCCAAAAATCTATGGGTATAGACAAGATCATCATATTCTTCCGGTGATAATAATACACCTGCTGGTTTGCCATTTTGGGTAATAACTAAGGGCTGGCCGGTGCGTTTAATATTTTTCAGCCATTTAGATATTGAGGATTTGAATTCTGCTACTGGTACTATATCATTTGAAACATTTAAAACTTTCATAAATATTGTCCTTAATTTAGATCTAAATATGTACCTAAATATAGTCTATTGATTTAAAATTATCAATAGTTTTTGTTGCCTACCACCAAAATCTTACCGTCACCTCAAACAGCTGCCCTTGATTCTGCAGAGGATACTCAGATTGGGTTTATCCTGATTTCCTAAAACATCTTTATATCTAAATCTACACTTTTATTAGGATTAAGCAGAACAGGTTTAATCAGGGTGGAGTAACCATTCTTGTAAAGAATAATGTTTATTGAATCAGAAATTATTCTTGGATTATTCTCAGAACCGAAGTTTTCACCCACATGAAATATTTTGTAAGGTAGAAGGATCCCGCCATCATTTCCCGATCGAATTAAAGGCGGGTACTGAATGAGAGTATCTACAACATCATATACAACTGGTAAATATCCGTTAATCGTAGAATTTTTTAGTATCAATTCGTATTGATATATACCATTGGTTAATTGGTATTGGCTTGAATTTATGGTCACAGAATGATTACCCCGGGGGAAAGCCTTATCTTGAAATATGATTATTTGTTCATCTGTTAAAGGGTGAGTAATGGAAAGTGATGCCGTATCATTTTCAGTCAGAGTTAAAGATATAGCAGGATTTCTGACTATGCTATGATCGGAGAAGTAAAATATGTAGGAACAATTAACTGAGGGCAAAGGATCACCATTTTCGTCCATGACAATGATTTTCACTCCGGGTTTTGTTGAATCTATTCCGGTAAAATTCTTGTCACAGGAGAAAAAGAACAAAATTATAATTGTCAGAGAGACCAGGCGCTTCATCATATTCTGATTTTATGGCTAACATTGAATCAGATATCCAGCAGCATCCGGGTGGGGTCTTCCATTAGCTCTTTGATGCGCACCAGGAAATTCACCGATTCCTTGCCATCGATAACCCGGTGATC
>CAZTXJ010000355.1:0-1623 GCA_964617285.1 uncultured Calditrichaceae bacterium | reverse complement strand
TGAAGAAATGGAATAAACCTTTCAGACATTATGTTCACGATCCGCAAAATCCCAACAGCCTCGGTCAGGAGGAGGTAACCAATTTTCTGGAGGATACAGGCGGCGTATTATGGATTACCCATTTCCTGGGTGGTATTAGCCTGTTCAATCGAAACACTGGAAATTTTAGCCACATCACCCACGACCCTCTTAATCCCGCCAGTATGAGCAGGGGAGGACTTTATGGCATTTGTGAAGATAGCTATGGCTATATCTGGTTAGCTGTTACTCCCTATCTGGACTGCTTGGACAGAAAAACTGGTTTTTTTAAGCACTATCGTTACGATTCGTCCAATCCCAAGAGTCATGCTTATACCTTTACCCTGTGCTGTTATGAAGACCACCAGCGAACCATGTGGTTTGGAACCAATAACGCCGGTCTGGAACGATTGAACCGCGCCGATGAAACTTTTGATCGATTCTGCTATGACGCGGCTGATTCCAGCAGCATTAGCGATAATTGTATTTTTTCGCTGTATCAGGACCGCATGGATCATTTTTGGATTGGCACCTGGGACGGATTATGTCATCTTGTTTATGATACCAAGGGTAGGGAAAAGTTTATCCGCTATCAGCCAGATCCGGCGAATCCGGAAAGTATTACCGGCAAAGAAATTTATGCGATTTATCAAGACCGTGCCGGTCGGTTATGGATCGGGACAGAGGCAGGATTAAACTTATTCGACCCGGAGAAGCAAAGTTTTAAAGCTATTACCGAAAAAGATGGGCTGCCCAGCAATTTCATATATGGCATTTTAGAAGATGATCGGGGATTGTCTGAAGGTAAGGCCGGAAATCTCTGGCTGCGGACGCTGCGGGGAATTGTAAAATTCAACCCGGAAACCGGGAAATTACGGGTGTACGATGAAGGTGATGGCCTGAGCTATTGCAAATCCATTCAACAAGGTTATGCGGCCTTTTATAAAGGAAAAAACGGGGAAATGTATTCCGGCGGCGCCAATAGTGTAACAGTATTTCACCCGGATAGCCTTAAAGAGAATCCGGATGCTCCTAAAATCGTGATCACCGATTTTAAAATAAACTACAAACCGGTAAAAGTCGGAAACCACTCACCGTTGCACAAATCAATCATATTTACTGATTTAATAACTCTTTCCTACCATCAAAATATCATCTCATTTGAATTTGCGGCTCTCGATTATACCGCACCGGCTAAAAATCAATATGCCTATAAACTGGCAGGGGTCAATCCGGATTGGGTTTTCAGCGATGCTTCCCGCCGTTTCGCAACCTATACCAATCTCGATCCCGGAGACTATGTTTTTCATGTTAAAGCCTCCAACAATGATGGAGTGTGGAATGAAGCGGGTGCTTCCATCCGAATTATCATTACTCCACCCTGGTGGAAAACAAACTGGGCCTACGGATTGTACGTATTATTGATAATCACGCTGATTTATGGAACCTGGCAATTTCAACTGAACCGGTTAGAGATACGACACCAACTGGAAATGGAGCATGTTCACGCGGAGAAGTTAAAGGAAGTGGACCGGATGAAATCACATTTCTTCGCCAATATCTCTCACGAATTCCGTACCCCGCTGACCCTGATTCTGGGACCAA
>CAZTXJ010000354.1:0-1628 GCA_964617285.1 uncultured Calditrichaceae bacterium | reverse complement strand
AATTTGCGGGGATGCCGGAATACACTTAAAAAAATCAGTTTCCAGTAATAGCGCCGGCCTTTTTCCAGAATACCCAAAATCCAGAAGGATTTAAACAACGCTTTGATATCCTGAATCTTTATCCGGGATGGAAATTTTACCGGGGAATGATATTCCCTCAAAAAAGTCCTCACCCGCTCATAAAATTCCTTGGGGGAATAAATGGTATCGAGCACCTTTTTATATCCGGCAATCAGATGCTGGTAATTCATCTTTGGCACAAAATTGATGGTTCCGTCCATGTTATCCCCGCCGAAATGGTCCAGCATCCGCTTCTCTTCTTTCAGGCGCCGGAACAGGCGGGTACCGGCCGGGGCATTTAACAGACCAACCATAGCAGTTACAATCCCGCTCTGGCGGATAAAATTGATCTGCTGTTCAAAGATATCCGCCGGATCGTTGTCAAATCCCAGGATAAATCCGCCGGATACCCGCAAACCGGATTGATGCAGTTTTTTTACTGCGGACAGCATATCACCTTTGAGGTTTTGTTTCTTACCGCACTCCTCCAGGCTTTCGCTATTGGGTGTTTCGATACCGATAAAGGTATGCTCAAAGCCGGCCTGCACCATCAGCCGGATCAATTCTTCATCATCCGCCAGGTTGATCGATGCTTCGGTGCCAAAGCGAAAGGGATAATTTAGTTTTCTGGACCACTCGATCAGGGCCGGTAACAGTTCATTTTTCAGCCTTTTTTTATTTCCGATAAAGTTATCGTCTACGATAAACAAATTTCCCCGCCAGCCATCCTGATATAGCATGTCAAGTTCTGCCAGGAACTGTTCCGCACTCTTGGTCCGGGGACGATGCCCGTTGAGCATGGTAATGCTGCAGAATTCGCAATCGTACGGGCAACCCCTGGAATACTGAATGCTCATATTGGCATATTTCTTTTTATCCAATAAATCCCAGCGCGGGGCAGGGGTGAGCGAAAGATCGGGAAATTCTTCCGAAGCATAGACATGTTTGGGTTTTCCCTCCTGCAGATCCTTGAGAAATGGCGGTAAAGTAATCTCTGCCTCATTGAGAATAAAATGGTCCACACCCAGGAATTCCTGATGATCGATGGTAACCATCGGGCCCCCGGCCACAACCGGTACCTGTAGTTCGTTACAGCGTCTCACCACCTGCTTGAATGATGCTTTATGGACATTCATCCCGGTCAAAAAAACATAGTCTGCCCAACGGATATCTTCATCTTTCAGAGGAGTTACGTTGGTGTCAATCAGTTTAATATCCCAGGTGTCGGGCAGCATGGCCGCAATAGTGATCAATCCCAGCGGTGGTTCGGCGGATTTTTTTGAGATGAATTTGATTGCATTCCGGAAGGACCAGAAGGTTGAGGGGGTTTCCGGGTAAACCAACAGTATTTTCATTTTTGTGTCCATGGTTTTAATATGTTCCAGTCATTATGAGCCAGGGAAGGCGTGATAATCTCCGCGTGTTCATCAATATCCAGGGACGGAATGTCTGCAAACCAAAGGAATAAGATTGCCGCGCTGCGCTCGCAATGACTACTATTTTGTGATAAATGACAAACCTTCTATTGCTCGTAATGACAGGAAAATAAAGTCAATACAATATCACAC
>CAZTXJ010000353.1:0-1632 GCA_964617285.1 uncultured Calditrichaceae bacterium | reverse complement strand
ACCTGGGTTAACCGCATTGTACCAACTTCCAACAACAACCATATGGATAGCAGACCTATTATCTCGGTGGTTTCCGGTTGCTTGAAAAACAAGACGATTGCCCAGAGCACCCCTAAAAATCCCGGTATAACGCCAAAATAGAGTAAAGCTCTTTGACCTATTTTATGCCGTTTCTCATAAGTGATTGAAAATATTAAAATGTTCAGCACCATTAACATGGTAACAAATACGCTGGAAAAAAGTAAATAGTTACTCATCATATTTTTTTCTCCTCGAACATTTTGTCAGGCTTTTAAAAATTAGATTATTATTATCGATTAACCGTTAATCTTTCATATGAAAGTTTAAAGAATTTATCATCTGATCTCTTTGGCAATATTAACGACAAATGCAGAGAAAATTTTATTTAACAATCCCGGTTAATTTCGACTAATTTAAAATTTGACGGAAGAAATTTTAAAAAAATATGAACCACCGGTAAACGGATTGCCCTCAGTGATATGAACTATTTCTCCATCTGCCGGATTTAACCCCCACATTTCTCTTTCCGACAGGGTAGAATGAATAAAAATAATCTGACTGCCATCTGGGAGATAAGCCGGATCGTCGTATAGATCACCTCCGGTAGATTCGGTTAGTTGTTCTAAATTTGAACCATCGGTATTCACCTGATACAAATCGCGTACCCAGGCATTCTGCCTGATGCTGCTTACAGATACCACAATTTTACTCCCATCCGGAAGCACACTAAAAGGGCCGTTCCAATCGGGCACAGAGAATGTCACTATTCGTTCAACTGTCTGTTCATTGATGTTTACCCGGTTAATACCAGAAATTTTATTTGCCTGATCATCAAAACGATAGTAAAACTTGTTCCCATCAACCGTTTGGAAAGCGGACCAGGAAAATTCCGGGGCGATAACGAATTGCATCAAATGCGTATTGATATTGAATAAGTATAATTTCCCGACCTGTTCGGATGGATCATACCGGGAAAATACCAGGTGATCGGGAATATCAGACCAGTAGTAATAAATCACCTCCTCACCAAAGACCTGGGTAAAGATTAATCTTTTATCCGAACCGTCCGCATTCATCAGGGTTAATTTTCTCTCATGGGTAGTAAAATTTGTATTGAAATAGAGGATGGATTTACCGTCCGGAGAAAAGGTGGGATAATTTTTATACCCTTCTTCATCGGCCAGTAATTTTTTTTGATTATTCTGCGGATTAAAAACGAATAAGTCGGAATGATGAACAGACGGATCATCAGGCCTAATTGAATAGACCAATTTAGGCTCAGTCGGAGACCATTCTAATTGATCAACCACACCTTCAACTAGTAATCGCTGATTTATCCTGCCGGTATCAAACAGGTATAGATCTCCGATTCCTTTGGGAATACAGGCAATTTTATATTCCGGTGCATACCGAAATCCGGTCAGGTTTTTTTCACAATTAGCCAGTAAAAGTAGAATAAAGACAATGGAAAAGAAAATTTGCAATTTTATTCGGACCATCCTCAGGTCCTCCTTGTGTTGATAAACTGAGTAAATACTTTTAAACTTCTCTTAAAATTTAAATGTCACTTTCATAAAAATTTTTAACTGGTGACTAAATTCCTTCCAAGCC
>CAZTXJ010000352.1:0-1634 GCA_964617285.1 uncultured Calditrichaceae bacterium | reverse complement strand
ATTCGCCGGATATCCATCCGGATGGAGGTATAAAATTTCAGTGCCCGTCCACCGGTAGTGGTTTCCGGGTTGCCGAACATCACCCCGATTTTTTCCCGCAGCTGATTGATAAAAATTACCGATGTGTTCGATTTGCTGACCGTGGCGGTAAGTTTACGCAGGGCCTGGGACATCAACCGGGCTTGCAGACCCATATGGGAATCGCCCATCTCCCCTTCCAGCTCTGCCCGTGGTACCAGTGCCGCTACCGAGTCCACCACCACCACATCGATGGCGCCGCTGCGCACCAGGGTCTCGACAATCTCCAATGCCTGCTCACCGGTATCCGGCTGGGAGACCAGCAGATTCACCGTATCCACGCCCAGCCGCCGGGCATAACCCGGATCCAGGGCATGCTCGGCATCCACAAATGCCGCCAACCCGCCCAGCTTTTGCGCTTCGGCGATGATGTGAAGTGCCAGGGTGGTTTTCCCTGACGATTCCGGACCAAATATTTCAATAATCCGGCCCCGCGGAACACCCCAGATCCCCAGGGCATAATCCAGGGAAATGGAACCAGTAGGTATGATATCCACATTAATTTTTACCCGGTCGCCCAGCCGCATAATCGAGCCTTTGCCAAACTGGCGCTCGATCTGTGACATGGCCAGACCCAAAGCTTTTTGTTTTTCGTCAGATTGATTTGCCATTTTCTCCCCTTTGCAATTTATTCTTTCTAAAATTTTCTCAATTCTCGAAACTCTTAATTTGATGAATGCCAGAGAAACTAACTATGCTTCCCTGAATGTTGAGATTCTGATCCCACGTCTTTCATTAAAAATTAGTCATTTTGCAGCAGGACAGAATATCAAAACGAAATTATTTTCGTAAAGAAATATATAAAAAAAATTTTAATTCTTAGCCAGAAAAATTCATCAAACCAGGTTGTCCAGATTTATTCGATATATCAGCGATCAATTATTTCAGGAAAGAATATGATTTTTGCACACTGTATTCCGCGCCGGTCGGCTTCAGATCGCTGCGCATGATATCCAGCTGCTCCACCTTCAATAAAATCTCCGGGAATTGATATTCCGAAAACTCCTTCATCACCGTTTCCAGGTTATTCCCATATTTTACCCGGGCGAGGGTCAGATGGGGTGAAAACTTCCGTTGTTCCTTAGGAAACCCCTCAGCTGCCAGGTTTTCCTCTACTTCTCGCTGTAAATCCAACAGTACCGGTAAACCATCTCCCTGAAGACCGATCCATAAAACACGCGGTCTTTTCAGGTTGGGAAATGCTCCCAGATCCGCCGTGTGCAGGGTCAGTGGTTTAGGCGGGGAGGCAAACAAACGATCCATCGCGGTAAAAACTTTCTGCACGTCCTCTTTAGTGATATTTCCCAGAAATTTCAGGGTGAGGTGCATGGATTGCGGTTTAACCCATTTGATCCCCCGGGACAGGGATTGCAGCTTCCGGGCAAGTTTCCCTGCCTCAGCCCGGATATCCGGATTCAAGGGTACGGCAATAAATGTGCGGATGGTTTCCATTCTAATCCATTATTTAATAGGTAATCGCAGCAGATACCGGCGGGCCAGTTCCAGGGCAGCCTGGGCCGATCTCTCTTTCACACTGTTTCTATCCTGGCTAAACA
>CAZTXJ010000351.1:0-1649 GCA_964617285.1 uncultured Calditrichaceae bacterium | reverse complement strand
TGTATTAAACACATCCTTTTTTAGTTTATTAATGATCCGTTCACTTTCAGAAGCCACATCGATATTAATAGAATCCCTGGAAAATTTCATTCTTCCTCCTCATGCTTTCATCAAAATATTAGTGAAAATTCAATATCCAAAATAATACTTTTCAATTAAAAATAAAATTAATAATCTTCTAGTGGTTACCTGGCACCACACTGAATTTGTATATTTTCTCCATCGGGAAGTCAAGGCTATCTTCAGTTTGTAATTTAACATTTAAAACTTTTTCTATAAAATTGACATGTATTGTGAATCTTTGCTTTTGTTTTTGTTGATCATCTAAAGATTTTTTCCCAATGATTACTTCTTTCAGCCAATTAGGTTGAATCTTACCATCAACGAAATATATTTTTCTATCATTTTGGAGAACGAGATCCTTTAAGTAATCCTCTGCAAAAAATATGGGGAGATTTGGAATATCTATCCAGAAACTTTGTTTTAATCGTTCAAAACATTTATCCCGGTCTGAACCATCTTTACTGAAAAACCTTACCGGACGACCAGTTAGTAAAGAATAATTTGTTTCGTTTTGGGTTAAATACCAGAAAGGCATTCCAAAATTCCAGTCCGAGATTAAGATTCCATTTGGCTCATATTCCTTTGAGAATTTCTTGAGGGTACTTTCCAGGATCGCTGAGCGTTTTAGCTCGGGTGAAATATAAATTTGAAATGAAACCCAGATTTGACTGAATAAGAGGATTAAGATACCAAAGGCACTAACAACTTTCGCCATTTTTAAATAAATAAATCCCCGCACTAATCCATATGCGATAAACAGACTCATTGGAACAAAGGTTATGATCAGATGATCTTCGGTCAGTAAACCCAGATTGAAAATATAGAGAGTGAAAGGGATTATTAACAGAAACATTATCCAGAATAAATTGCGATTATCCCGGTATAAAAATACAATTCCAAAAATGGCTGCAATATTGAGAATTCCAAAAGACTTTCCATATACATAAGCCAGATCAGTAATAATTTTTTTGAATAAAGAAATCAAAGAAAAATTGTAAAAGAAAATCCGTGGAGAATAAACAGCCAGCTCAATAATATCATCGATCTTAGAAAATTTCAGAATAAATACTGCCAATACCGGAATGATCAAGGGAATCATAAAATAGACAAATTGCTTTTTATCAACTTTATTCCGGTATATAATAAAAAAGAGAGCCGGCAAAATGAGGACTGAAGTTGGAGTAATAGATATGGCCACAAGCAATAATAAACTGCCCAAGAGATATCTCTGATTATAAGTAAATAAAATGGAAAGTAACACAAAACTAAGCTGGGGGATGTAAACTTCCCCATAAATAGAATAGAACCAGAAACCTCCGGAAAAAAGAAGGATCAGCGAACTGAGCAAACTAAGCAGAACATTTTGAGAAGATTTAAATACTAGAAGATAGATCAGAGAAACGGCCAGGGCCCCAGAAAAAATTGAGAATATACTTAAAGTAAGTAATGGACTAAATGATAGAAACCCGGTCACAAGGTAAATTAAATGCCCCAAATAATAATAACCAGGATGAATCCTTGAACCTTCCAAATGTTGTATACTGTAGGCATAGGCATAGGTGTCACCATTGGTAGGTGTGGATATA
>CAZTXJ010000350.1:0-1651 GCA_964617285.1 uncultured Calditrichaceae bacterium | reverse complement strand
ACCAAAGAAAAAGTCGGAAGTATCCTCCGAATCCGGCGAGTAAATGGTACCATATTGGAAACTGTCCAGAATCTGCACGTCAAATAAAGTGGAATCGGGAAAGGTTTCCAGGCTGCCGTCTTCATTCCGTTTGCGCAGGACGATGTCGGCAGTATCCCCTGGTGCGAGCACGGCCGGGTTAAACTGCACCCGCATCGGCCAGGGAAAATCTCCCAAATGGTCGGGCACGATATACAGGGCAAAGTAAAAATTATCAAATAATAAATCGGTCCAGTCTTCAAAATAGAGATTTTTAAACCTGATCGATCTATCCCAATACAGAAAAAAAGCATCATCTATAGTTTTGGGATATAGATTCTGTCCAGCAACGATGCTGTGCGAGGAAGTGATATAGAATCGCAAGAGGTCACCCGCATTTTTTCGGCCCAGATCGATCACATGACCGAACTGATGCCTCAGATCGCTTAAAAGTAACTGACCGGTAGGTGTCTCCTGGTACAGATCGACCAGGGCAGTGCTGCTCAAGTTTTCAAGAATCATATATACCATACCATCGGCCGGTATTTCGATTTCTTCTGAAGGAACAAATGGATTCCCATAGTAAGATAATATTTCCGGCGGCGGCATGGCTGCCAGATTATCGTTCTTTTTAACCTTAATCGACCAACTCATTTCAGTAACAATAGTGTCAGCCGGATTTACTTTTGGCAATTGAAAATCTACTGTTTCTCCGTAATTTCCTACATCGATTATTTCAGAAGAACTATTGGACGGGTAGACTTTTTCTCGTTCCATATTCGGAAGTCTCAGACTGTCTGTAACCCAAAATTGGAGTTTTTGCCACTGGGGAAATGGTCCGATCATTACCGAATCACCCTGGCTTAAATTTCTGGCAATTTCTCCCAAAGTTTCCTCTCCTAGCCGGGTGTCATGCCAGTTAGTCACCTGGCTGTAAGGCCAGCTTAACCTCAAGACCACATTTCCGCCATATCTCAAATAAACCGGATTATTGGGATCACCGGAAATGACCCCATCCGGGGTGATGGGAGAAAGTGAATTAGGGTAGATACTCACCCTTTCTTTAATGATGACCTGGGCGGACAGATCAATTGACTGCCCCAGGAAGAGAAAGACAAGGAAAATGAGTGGAAAAAATTTTGGATAGGAAGATAAAAACTTGAATCCAAACAGTGTAGCTTTACCGGACATGGGCCCCTCCGAGTTTTAGATGGAAAGCTAATTACACCTTAAGTAAGGTTCTTTTCTCCGATTCTTTTACTGATATAAAAACTCCTGATTTAAAGTAAGACTTAAAATAATTTTTGTCAAGATATTTTTTGGTGAATTTTAATAGATAGGAATGAAACCTCCCCAAAACAGAACCTTCCGAAGGTTCTTAACCAGGCAACAAAACCTTCCTAAAATAAAACCTCCCGAAGGTTCTGATCCAGGCAACAAAACCTTCCCAAACCAAAACCTCCCGAAGGTTCAAAACCTTCGGGAGGTTACAGAGTCTATTTCATTAGGATCATTTTCTTTATATCCACAAATCCCGCTGTTTCCAGTTTATAAAAATAAAGACCACTGGCCAGATTCAGACCGTTAAATTCTACGTTATGAATGCCCGCCTCCATCTGCCGGTTGAGCAGGG
>CAZTXJ010000349.1:0-1653 GCA_964617285.1 uncultured Calditrichaceae bacterium | reverse complement strand
CTGGTCGCCCAGATCATTCCCTGCACTGCCAGGCCGGAGGAGAGCAAATCCCCCAGAATTGCCGGTCCGGAGGCATTGGCCGGGAAGTAGGCAAAAAAGTTAGGGGACTGCCAGTGGGTGATTCCGGGCATCAGAAGCTGTTCTACATCCCTGAGCATTTTATCCACAGATTCTCCCTTTTCCGGGGGATTTTCCGGCAGGGTCTTCCGGACATCACCGGGTTTCACCTGGGATAAAACCGGATAGGATTCCACCTTCTCATAGTAATCGGCAATCCAGTCGATCACCGCCCGGCCAAACTGGCGAAATTCTTCCGGGGTCATGTGGTAGTTTTTGTCAGAAGATGTCATTTTTATTTTCCTCAATCTTTTTAATTCAGGGTAGAATAGACAGGACAATAATATATAAAAACACTCCTGCTCCCGGTAGAAGAAAAAAAGTGATATCTAATGATCGTATGAATTCAGATCAGGAAGCAAAAATCCTAAAAATTTTGCCGGAACATTTCCAATAGAGTCTGGGCATTTCGGGGGGCATACCCCTGAAAATCATTATTAAAAAATATGTAGAAGGTATTTACTGATTTGCCCATCATCTTCTTTATAAATTCAATGATTTCCTGCAATTCCTTTTCGCTGTAATCATAGGAGTACCATTTGTCTCTGCCATGCAACCGAATATAGCTGGTATCCCCGGTTACCCAATCCATGATTTCGGTTTTGGGTGAATCTGCAGTACAGAATACCGATCCGCAATTTTGCAGGATTTCACGAATTTCTTCGGTAAACCACTCCTTGTTACGGATTTCCACCGCCACTTTATCCGGGTGCTTAAAATGGCGCAGCGCCTGCTCCAGCCTTTCCGGATGATATGGGATCCGCGGTGGAAGCTGCAAAAGCAGCAGACCCAGGTTGTCTCGCAGCAAAAAAGCCGAGCGCTGGAATTCATCAATCAGATCATCCACTTCCTTTAACAACTTCCGGTGGGTAATCAAACGGGGGACTTTCAGGACATACTTAAATTCGTCCGGGACCCGCTTGCGCCACTTTTGGTAGGTTTCATCTTTAAACCGACGATAAAAGGTCGCATTCACCTCCACTGTATCAAAATTCCGGAGGTAATATTCAAACCATTTACTCTTGGCCAGATTCTCCGGATAAAAATTACCTTTCCAGTGGGGATAGCTCCATCCCGATGTTCCGATATAAATATTCGCTTTCCCAACTTTCATAACTTAGCAACGACAAAATCAGGCTGAAGGTTCTTGATCTCCTCACTACACCAGACCAATTTTAAAAACATCCTATTCAGCAGAGACATTTCCTAAAATCCATTTACCAGAAAACCACCGTCCACCGGGATGCACTGCCCGGTTACGTAGGAAGCGGCCGGCATACACAGAAAGGCCACCACCCCGGCGACCTCCTCCGGCTCGCCAACCCTTTTCATTGGGGTTCGGGAAAGAACTTCCTGATAATATTCCTCATTCTGAAGAAGTTTTTTCACCAGCGGGGTTCGCATATACCAGGGGGCAACCGTATTCACCCGGATACCATCCCTGGCCCATTCCACCGCCAGGTTGCGGGTCATCTGCTCGATGGCCGATTTGGTCATAGCGTAGGGCACACCGGTCCGGACATGGGTAAGTCCGGC
>CAZTXJ010000348.1:0-1658 GCA_964617285.1 uncultured Calditrichaceae bacterium | reverse complement strand
CAAAACCAAAAAATTCCACTTGCTACGCATCCGGGAATCATGCAAATTTGTCCAAATTTTTGGTAACTAAAACAGAAGGAGAATGTCAGTTTTTTTATGGACATTGAAGAATCCGATTCGTATATCGATGTAAAATCCCATTGGGACCAGCTGAACCGGACTTACAAAAGCGGGGAACTGGCCGTGGATTGGGAAATACATCAGCAGATCTGGGAACAATTCGATAAACCAAAAGGATACAAGCTAAAGATTCTTTTGGGTTTTGAGAAGAATGAGTGTACAGGGATCATCCCTTTTAAATATAAAGAAGCAGACCAAAATAACCGTCCCGGTTATATTCTGGGAGAAGAAGCCATCATTGCACGGGAGTATTTTACCCCGCCGGAAAAGCTTCATCAATTTTTACCCTTGCTTCCAGCGCATACCGCTACCGATTTAAGTTGCTTTTATCTTCCCTTCCTTACCGATCGATTTACCGTTAAGCCGGGGGGTGTGGTTGATTTAAAGAACTCCGAAAGTGAATATTACTATTCACTGGACAAGAAAAAGCGTCATGCCCTGATGCGAAATTTTCGGGAAAATGTTGACCTGAAAATGCAGGTGGTCAATAGAATCCTGGATAATGAAATTCGCGAACTTGCCGAGAAGTATATCCAGTATTGGGAAATCAAGAATGCTTTGAATGGCAACGGTGGAGAGGTGGACAGCCGGGAGAAAATCATGATCGATTTTCAATTACTCCGCCGGGCGGAGGAGATGGGAAAGCTGATTGCCTTACATTTTTATCTGAATGATAAACTTTTAGCAGTAAACTATTCGGTACGGCGGGAAGCACATCGGGTAGACGATTATCTCTGCCTGCGGGATAACGATGAAGTCTATGCCCGGCGAGGACTGGGTATCTATGCCATTTTGAAAAACATGGAGTACTGCCGGCAACAGGGTATCCGGTATTATGACTTAAGCGATTTCCCGGCTGCCTATAAAAGAAAGTTTATCAATACTAATCTGCACTATTATACCTATTTGACACCGGATATCCACCTAACCGATATGGCTGTTATTGAAATGGCACCGCAGGCATCCCTAAGCTACGATATCCTGCAGGAAGGGAATATAGAATGAGTTACAAGGTGCGGAGCATTGCCTCCCTCCGGGATGTGAATCAGCTGGTTCATATTCATAATATCATCTGGAACAATTCCAGCGGTATAATTGATTTGCTTGAGCATAGCAGCGATTGTCTCCTTTTGGTAGATTCCCATCAACCTGACCAGGTACTTGGATACCTGTTTGTGGAATGGGATGCTGCAGCAGGTTTTGCCGAGATTAACGATCTGGCCATTCATCCCCAGGAGCGGGGCAAAGGCGGTGGCAGGTTCCTGATGGCCCAGATAATGGAACAATATGGTTTTATCAAGCTAAATGCCAGTGCCAAAGATAAGAAACTTATCAATTTTTACCAAAAACTGGGCTTTGAAACAGAATCGGTTTTTGAAAACTATTATGCGATTGATAATGATGCCCTGAGAATGATATGGAAGAAGAAATAAGATGTAGAGAGAATATTAGTCTTTTTTTCAACTAAGCTCCTCATATATAGCCTCTTCATAATATCTTCATCTGTAATAGTTATTGTAAACACCTGAAAATTTGAG
>CAZTXJ010000347.1:0-1665 GCA_964617285.1 uncultured Calditrichaceae bacterium | reverse complement strand
CGCTTTGAGGCAGGTAATACTCTATGATAGTTTCCGGATTAAAGGGATTGGGATAGTTCTGGAAAAGTTGAAAGTCACTTACCTGAATTTTTGGTTGTTCCTTTTTTATTCCAACAAGATTTTCTATAATTACATGTATCATTTGAATACTATCTGGCCAGATTTGCAACCAGAGATAACCATCAGGATAGGATGTTTTATGAAATAGAAGTTCTTCAAATATTGACAACTCTTCAAAAGAAAAATAACCAGATGAATTAGTATAAACGGGAGAACCATACTTTCTTAATATCTTTACACCGGACAATGTATCTCCTGCTAGATTGGTGACAAAACCCTCCAAAGTACCGGTCGCATTTGTATAATCATTTGGTAAACCTAATGTTGGAGTATTATCCAAATAATATGGTCCACCAAAATCATTCAAACAAATTGATTGACTCGCTAAGGGTGCCCCAATATTACAAATGTTGGAATCGCCAAAAGTAATCGTCTCAACATAACCCATAGTGGGACTATGAAAAGAGAGTTCATCTCCTGCTGGGTTTATACTTAAAGGACTAAGCAGACTATCCTGCGTGATCAGAAAAAAATCAATATTTCCTGGTACTCCCGGTTTAAAATAGGCGGTATCTGTTTTGGAGGTCAAAAAACAGCCATCGAGGTTTGTAAACATGCCGCTATCTATAATTTCCAATATAAATCCATTAGAGTTAAATTTAATTTCATTCATAACCGGACTTGGAATAGGATTACTTGATATATCCTGAATAACAAGAATTATAAAAGATAGAATTAGGATAATTTTAATTGAATTCACTTGATACTCCTTGTCCATTGGACAGTTAAATTGGTTTCAGGTGAATAATCATTTTTTTGAATCTTATAAATTTGGCTATCCAAAACATCATCAATTTCTGAAGGTTTAAGGGAGAGATACTGCAACATAAACGACTTCGGAAGTCTAATAAGATATTCAGCAAAACTTAACGGTTCATTCCATCGTCGAGTAGTGGTCAGAATATATTCCATTTTCCGGTTCGGGGTTCGTTGCTGATATATTACTTTATAAATAACCGTGGAATCTGCCGGAACCTGGAGCGTAAACAGAATTCCTTCTTTTGATTTGCGGAAGGTGAGGGACTTTTTCTCCGATACCTGATAAACCGAGATGCTATCCGGCCAGGGTAAATTCTGGTTTATCACAAAGGGATAGTATAAGGTGCGGCGAATGGATTGACTGGTATTGTTCCTAAAATAATATTCCCCGGTAACCAGCGCATTATCCCCCAGAATACTGATCTCGATTTTCTCCCCATAAAATTGCAGGGATTGTGCCGGAAGAGAATCCCAGGAGAGCAGGACTCCTATGATATTAATAAACCAAATTCTCAAAATATATTTTTTCATCGGATTAATATTAGTTTTTTGGTTTGCCGCCATCCATCTTTTTTTAACTGATAAAGGTAAATTCCACTGGCAACTTCCTTTCCTGTATTATCCCGCCCATCCCAGCGGAGCTGATGTTGTCCGGCTAACTGTTGTCCCCGCCAGAGTGTTTTCACTTTCTGGCCCAGTAGATTGTAAATTTCAATGGCGACAGTAGAAGCAGTAGGTAAATAAAATTCTATAGTGGTTTCACCGTTAAAGGGATTGGGATAGTTT
>CAZTXJ010000346.1:0-1679 GCA_964617285.1 uncultured Calditrichaceae bacterium | reverse complement strand
TCATGCCCGACGCCTGCCTGGCTTGCGCCAGCAGACAGGGAGATCGGGCATCCAGGTCCCAGGGATAGGGATAAAAAAACTGGATCCCCGCTAGAAACTTGCGGGGATGACAGATTAAGTATCATATATTTTATTGGGCTGCCAGGATTGGCATCTAAAAAATAGGAAAAGTAAAGATTCTATTTAACTCTCACTACCGCACAATCTTAAAATTAAACATTGGGGTGCCCAGCTTTCCCATCAAACGCACCCAGATAGCTAACAACATTTCTGTCCCCCGGGCAGTGGAAATATCCCCCAGATCGATGATATGTTTCCAGCCGAACCATTCTTTCAGATAACCAACGACTTTATTCTTGGCAGCCTGGTCATTCCCGCTGACAAAAATATGATGATCCCCTTTTCCCACTTTATTTGGGTCTACCATCAGATGGGCGTTTAAGGTGTTGAGGGTTTTCACGACTTTGGTATCCGGTAAAGCCCGTTGAATCTGCTCACCCAGGGAATCCGTGTTGCAGACCAGAAGGGTGGGAGGCGTTCCTTCCGAAAAATCCAATGGATTGGCCACATCGATCAAAATTTTGCCCTTCAGATGATCATGTCCGGCCATTTGCAGAGCCATCAACGAGGCGCCACCGGAAGTAGCGTTTATAACCACCTCGCCAAACGCAGCGGCATCGGAAAAATTTTCCAATTTCACTTTGGAGTGATTTTCCCTCCATTCACTAAAGGGCGGATTACCATAAGCATCTGTCTCACTGCGCTCCATTGTCTTATCCACATCCCGGGTACCTATCATCACCTGATAACCGATAGCCGATAGTTTTGCTGCCAGGGTTTGAGCAACCATTCCGGTACCTAAAATTCCAATCTTCATTGTCTTCTCCTTTAGCTTTATAGTTGGTCTAATTTAACTTTAACGCCGGGATTAAAGATAGTTCCTTTTAGTAAATCCGCCAATCTCAATTACCCTGTACACGTCTAACTCTATCTAAATCAATTCAAAAAAATTACTTTGTTTGGGAAACTGTTCCGGCAACACAGAATTTCTTTTTATATTAGGGGCATTGAAGTGACACAAATTCTTTAGGATAGCATATGACTCTGCAAGATCTGGGATTTGACCACTGGTTTCAGGAAAAGTTCACGGCATATAATCCGGCAGAATACCATTCCGCCCGGGTGATTGAAGTAAACAAAAACAGCTATATAATTGCCAGCGATAAAGGTGAGGTACCGGCTGAACCCACTGGCAAACTTTTATTTCAGGCCGAATCCAGTCTGGATATCCCTACCGTGGGAGACTGGGTGGTGGTCCAGTATTTTGATCAGGATACTTTAGCGATTATCCATCATGTCCTGCCCAGACGCTCCGTGCTGAAGCGCAAAGATCCGGGCAGGATTGATTATCAGCTCATTGCCGCCAATGTGGATTATGCTTTCATCATGCAATCCCTGGATGCCAATTTTAATCTGAACCGGTTGGAGCGATACCTGGTGACCGCCAACGAAAGTGGCATCAAACCTGTTATATTGCTCAGCAAATCCGATTTGGTATCAGCCGAAGAACGTCAGGAAAAACTGGATTCAGTTCACCGGATTAAAAAGGACTATCCGGTTTTACCATTCAGCAATTTCACTGAAGACGGATTAGATCATTTGCTTGCCACTTTTCAACC
>CAZTXJ010000345.1:0-1683 GCA_964617285.1 uncultured Calditrichaceae bacterium | reverse complement strand
AAAATCAAAATTCAATTCCCGGAGGCGTTCTATGAAATGGTTGATACTAATAAGTGGTTTATTTTTAACTTTCACATTGTCAGTCCCTGCCCATGCTCAGCAAAAAGACCAGGATCAGATCAGTAATATAGATATTACCGGCGCAGAGAAGCTCATCGGATTGGAGTTTAGCAAAGCACAGCAGGATTCCATGCAGAAGGACCTGGAGGAAAATCTGGAAAGTTATCAGACCTTGCGAAAAATTCCCTTGAACAACAGCATTCCCCCGGCCCTCATATTTAATCCGATTCCCGTTGGTTTTAGAATACCCGACGAACAGTTTCCGATTCACTGGGGGGTATCGGATACCTTTCCTCTTCCCCAGATGACGGAAGAACTTGCTTTTTATCCGATCAAGGATCTGGCAGAACTGATCCGCACCCGGAAAATCACCTCCACCGAATTAACCAAAATGTATCTGGCCCGGCTGAAAAAATACGGTCCCCAGCTGGAGTGTGTTATTACCCTGACCGAAGATCTTGCCTTGAAGCAGGCGGCAAAAGCGGATGAGGAAATTGCTGCCGGGAGGTACCGCGGATTATTACATGGTATTCCCTACGGTGCCAAAGACCTGCTGGCGGTAAAAGGGTATAAAACTACCTGGGGCGCCATGCCCTACAAAGATCAGTACATTGATGAGAATGCGGCGGTGATCCAAAAACTGGAAGAAGCCGGAGCAGTTTTGGTGGCCAAACTGACCCTGGGTGCACTGGCCTGGGGAGATGTGTGGTATGGCGGAAAAACCCGCAATCCCTGGAACCTGGAACAGGGGAGCAGCGGTTCCTCTGCCGGATCGGCTGCGGCAACTGCTGCCGGACTGGTGGCCTTTAGCATCGGAACGGAAACCTGGGGATCAATCGTCTCGCCCTCCACCCGCTGCGGGGATACCGGTTTGCGTCCCACCTACGGCCGGGTAAGCCGGGCCGGGGCCATGGCGCTGAGCTGGAGCATGGATAAAATCGGGCCGATCTGCCGCACGGTGGAGGACTGCGCCATCGTCTTTAATGTGATCCGGGGCAGCGATGGGATCGATCAATCGGTGATTGATGCACCCTTCAATTTTACCACGGATGCGGATTTGCAGAAATTAAAAATCGGCTATCTGAAATCTGCCTTTGAACAAGATACGCTGAACCGGGAAAATAACCAGGCAACCCTGGCAAAATTAACCGAAATGGGGGTAAATCTTATTCCCATCGAGTTGCCGGATATCCCGGTAAATTCTCTGTCCTTTATTTTATCCGCCGAAGCCGCCTCTGCCTTTGACGAACTCACCCGCTCCGGCCGGGACAGTCTGTTGGTCCGTCAAATCCGAAATGCCTGGCCAAATGTCTTCCGGGCGTCACGTTTTATCCCGGCGGTGGAATACATCCAGGCCAATCGCGTTCGCTATGTCCTGATCCAGAAAATGTATGAACTGATGCAGCAGGTGGACCTGTATCTTGCTCCATCCTTTGATGATAACCTGCTGCTGACCAATCTCACCGGAAATCCCTGTGTGGTATTGCCGAACGGATTCAACAAAGACGGGACGCCCACCAGTATCAGCTTTATCGGAAAGCTGTTTGATGAGGCAACTATACTATCGGTGGCCAAACGCTACCAGGATGCAACCGGTTTTCAGCTGAAACATCCGCCGCTGTT
>CAZTXJ010000344.1:0-1701 GCA_964617285.1 uncultured Calditrichaceae bacterium | reverse complement strand
TAAATTTAAGCTTTTTCAATTGTCTATACTTTGGAGGGGTAGCGTTACTTCATCACCTGTTTTTGAAAACGGAAAAATAAATATTGGAGATGAAGAAAATATTAGACAAATGTTACTAAATGAAAATCCGGGTGATGAATTTGAATATGGGTGTAGAATGTTTGGATTATTATTGAATGGTAAAATGGAAATCCAATTTATGATGAATCCTGCTTATATGTTTATCGATAACTATAAAATAGTGTACTATACTTTTGGTGGTTTTAGATGGAATTTCATAGTATCAAAAATGTCTAAAAGAGTTCCAAAAGATCTTTATTCTATTACTATAAATGGAGAGTTGATATACAAGTTGGTCGATATGATGAATATTCCAGATATTAGTGATATATTTAAAAAGCACATAAAAAATTAATTTATAAAGCTAACATTAGGGTTCCAGCCGACTGCGATTGGCCAGATGATTTTAATTATTTAGGTGGTTAGATGTAGTTGGTCAAAGACTGACACTTAATCGAGGCGGAGGCTGAAAACTTTGCGTTAGGTTTTTTCTTTTTTTTAACAATAAGATTTGGATGTTATGAAAAAATTAAACAGCCTCTTCAAGTTAATCCGGTTTGAACTTCCTTTCTCCGCTGGCATTTGTGTGGTATTGGGTCAGTTGTTTTCTCTGGGAGAATTTCCTTCAATTTTCATCATAATAGCTGGTTTCCTGTCGGTATTTCTAATATCGTCTTCAATACTGGTTTTAAATGATTATTTCGATGTAGAGACCGACAAAATAAATGCACCTGATCGGCCAATTCCCTCAAATCTGGTTTCGCGGTCAGAAGCATTGACCTTTTCAATTCTTCTATTAATCGCAGGACTATTTCTGAGTTTTTTAATCGGCATTATCGTTTTACTAATTTCAATGGTCCTGGCTATTTTAGGATTTCTTTATAATCGTTATTTTAAGAAAAGCGGGCTTCCCGGGAATTTGGTGGTCAGCTTTTCTGTTGGTATGACCTTTATTTACGGTGGTACCACTGTTGGTTTACCATTTCATAAAGTTGTTGTATATTTCGCTTTGATCGCTGGTCTAATAGATTTGGGTGAAGAAATAGCAGCAGATTCTATGGATACCAAGGGCGATCTTCTGATAAATTCAAATTCAATAGCGATAAAGTATGGTGAGTCAGTTGCTCTTAAAATAAGTGCCTCAATTTTCCTGCTGGTTATTCTACTATCGTTTATTCCATTTATCATAAATTGGTTTTCAATTGTATATCTGATACCTATTGGTGTAATGGACATATCAATTGGTTACCCGACATTCAGATTATTGAAGTCTAAAGCATCACAAAGACGTCAGTTGATTCGCCGGATTTATTTGGGAGCGACATTTGGCCTGATCATATTTCTGGTCATGAGGCTGGCCGGAATATAATTGGGTTCGGTCAAATCAATTCCTAAACTATCCAAAATATTAAATAGAAGGAAGTAACACAGTGGAAATGCTGGTGCGGTTATAAATAGCCCTGAAAGTAAATCATCGCCTGCCAATTTTTAAAATTACTGATGGTAAATCGAATTTCTAAAATTCCGGAACCCTTACTTTTGTTTCTTTCTCGTCAAAATATATTATCCCTCATTATATAATTCAGAAATATCAATTTTTTGGATTTAATAATTCTGAAGATTTGCCGTTGATATATGATG
>CAZTXJ010000343.1:0-1714 GCA_964617285.1 uncultured Calditrichaceae bacterium | reverse complement strand
TGAATAATTCAAAATGCTTTTTCATAACCCTGGCTCCTTATTTTTGGTTTAATATGTGAATAAACAGATAAAATAATAAAGTCAGAAATTTGGTATATCTCTTCTGTTAGCTGGTATACTATACTAATCAATTTAAAAAGAATGGTAATTTCGGTTCATTAAATTCGAGATTATTGCAAATTTTAACCTTTATTTAGCATCAGTTAACTTATGATGGTATTTACAGTTTAGAAATAATATTTTAGGCCAATATTAAAATCAAACCTATTCAAGTTCTCGTTCTCGCTCAAGGGAATTTCGTTACCGTTCACTTTAATTTGACCTAATGATCCTAATACATACGAGATGCTTCCACCTAAACCAAATTCTTTCGACAGGAAAAATTCTAACCCAATTAGACCATGTAAAGCGATTGTTGATCCCTCGATATCAAACGGAAAGTTTACTACTCTTGAATCATTATTATAGGATAGTTTCCCCAACGCAAGGTTTGCGATGAATAATCCAGACCCATTCCCGTATAGTCGCCTTTGACTGACACCGACACCTACATAAGAAAATATCATGTTATCTTCCATACTGCCTACAAAAGTTTCATTTGTAGATTGATCGTAAAATTCGATATTTGCTAATGAATTTGAGGCTGAAAATCTTGAATAGGTCATGGTTATCCCAAACTCTTTATGAATGAAATAGGTAAGATCCATTGAGAAGTTTGAACCTGATTTTAGGCCACCAAGATAAGATTCCATTTCCGATGATGTTCCCGCCGGTATTTTGACGGTTCTGTAAGAATAACCACCCTCAACATTAAGCCGCATTTTGGGTAACCCAATCAGTAAAGAATCTTTTATTGAACTACTTCGTTGGGCATTCGAAGGATTCTCAATATATGGTTCATTTTCCCGCACCGAGTCTGACCCAAAAACCGGAAAACTTCTTTGGTTTTCTTCTGTCAATTGGATGAATTCGGACTTTTTACCAGTATCGAAAGGTTTCCTTTTGATACCTGCGATTTCATTTTTGTCAATAATAATTTTCTTTTGCATTGATGTGAAAATAATTATATCAAATTCCGTTTCTTCATTTTCCAAAATATTCACATTAATCCATGCTTTGCCATTTTTTAAAAGAATTTCATCGGCAAACACGATTCCTGAAAATGTGGTGAATACCAGTAAAATTAGTAAAGTATAACGCATATTCCCTCCAGAGATTTAATTAAAAGATGGATTTAGAATGGATTGCATTGAATTTTGTAAATCTAATTGTGAATGATTTTGCATCATAATTAATAGCAATAATTTTTTATCCCCATATATCTTTATTTTTAAATGCTTATTTCATTATTTCTAAACTCATCATCGTTTTTTTATAACTGGCAATTACCTAATACGAAAATCGAAGTAGAAACACAGACTGTATATGAAACAATGGCCTCATCAAAAGGAGCAACTATGTAGTGGTAGTTTATTTTGGGCATTCTTTGACCTCAGGCATCCAATCCTCATGAGACGATGTTATGTTTTTGTTTATCAGTAAAGGTATTCTAGAATCATAGATTTAATTGTCAGTTATATAGACTTAAACGGATTTTTATAAAGATTAAGCACCCACTTAATGTTTTTTTATTTGTTAGAATAGCATCTATCCAGGTGCAAACCTAATATGCGTCCTGAAAAACATAGGGATCGATATAATCCATCTCCTCCGT
>CAZTXJ010000342.1:0-1740 GCA_964617285.1 uncultured Calditrichaceae bacterium | reverse complement strand
GTGACCATCCCGGATGAGGATCAATTAAGGACAGTTATGAAAGAAGTGAGCGCCGGGCCAATCGAACCTTACCAGGATGAGATCATTACCGAGAAGTTGATCGATCCGTTACCCAAGCCCCTCCCGGTGATCGAGGAAAAGTATATTGCCGATATCGGTGTTACCGAGTGGAAACTGTATAACGGTGTCCGGGTTATCCTGAAGCCTACCGATTTTAAGAACGATCAGGTAATGTTACAGGCATACAGTCCCGGTGGATATTCCCTGGCCCCGGACTCGGACCTGACTGCCGCTAAAACCGCCGACGCAATTATCAATCAGGGCGGGCTGGGTCAATTTAACCAGATTCAACTGCGCAAATTACTGGCCGACAAAAACGTATCCGTCTCTCCCTATATCGATGAACTTTATGAGGGGTTTTCCGGCCGGGCTGTTCCTAAAGATCTGGAAACCATGTTTCAGTTAATTTATCTTTACTTCAGGCAACCCCGGACGGATAGTACTGCCTATCTGGCACTGCTGGACCGGTTTGAAGGAATTTTCCAGAACCGGGACGCCTCACCGGAATCCGCCTACCGGGATACGATTACTGCTACCTTGACCCAGCACAACTCCCGTTATAAACCATGGTCTCTGGAGATGATTGGGGAAATGGATTTACAAAAATCTTCCCGCTTTTACCGGAACCGATTTGCCGATGCCGGCGATTTTGTTTTCATTCTGGTCGGGAATTTTGAGCTTCCCCGGGTTCGGGAACTGGTTGAAACCTATCTGGCAAGTTTACCCGGTGGAAACCGGGTGGAAAACTGGCGGGATGTTAGCTACAATTATCCTTCCGGGGCCATTGAAAAAGCGCTGTACCGCGGGCAGGAACCCAAAAGTCTGAACACCATAGATTTTACCGGTCCGTTTGAATGGACGCTGGAAAACCGTTATAAAGCCGAAGCGATGCTGGATGTACTGCGCATCAAACTGCGCGACCGCATCAGGGAAGAGATGGGCGGCACTTACGGGGTACGGATAAGAGGGGATTTTGACCGCTATCCCCGGCAGCAGTATAAAATAACCATTTCCTTTGGGGCAAATCCGGAACGGGTGGAAGAGCTAACTCAGGAAATTTTCACTCAGATCGACAGCCTGAGAAATTTCGGGACTACGGAAAGCAATTTAGAGAAGGTTAAGGAAATGCATCGCCGGGAATATGAAACCAATCTGAAAGAAAATGGCTACTGGATGAGTGCCCTGCGGCTTCGCTATCAGAACAACCTGGATCCGGCTGATATCATCCGGGGTGATGAAAAAATTGATCAGCTGGCCTTATCCGATATTCAGGAAGCGGCCCGGAAATATCTCAATCCGGAAAATTATGTTCGGGTTGTGCTCTATCCGGAGGACTGGGCGAAGGAATAATTTATTGAAATTGGCTGGCCTATACCGATCATGTTGATTGCTCTAAAATCAGAGAACGGTTTTCAGAATAACTACCAGGGCGGAAAGCGTAGAAATTGCCAGCACAGCAATCCGGATCCGGCCCACATCCAGAAACCTGGCCGGCTTTCCCGATAGCAGAAAACCGATGATTATTGCCGGGAACAGACTGAGGGCCAGAACAAGTTCCTTCAAACCGAATCTTCCGATGACCATCAACGAAATAATGGCCATAATGGTACCCACAAAAAATATTTCCGCCAAATTGCCGCGCAATCGGGGACCCTTTTCCCGCTGATACAGCAATGCCAG
>CAZTXJ010000341.1:0-1751 GCA_964617285.1 uncultured Calditrichaceae bacterium | reverse complement strand
AAGAAAAAAGATATAAGAGAGAAGTGTTATAAGTGGATGGTGAATTTTATAAGGTAGATTTTCTGGATGGCAGTTTAAGGTTAAGTGACGCTTCAGGGAAATACCAGATTGATTTAAAAAAACGCCTCCTTGATTTTGCCATCAGTACCCTGAAATTTTTAACAACACTTCAGGATCGTAAAGAATTTGAGGTTATAAAATATCAGCTATCCAAATCTGCAACTTCGATTGGTGCAAACTATGAGGAGTCCCAGACATCAACTTTTAATGAATTTTTACATAAGATTAGGGTTGCTTTAAGAGAAGCAAATGAAAGCAGTTATTGGTTAAAGATTATAGAAGCATTGGATATTGCTGATCAAGATCAAGTAAAAACTCTTTTAATGGAAAGTCAGGAGATTGGAAAGATACTTGGAGCCATCGCTTCGAAAATGGACAAAATCAGGAAACAGCAGAATGAAAAATAGCCAAACAAACCTAAAATTTCATAATACGACGCTCGGTACTCATTTTGAGTACACCTGCAAAGTTTTTGTCTTAGTTCCTTTCTCCTTTATTAAAAATAAATGTTTTCCTTTCCTGGTAATTTTTATCACTTTTTTCTTTTTTCTTACTTCTTTTTTCTTAATAATATCCTGTTCCAAAAATACCACCAACCCCAAATCCTTAACCTTTTACGGAAGGGTGAGTCTGGAGGGAGTGACCAATTACAGCGGGGTGAAGGTCAGTTTATACAAAACGGTAAAGCTGGATACCGCCCTGGTACGGATCAATCAGCTTTATCCCAATATCGGGGTGGAGATATCCCAGGAAACCGAATTCGATCCCCGGGAGAACACTGCGGCCTACAGTACGCTCACCGACGCCCCGGGTAACTGGAAAATCGAGGATATTGCTGAAGCCGATTATAATGTGGTGGCGGAAAAAGACAGTTTTGGCTGGCAGATTGCCTACAACCAAAAAACCGGCCACGATATGGTTTTCAGTCTTAAAAAGATGAGAACCTACACCGGGAATCAATCCGGACTGTTAGAATTTGAGAACGATTTCATTGACGTCCCGGCCAACACCTCATTTGAGGTAAACAGCCAGGTGTTTTTTGCCGGAACGAATTACATCCTGTTGTCCAACGGCGCCAATATTCATTTCCGGGGAGTGTTCGGAGAAGATCCGGATACCCGGATTTATATCCTTAACAACAGTCCCGGCAGCATCAGCACGGTGGAATTCAACCAGCAGCTCAATCTGCAATTAAACGGTATTTATGCCGGACCGGGTGTGCAGATCCGGTTGTCCAATTGCGATTATATCCTGTCCGGATCGATCATCCGGGGCGATGTTTCCGATGCCTGCCGGATCAGCCAGTCCGACGGTGTGCTGGAGAATAACATCTTCCGGGGAAACGCCGGCGCGGTGAATATTAGCGAAACCTTTCTGACCACCGTGCGGAATAACATTTTCCTGCAGGACAGCAGCGATCTGGAAATCTTTGCCGCAGATTCCCTGTTGATCGAAGACAATCTTTTCCGGCAGGGTGAGGTGAATTTATCCCTGGTTCGCACCAACGGGCTGGTTCAGTACAACAATTTTGAAGGCAGCGTGGAGAATATAGTTATTGCGGATCTTTCCAATCTGAATATTTCCCATAACAGCATGGTTTTATCCGAAAACAACATTCGGCTGAACCGGATGGCCAGTCAGAATGACCTGATCGATCTGATCGCTTCCATGAATAATTTTGCAGAGACCGG
>CAZTXJ010000340.1:0-1776 GCA_964617285.1 uncultured Calditrichaceae bacterium | reverse complement strand
TTAAGCATAACGTGACTGAAGCGTGAATCTATCAGACATCCCAAATCTACTCACCTGGCTTCCATCGAAGCATCCGAGTCCACATGACCTTCAGTTCACGTTGATGCGGAAGTTAGATGCATTCATAGTAAAGATTTATATCTCACCATCTGCTATATTGAAAGTGTTTTGTCCTTGATATTGTACATAAATTAATATCCACGAAAAATCATCTCCGCTTTCTGAATCAACTGGATATTCAATTGAATAAAGAATAGTAACTGCGGCATCTTTAAATTTGAAGAGGTTATCACTATAATAGTTCAGTTCAAAAATTTCGTTATTCCATATTGTCACAACTTTTTCACATTGAATGCACTGGCCAAGTATCACTTTATCATTGTATTTTAGATGGAAAACATCATTTTTGCATGAGCATACGCACTTTCTGATAATTGAAGGACAATTGTGTCCCAAGCTAGTAGTCAATTGTATTTTATCATCATTTTTTATCGCATAGTCTAAATCAGGTAACCATGGAATTTTCATTTTATTTTGCCATGGATTTGATTCATAAAAAAATTTCATTAATGGTCTTTTAAATACGGTCAAATTGTTTGGTAGGTATGATTTCAATTCAAGAAAATTTACAGGAGAATACCAACCAACAAATTCCCAGCCATTATTAACTTCACTGGAAATAGTTTCTTTTGTTGCATTCCCAATTGTGTTGAAAATTGAATCTCCTATGATACCTTGAAACCAACCGTTATTCTCTGACAATTTATTGGTAATTATTGAATGATCATCCGATTTCAATTTTGAATTTTCCCTTTCATATAGACAGGCAATTAAAAGTATTAGGCAAAGAAATATTGGTAATAGCCTTTTTCCCATATTTTTATTTATGTATCTAACGACTATTGCTCACTTGCCGCCTTGGGTAACCTTCAATTAATGGAACGGTGTAAAGTAAATGAGTGTATCCGAAACAACACAATTTTTCTGGTTGAGTGGCGCAGATGGTGTTTGCAATTTTACAATTCAGTTTTTCTTTTCCAATTTGTTGTCAAGATGCAGGTATCTTCTTTTCCGGGGAAGCATGATTCAATGGTCTCTATAAATATTTCCGGACTCAATATTTTATAACTTATCCGCATACATAATCCAGGAAGAGCATTCTCGCTGTACTCAGATACGAATACCAAATTCAAATTGTCACTTTCTACACTATCCAGAACAAATTTGTAATAAATCCCTTTATTACAAAATCGGTGTGCAGTTATTACTTTCCTTTGTTTATCGTAATTGAAAAAAACAAGATCCTCATGTACTCTTCCTGTTGCATTGTTTCCCTGTGGTTCAAATTCTATCATATTTCGGTCATATAAATAGGAAGACCCCATGACAAATTGATAATTTCTCTGACCTGTACCTTCCCCTGCTTCACCAAAGCTTTGCCCCTCCCAATCGCCGATAAAATATTCAAGAGGTGTCCAAACATTCCAAGATTCAAGTTCTTGCGACCATAGTAATTGAGGAAGAAATAGTAAGACAACAATAAATCGATTCATAATACCTTCCATTTCGGTTATGGTTCATATCACGTTTGGTATCTTTTAACTTTTACTGTTTTTGATACCACAAAATAGCCTGCCTTAAACCATATTGAAAGTTAAAATATATAACCTTGCCACAGATGAAAACATCCTATCTTATTTTTAGGTTAGCCTGTTCAACCAAGGTTCTTTTTATGACTTATCTTATCATTTACCATTTCATTTAATATTTGATAAT
>CAZTXJ010000339.1:0-1814 GCA_964617285.1 uncultured Calditrichaceae bacterium | reverse complement strand
TGGCCTTGCCCACCGAAAGTAGACACATTAATTATGTACCTAACTTATCATAGTACATTGGACTAATATAACCATTTGATGAGTGTCTGCGCACTCTGTTATAGAAAACCTCAATATATTCAAATATGGCTCTTCTTGCCTCATCGAGTGTCGCAAATTTTTCAGCAAATATCAACTCTACTTTTAACCGGCTAAAGAATGATTCTATCACCGCATTATCCCAGCAATTACTCCGACGACTCATGCTGATCCGGCAGCCGTAGCTTAATAATCTCTTCTGGTAGCGATGTGAACGATATTGAACCCCACGATCCGAGTGGACCAGCAGATTCTTTCCAATCCTTCGACGGGATACTGCCATATCAAAGGCATCACAGATTAAAGATTCGGTCAATACCAAAAACTCTATAATCTAACATAAGAGGCTTTGTAATAATTCCATTACCGCAACCAACATCTAAAAGTGACATAACATTTGGAGGTATAATTGATTTTATTATTTCGATCCAATGATTTGTTTCAAATCTTTGCCAATTAAAATTATCTTCATAATAACTTTTTTCATGATCGGATTTCTTCATAGAGTTTTTCCAGGCGGTTTTCGTTAACTTCCCAATTAAATTTTTTTATAACCGAATTATGACCATTTTCCCCCATTAATTTTCTTCTTTTATCATCTTTATATAAATTCATAATCTTATTTGCCAGATCTTCATCCTTCTTATTCATAAAGACTAACCCGCAGTGAGCATTCATTACTATCCTTTCTAATGGTAAACAATTACTAACTATGACGGGTCTTTTATAATACATATAATAGAATAACTTATGGGGTATTGTACTATCTGTGTGTTCGGTTTTTTCGTGAGGTATTACACCAATATCACTTGCTAAAATATACGATGGCAAATCTCTTGAAGGACGATAACCTTCAAAATGAATAAAATCATTTAGTCCAAGATTAGAAGCAAGTCTTTCAAGATCAAGGCGATTTTTCCCATCACCCACCAATAAAAGGTGCGCCTTCAAACCCCGTTTCCTGCAGATAAAAAATCCTTTTATCAATACATCCAAACCGCGATGAAGGTCAAAATTTCCCAGATATGAAATGACAAATTTTTCCTTAAATTTTAGAAAAATACTATTATCAATTTTGGAATTGTCAAACTCTTGAATGTTAATATAGTTTGGAATAACACTAATTTTAGAAATGGGAAAATTCAGTTGAAGTAATCGCTCCTGCGCCTCCTCAATTACGCAAATAATTTTATCTACCTTACGAAGCCAATCCTTTTCCTTTCTTTCCCACTTTGGGATGCTAATTAGTAAATTACCAGGAAATGTTGTACTAAATTGGTATCGTTTTAATCCTCCAATGTAATTTTCATGGAGATCGCTAATAATTGGTATTTTAAATCTACCTTTTATTCTTAACACAGCACCTAACAAATATAAATCGTGCACATGTAAGCAATCTATGTCATATTCTTTTATAAACCGACGAATTTGGGGGGTCAAAAAAATCTCATATAATGGAATAACATTAACTAATCCTCTCATTTTTTTGATATACTTTTTATTAACTGAAATTCTTACAATTTTTATTCCTCTGTATTTCTCAAAAGACGAAAATCCATTAAAATTATATGACAATAAAAATACATCATACCCCAGTTTAATAAGTGATAGAGCTTCATTCTCAACTCGTGGATCTGGGGGGAATTGTTGATCAAGAATCATACCTATTCTATATTTTTTCATCTTACAACCTGTTCATTTTTTTTAACGCACGGTATTTTATGAAATACATTTTC
>CAZTXJ010000338.1:0-1901 GCA_964617285.1 uncultured Calditrichaceae bacterium | reverse complement strand
GTTTTTTGTTTAGAAATTTCCATAAATTTCTTACATTTAGAAAAAACAGCAAGCTGTATCAGTCATATTTAGTTTGGGAGAATAAACGTGGCAGCAAATATTATTACCCTGGGTAGGATTATCCTGGTCTTTCTGGTCATACTTTTGTTTCAGGCGGGTTTTTATCTCCGTTTGCTCGCGGTGCTGCTTACCATTCTGGTGATCTATCTGGATTCCCTGGATGGATATGTAGCACGCAAGCTGGGCGTTGCCTCAGACCTCGGGGCGTTATTCGATATTACCGGGGACCGGATCGTGGAACATATTTATCTTATATTCTATACGGCAATGGGTGTGCTTAATTTCTGGGTGCCACTTATTTTTGTTACCCGGAGTTTTTTGGTAGACACCCTGCGTAGCGTGGCCTATTCCCGGGAAGGAAAAACACCGTTTGGTGATAAAACCATGATGAAATCCTCCCTAACCCAATTTCTCACCGCCTCACGATTCAGTAGAGCCATATACGGTGTCTCCAAAGTGGTGGTTTTTGTCCTGCTGGGACTGATATTGGCTTTGGAAAGGGGATTTAGGGATGGTATGCACCTCATCCCATTTGACTGGTTCAAAACTGGAGTATATATCACGACAATTATTGTCTGGGTGATGGTTGCGTTTAATCTCATTCGGGGAATACCGGTTTTAATCGACGGCAGATTTTACCTGTTCGATAAGTATCTACCCCGATCTTTAAAGGGAGACGCTTGATCCATGGCAAAATGGGCTGTCTTCGATGTGGATGGCACATTGTATCCGCCAACCTCGATGGAAAAAAAATATATTCTTTATCTGCTCTCCCACGGTTATCTGCCCTTGAGAAATATTTTCTATTATGCTTTATATGCCTGTTATTATCTTATCACCAGAGATTGGGTAGAGGCATTTAAGAACAATAAATATTATCTCAAAGAGCTTCCATTTAAACTGGTAAAGAGGAATGGCGCCAGTTTTGTCCGGAAACAGGTTTGGCCACATATTTCCAAAAAGGGATTACAAACCATTGAAAAATACCGACGCCTGAATTATAAAATCCTGATCATGAGTGGTTCGCCGGATTTTCTTACCGAAGTCCTCGCTGCCCAAATAAAGCCCAATTATCTGATAACCTCCAGAATGCAAACAAGTCATGGGGTATTTACCGGTCAACTCGATGGGCTCCATCCTTATGGACACCGTAAAACCCAGTTACTGCAAGCGATATCCCATAATATCAGGCTCGATTTTAAGCAGTCAATCGTTTTTGCCAACCATGATTCAGATATTGACCACATGAAATTATTTGGAACCGCCATTGCCGTAAATCCCCGGCCAAAACTCAAAGAATATGCCTTGAAAAATAGGTGGCCCGTAGAATATTGGTAAAATCTCTCAAACCATATTTGTATAACAATTATTGCAAAACTTATTAACTAAATTCAAATGAATTCGATAATGTTAGAAAGGAATAGTAATTCATCTTAGGGCAGAGAATTTTATAACTTTAAATTTGAATGGCGACAAAATCCTGTAAAAACCATCCTGAAAAGAATGCCCGTCACCGGTGTTACCAGTGTAAAAGTTATATCTGTACCTCCTGCCGGATTAAACTTGACCGCCACTTTTTCTGCGGTTATAAATGCTTCATCCAGTATAAAATCCTTCAACTACCAAAATTATTAAAGAATCCCCGATTCAGGTCTTTATCATTCAATTATCTTTTACTGTTTATCATTCTGATTCAATTCCTATATCTTCTGCACAGAGTCAATCAAAACCCTCCGGTCCGTCTGGATACCACAGTTCAGGATACTCTGTCGCTCCGGCAAATCTCCGACTATTTGAAAAACTACCAACACGATGCTACACCGGGAGAAGCAGAAAATATC
>CAZTXJ010000337.1:0-1933 GCA_964617285.1 uncultured Calditrichaceae bacterium | reverse complement strand
TTACGATCTGCTCTCCAGTTATGTGAGCAATGACGCCCTGAAGGGTCAGCTTAATTCCAATCAGCAGACCGTTTACAAATTTGTGGATAAGCTGGTGGGCAACGATATTACCTACTGGTATAAACTGGTGGATGTGGATCTCAATGGGGTCAAGACCTTCCACGGACCGATTTCCGCTACTCCCCATGCGGTGGGTAATGAGATCGTCAATACCAGTCCGGGAAATTTGCCAACTGCTTTCGCCCTGCAGCCAAACTATCCCAATCCGTTTAACCCAAATACCACATTGAGTTTTGACATACCACAGCTGACCAGCGGCAATGTGGACGCTACACTGTATATTTATAATTCTCTGGGTCAGCAGGTGAAAGTACTTTACCAGGGCAAGATTGCTGCCGGAAATTACAAAGTGGAATGGGACGGCACCAATGAAAGTGGTTCGGCTCTACCCAGCGGCATCTATTACGCCACGTTGCGAGCGGACTATTTCACCAAGACCATCAAGATGATGTACATGAAATAAAATTTTATTAAACCTCATTTTTCCCAAAGCCCGGTACTCCCGGGCTTTTTTATTTTTGAGTATTCAGAACTGTCATGGCCGATGCCTGCCTGGCTTGCGTCAACGGGCAGGCGGCAGATGGAATCTTTTTTAATCATGTTTCGTGGTAATTCGTGCTGTTCGTGGATAGTCTTGGTCCACACCTGTCTGGTGAACGTCAGTGAGACAGGGATTACACGAATTTCACTAATAAGCCATTACCTTAAAATCCTGTTGAGAAGTTTGAAAATTTTTTTAATCTTTGCTATTGCCTTATCGCCCTATTTCCTTTATTCAATTCTTAATTCTTAATTCTTAATTCTTATTTCTTTTTTCTTAATTCTTATTTCTTTTTTCTTATTTCTTATTTCTTTTTTCTTTTCATTAATTTTTCTTGCCTGCATCACAGCTCTGACAAGCATTCCCTGTGGGTAATCCGGAGTTTACGGGTAGCTATACACCTTCCCCACTTTTCATAATTGCCACTGGATTTTTTCCAATCTTGCCATTACATTTTTCAAAAGGAATTTTACCGCGGATGAAGAACATAATCTCTGCCAGTCGAAGAACAGACATCCCCGCTTTCTATTTAAAGTGGTTTTTGCAGCATTTACAAAAAAATGAAATCGAAGTGCAGAATCCGTTCAACCGGAAACAGATCAAAAAAGTATCCCTCTCGCCCAAAGATGTCGCCTGGATTGTCTTCTGGTCCCGCAATTATTCCATATTTCTCAAACACCATCAGGAATTCGAACTTTACCGGTTGTTCTTCCATTTTACCATCAATCCGGCCAACACCGTTCTGGAACCGGATATGATTTCTCCAGAGGAGGCTTTCCGCCAGCTGGAGAAGCTGGTTGATTTATATGGTCCGGAGTCAGTGATATGGCGTTATGATCCGGTGGTTTTCTACCAGCATAACGGGAAGGTCCAAACCAATCATGATATTCAGATTTTTCGCCGGTTTGTCCGGGACGCCAGTCTGCTCGGGTTGCGGAAATGTTATATCAGCATCATGCATCGCTATCCTAAAGTGCTCAAAAGAGCCCGGCAGATCAAGGATTTCTCGTTCCATGAGCAGGAGGACCGGAAAAAATTTGCCGTTCTGCAGGAAATGGTCGATCTGGCCTCGCTTTATGGGGTTCATCTGTATAGCTGTTCCAATGATAGTCTGCTCTTTGTCCATGGGATGAAAAAGGGAAGTTGCATCGATGGTAAACTATTGAACCGGTTGGGTCATGAGAAGGTGAGTGAACGGAGGTCTGCCACCCGGGAGGATTGTGGTTGTACCGTCTCCATCGATATTGGGGATTATGTGAATACCCCCTGCAAATACCATTGCCTGTATTGCTACGCCCGCCCTTAATTTTATTTCCTTTCACTGGTCTTTGC
>CAZTXJ010000336.1:0-1938 GCA_964617285.1 uncultured Calditrichaceae bacterium | reverse complement strand
TTGATATTTTCTACATCGACATCCGTGCATTCGGAAAGGGATTCGAACAGTTTTATCAGCGGGCATTGCAAGAGGGCAAAATAAACTTTATCCGTGGAAAGCCATCACGCCTGGAGGAGGACCCGAAAACCGGAGATCTGATCATACTGGGTGAAAATGTGGAAACCGGAAAGACTGGACGTCTGCGAACCGGGATGGTTATACTGTCAGAAGCCATTGTGCCCGCCGCCAATTCTCATGGTTTGGCCGAGGTTTTAAATGTCAAAACTGATCACCGTGGTTTTTTCCTTCCCAAGGATTCATGTGGCGACCCGATTACCTCTACCAAAGAAGGAATATATCTGTGCGGCTGTTCCACCGGGCCAAAGGATATTACCGATTCCATTGCTGAAGCATCTGGAGCAGCGGTAAGGGTCGCTCAATACCTGACGCCGCACAAATTACCGGAAGAGAAGGAAGAGATCCCGGAATACGACTTTAGTGGACCATTGCGTATCGGAGTATTTGTCTGCCATTGCGGATCGAACATTGCCGGTGTTCTGGATACCGAACTATTAAAAGTTTATGCCCAGGGAATACCCGATGTGGTATTTGCTGATGATCTGTTATTCGCCTGTGCGGAAAGTACCCAGCGTCTGATTCAGGAAAAGATTGTTGAGAATAAATTAAACCGGGTGGTTATTGCCGCCTGTACACCCCGTACCCATGAACCCATTTTCCGGGAAACGATCAGAAAAGTCGGTTTGAATCCATACCTGCTGGAGATGGCCAATATCCGGGATCATTGCTCCTGGGTGCATCAACACGATCCGGATTCTGCCACGGCAAAGGCCCGGGATCTGATCCGCATGGCCGTCGCTAGAGCTAGGAATCTGGAACCTCTGGAATCCCAGGAAATGGAAATTGGACATAACGTGCTGGTAATCGGTGGCGGAATTTCCGGTTTGGAAACCGCAATTCAACTGTCAAAAAGAGATTATAAAGTTTATCTGGTCGAAAAAGACCAGGAACTGGGAGGCTGGGTCAGTCAATTATCTGTTTTATATCCCAGCGGGATGTCCGGAAAGGATTTAATCGCCTCCAAAATAAAAGAAATTGATGAAAATAAAATAACCGTATTTACCCAAACAGCCATTAAAGAAATATCTGGGTTTGTGGGAAATTTTGAAGTCAAATTGCAGTCGATGAATGGACAGCCTGACCAGAAACCAATCAAAGTGGGCGCTATTGTCATTGCCACCGGATTTGATCTTTACCAGCCATCTAAAGGTGAATTTGCGTATCAGAAGAGTTCCAATGTGTTGACCAATATGGAACTGGAACCCTTGCTGGGAAAGAAAGATCAGTTGATCTTCAACAAAAAGCCGGTAGAGCAGGTTTCCTTTATTCAATGTGTTGGCTCACGCGGACCGGATGGGTTGCCGGAATGTTCCAGATATTGCTGCCAGGCGGCAATCAAGCAGGCCATTGCCTTGAGGAAAATGGGGATCCGGGTTACCATCTTTAACCGGGATATCCGGGTTTATCACCATGAAGCGGAGACCATGTACCGCGAAGCGCGGCAGGCTGGGGTTACTTTCATCCGTTATACGCCGGAGAAGCTACCCAAACTGGTGGGTGACAAGGAGATTAAATCCATTCAATTTACCGAATCGGTTTTGAAGAAAGAGATCGAGGTTCCCACGGATTTGGTGGTTTTATCGGTTGGCATGCGTCCGGCAGAAAAATCGATTCATGATATTCAACAATTCATTAAAGTCCCCGTGGGAATGGACGGTTTCCTGCTGGAAAAACATCCGAAATTCGGGCCGGTGGAAACCAATATCGAAGGTGTATTTATCTGTGGCTGTATTCAGGGACCGAAAGATATTTCCGATTCGATCGGGCAGGCGAATGCGGTTGCCGCAAAAGTCGATGCGCTACTTGCCAGATCTACTA
>CAZTXJ010000335.1:0-1944 GCA_964617285.1 uncultured Calditrichaceae bacterium | reverse complement strand
GAAGGAATTCCTGGATCACAAAATTGCTTTTAATTACGAGACGACCAAGCGATAAAGTCGATAAAGTGCCCCCGGACCAACCGGGGGTTTTTTGTTTCAGACCAGTTTAATAATTCAATAAAATTTTTTAAATTTTCAGTAGAAATCAAAAGACACTGCTGCTTGAAATGAAAATTCCATCTCTCATCGATTTAATTATTTCTCAGGCCAGACTATACGATCCGGTTGATGGATTTCTACCGCACAGCGCTGTGGCAATCTGCGGTAACCAGATTGTAGCGCTTGGGAGCGAAGAAGATCTGCTGGCATTGAAACAAAAAGATACTCAGGTGATTGAAGTCGCTAACCGGATCCTGATGCCCTCACTTACCGATTCGCACACTCATTTTCTGGAATATGTGAGAAGGAAAAAACAGGTTGATCTGGAGGAGTGTCATTCTCTTTCGGAAGCGCTTAAGGTTATAGGGGAGAAAGTGAAAAGCACCCCGGAGGGAGAATGGGTAACCGGTGGGGGATGGAACCGAAATCTCTGGGGGGAGAATGACTATCCGACCCGCCATCATTTGGATCGGATTAGCACCCGCCATTTTATTGCCCTGGACAGCAAGGACTGGCACACCACCTGGGTTAATACACCGGTATTAAATTTGGCCGGTATCCCCCTGGATAAGCCATATCCCAATGCCCGGCATCAGGCGATTGACCCGGTAAGCGGGGAATTTACCGGCATTCTGGAAGAGGAAGCCCGGATGGT
Source organism: uncultured Calditrichaceae bacterium (assembly GCA_964617285.1). Classification (GTDB taxonomy): domain Bacteria; phylum Calditrichota; class Calditrichia; order RBG-13-44-9; family RBG-13-44-9; genus CAYVKM01. The sequence continues at coordinate 1,190 of CAZTXJ010000335.1, read as the reverse complement.
GATTTTCGACCTGATTCCCAAATACCGGTACGATCAACTTCGGGAGAGTTACCAGAACACTCTTCGGGAATTTTATCAGCTGGGATTTTCCGGTATTCATACGGTAGAAATGCCCAATGACTTTTCCATTTTCCAAGAGGCGCATCACCGGGGAGAAATTGGATTGCGAACCTTCTGGTATCTTCCGGTTAAGCATACCGGTGCTGCCCGGGAAATTGGTTTGAGTCAGGGGTTTGGCAACGACTTCCTGCAAATTGTGGGCGTGAAAATCTTCGTGGATGGCTCTTTTGGATCTCAGACTGCGGAATTATTTGAAAACTATTCCGGACTGAATCACGCCGGTGTTGAAGTGGTGACTCTGGAGCAGCTGGATCATTTTGTCCACCAGGCAGTCGATGCCGGGTTGTCCTGTGCCATACATTCCATTGGGGATAAAGCAATTCATAAATGTTTGCAGGTGCTGGCAAAATTTGATCAGGAAAACCGGGAGAAGAATTTACATCACCGGATTGAGCATGCACAGCTCATTCAGCCGGAGGATTTACCTCTCTTTGTTAAACATAAGGTCATCGCCAGTGTCCAACCGCTTCATCTGGCGGCTGATATTCCCATCATCAGAAAATATCTGGACGACCGGGCTCAACTTACTTATTCTTTTAAGAGTCTTCAGGAATCAGGTGCCACGCTCATCTTTGGTTCGGATACGCCTATTGAATCATTCAATCCCTGGCATGCCATCTACACCGCCATGGAAAGAAAATATCTGATGGATCCGTCCCAGCCCGCATTTTTCCCCGAGCAAAAACTGGATCTGGTGACCTGTCTGGCTGCCTACACCTGTAACCCGGCTCGGGTGGTGAACATGGAAAATAAGATTGGGAGAATCCGTACCGGAATGCTGGCAGATCTGTTTATTCCCGACCGGGATATTTTTAGTATCTCTTCTGAAGAACTAAAGGACACCAAATCCTTACTCACTGTGGTTGATGGCAAAATTGTCCATCAAACGATGGATTAATTTTTTTGAATTCATCTTACTTTCATTGAATGGAAGGATCTCATGAAAAAGTTGTTTGGTTGTTTTTTATTTTCCCTGTCTCTAACAGTATCGCTTTTTGCTCAGGACAGAATCAGCGGTAAAACTTTTGCCACCCGCTCCGAGATTATTGCCACCCATGGAATGGTCGCTA
>CAZTXJ010000334.1:0-1949 GCA_964617285.1 uncultured Calditrichaceae bacterium | reverse complement strand
CCTGCACTGGCAACAGCCTGTGGCGCGGTATATGTGGCCCGATGGACGGCACTTCATGTTCGCCGGTTAACCACTTCGATTTCGGAGGCCTTGCAAAAAAAGGGATTCTCTTTTGTGGAAATTATTTGTCCCTGCACTACTTTGTATGCCCGGAAAAATAAGCTGGGGTCCGGTTTGGATCTGATGAAGTTTTATCACGACAATTCGGTCATCGTTAATGGTGCCGATCCTCGCGAAGTGGATATTCAATATCAGAGTGAAATTAAGGTTGGAAAATTTGTCGATCTGGATAAACCCAGCTATCTGGATAATTATAATACTTATTTACAAAAAAAATTAGGTGAGAAATTCAAACCTTACGGAGTAACGGATGAAGAAAAACACTGAGATTCGCATCGCAGGTTTCGGAGGTCAGGGTATAATACTTGCCGGCTACATCATTGGAAAAGCAGCTGCAATCTATGACAATAAATTTTCAACTCTGATTCAAAGTTTCGGACCGGAGGCAAGGGGAAGCTCCTGTGCTGCACAGGTTATTATTTCCGATTCACAGATTCTCTATCCATATCTTATTCAACCGAATATCTCCGTAATTTTATCAAAAGATGCCTTTGAGAAATTTTCCGGGGAGTTGCTCGATGGCGGGACCATGTTGATCGAGAAGGATCTGGTTCAGCCAAAAAAGCTGGGCCGAAAAATTTCAACTTTTGCCGTACCGGCGACTCGTCTGGCCGAAGAAATGGGACGTAAGATTGTTACCAATATTATTATGGTTGGTTTTTTCTCAGCGATTACTGATATCACCAGCTATGAAGCCACCCGAAAAGCGGTGGAAACTTCGGTACCCCCGGGAACTGAAGAGTTAAACCTGAAAGCATTTGAAACCGGTTTTAATTACGGAAAGAAATTGCGGGAATCTCCCCAAAAGAGTGTGGCATGATTTAAAATGGATTTCGGTTGAACAACAGGATACACCGGAGTCATTAAAAATACAGACCAAATAAGTGAGAACGGGGCATGACTTCCAAACCAAAAGCACCTAAAGGCGCTTTAATCATTGGGGGTGGAATTGCCGGAATTCAGGCTGCGCTGGATTTGGCCACGGCGCAATTCCAGGTCTATCTGGTGGAAAGGCAACCCAGTGTTGGCGGTACCATGGCCAAACTGGACAAGACTTTTCCCAGCATGGACTGTGCAATATGAATTCTGGGACCGAAGATGATGGATGTCGGTCGACATCCCCACATTCAGCTGTATACAAATTCCGAGGTTTTAGAAGTCACCGGTAAGGCCGGAGACTTCAAGGCCAAGATTTTACGTAAAGCCCGTTTCGTGGACGAGAGTGAATGTACCGCCTGCGGGGATTGTGCTGACGTTTGTCCCGTGGTTATTCCGAATGAATTTGATGAAGGTTTGTGTCTCAGGCATGCCATTTATTCGCCCTTCTCCCAGGCAGTACCTTCGGCTTATATCCGTTCGGATGAGGATTGTCTCGGTACCAATCCCATTGCTTGCGGTAAATGCGTTGAGGTGTGCCAGAAGCACTGCGTAAATCTGGATATGCCGGATAAGATTGAGGAAATTTCGGTAGGGGCGGTGATTGTGGCTACCGGTCTGGATTATTATGATCCCCGGGAAGCCAGTGAATATGGCTATACCCGTTATCAGAACGTGGTGAACAGTATTGAGCTGGAACGCTTGCTCAGCCCCAGCGGACCCTCCGGTGGAAAACTTGTGCGGTTTACCGATCAAAAACCACCCAAGCGGGTTTCGTTTATTCAGTGCGTGGGTTCTCGCTGTATCAGAAGGGACATTCCTTACTGCAGCCGGATTTGCTGTATGAATGCGGTAAAAAGCGCTTTGCTGATCCGGGAAATGTATCCGGATATCGAAGTTGATATTTTCTACATCGACATCCGTGCATTCGGAAAGGGATTCGAACAGTTTTA
>CAZTXJ010000333.1:0-1955 GCA_964617285.1 uncultured Calditrichaceae bacterium | reverse complement strand
AAAAATCTTCCCTTGCCCAAGCGAAAAAAAACCAGTTTTGTTGCAGACCACCAGGAAAAAGAATCAGGCGGCAAGCTGTACCTGGTCAGCACACCCATCGGTAATCTGGAGGACATTACCCTGCGGGCCAAACGCATTCTAGCAGAAGTCCACTATATTTTAGCGGAAGATACCCGGACGGCTCGCTTCCTGCTTTCCCATCTTGATATCCGGAAAAAAATTCTCAGCTATTATTCATACAATGAAGAAAAAAGGATTCCCCAGATTATTGGAGAGCTGCGGAGCGGAAAAAATATTGCCCTGATCTCGGAAGCCGGCACCCCGCTGATATCGGATCCCGGGCATAAACTAGTGGTTCAGGCCATTGAGAATAATATTCCGGTTATCCCTGTTCCCGGACCCTCGGCCATTATCGCGGGGCTGGTGGCCTCAGGGTTACCGACCGACCGATTCGTTTTCGAGGGATTTCTGCCCCGTAAGAAAGGACGGAAGACCCGGCTGGAAGAATTGGCCAATGAGAGTGGTACGATTATCATCTATGAATCGCCCTTCCGGATTCAAAAAACTATAGAAGATATTGTAAAAATTTTCGGAAATCGTTATATTGTGGTCGCTCGTGAAATAACAAAGAAATTCGAAGAGTTTAAACGCGGTTTTGCGCTGGATATACTGAATGAACTGGGTGCCCAAAAAGTAAAGGGTGAGATTGTCTTACTGATTGCCGGCACAAAATATCAGACGCCTGATTCACCACAAGATCGGAATTTGAACCATGAATAAAAAAGGATTTACCGTTCTCCCCCAATCCATCCAAAAATGGTTTATCAATTTTCTGGATCCCTTTATCGGGCTCATCGTCCGGTTCAATGTCCATCCTAATCATTTTACCATTCTCGGATTGTTCTCTTCCGTAGTGGGAGCTATATTTTACGCCAAGCATGACATCCGGTTAGGTGGTTTATTTATCCTGTTTGGCGGACTGTGTGATATCATTGACGGAAAAGTTGCCCGCAAAACCGGTCTGTCTTCCAAATTCGGCGCACTGTTCGATTCCAGCCTGGACCGCTATGCAGAAGTGTTCATGTTTTTGGGAACAGCTATTTATTTTGTCCAGAAAGATCACCCCATTACCAGTATTATGGTATTCCTGGCGCTGGGTGGTTCAATGATGGTCAGTTACGTGCGTGCCCGGGCCGAGGGTCTGGGTTATGAATGTAAGGTTGGCATCATGCAGCGCCCAGAACGCATTGTCTACGTTGGTTTTAGTTCTTTGATACATCCTTATCTTCTGGAAGTGGTGATTTGGATGATTGCGATTCTGGCAAATTTCACCGCCATTCAACGGATGTATCATGTCTGGAAGCTGGAGAGAGGAGAAAATAATCCTGAAATTAAGAAAGATGATGTAGTTGCGGAATAGCCCGGATCATTTCAATTTGGCCGACATCCCCGTAATCCTTTCCTGATGAAATGGAATTAAGAAAATGTTTATTCAATTAAATCGTGCTATTGTTTTTAGGTTTTTATAGATTGTTGCTGAAAAATATCATACGAAGGAGTTCAGAATGTCAAAGGTACCAAAAGTAAAAATTACCCCGGCAAAAGGAAAATTAGGAATTCTCACACCCGGCATGGGTGCGGTTTCAACAACATTTATGGCAGGTGTAATTGCTATTCGGAATAAACTGGCAAAGCCAATCGGATCCCTCACCCAGATGGGGACAATTCGTCTGGGTAAAAGAACCGAAAACAGAGTCCCCATGATAAATGATTTTGTTCCCCTTGCCCAATTGAAGAATATCGTTTTTGGCGGATGGGATATTTTTGAAGATAATGCATACCAATCTGCCCTCACCGCCGGTGTGCTGGAGCGAGATTTACTGGATAAAATTCGTCCCGAGTTGGAAGCCATAAAACCGATGAAGGGAGTCTTCAGTAAGGATTACGTGAAAAAA
>CAZTXJ010000332.1:0-1970 GCA_964617285.1 uncultured Calditrichaceae bacterium | reverse complement strand
CAGATGCTTTACCTCAAATCCTATATTCGAATGAGCTTTGTCTGCGACATACTTCCCTGCTGAAAAACTCATTGAGACCAAAAATACTACCAGAACAATAGATACTATTATATTCCTTAACATAATAGATCCTCCTATATAATTATGTATTATGTGATTTGAATTATTTAAAACTTAAATAAACTCGGAATTCGTAAAATTTCGCATATCTACTCAAAAACAGCTTCTCAGGTTCCAAAATTGGATGAGAAAAAGACTGGCAGGTTACAAAAAGCCCGGTCAGTAAATTTTCATTTAAATATCGGGATAAACTCAAACAATTAACTATTAAACTTGAAGATGTTCTGCCAGAGTAGTAAATTCGCCAATGTTCGAAAGGTACTTCAGTTGTGTTTTACCCATTTATCTTATTTTATGAAAGGAGTTCGATATGAACCTCCGTTACTATTTAACTTTTTTCCTGATGCTTTTGTATTCGATTTCGGCATTCGGACAGTGGAGCAACGATCCCCTGCAAAATTTAGCAGTTGCCGATACCAGTGGTGAGCAAATCCTGCCAAAAATTTCTGCCACCACCGATGGGGGTTGTTTTATTTCCTGGTTTGACAGCCGTAATGGGAACTATTGTGTTTACCTTCAACGGTTGAATTCGCTTGGGGAACCACAATTTGCGCACAACGGATTATTGATCAGCAGCCACCCGCAGCAAACCTGGCTTACCGATTATGACATGTGTGTTGATGGTAACGATAATGCTATTATCGTATTTAATGACATCCGGAATGGCGGAAATAGCGATTGGGATATTTTTGCCTACAAGATCGGCTCGGATGGTTCATTTTTGTGGGGTGCGGACGGCATCGGTCTGTCCGATACCACCGTATCGGATTTTGAAGTTGCTCCAAAAGTCACAGCGACCGATATGAATAATGTAGTGATAGCCTGGTTCAAATCCGGCACACTGGATCAGATCGCCATTCAGAAGATTTCATCGGACGGGCAGAAATTGTGGGGAGATTATGGAATAGCCCTTCAACCCGGCGCCAGTGCAAGGCTCTCTGCGCCGGATCTGGTTCCCGCGGCCGATGACAGCGTGATCATGATCTGGAAAAGCTCCACCGGTCCGGCATGGGCGCCAACCACTTATATGTATACCCAAAAATTCGATCCGACCGGCAATCCTGCCTGGAATCCAAACGGCGTGTTAATTTACAATCTCGGTGCTATCTCCGCCTGGGCATATCCGGAGATCTATCCGGATGGTCGTAGTGGAGCATTTTTCTGCTGGTATGATGCACCCTCATTATCCGAATTTAACGTCTGGATGCAGCATGTGAATGGCAATGGGCAACTTTCCTTCCCGGTAAACGGAATTCAGGGATCCATTGCCACCAACGCCCTACACATGTATCCCACCCTTTCTTATCTGGCACAAACCGATGAAATTTATCTCTTTTGGATTGAAGAGAGTTTCAACCAGGATATGTTTGGTATTTACGGGCAGAAATTCAGCCCGCAGGGAGCCCGGCTCTGGACGGATAGCGGGAAGCAGTATAAAGCGCTGGGGGGAAATACCATTTCCTTTCTCACCAGCGTACCGGCAGATACCAGTGTTTTTCTCGCCTATTTTGAGAGCTCTGCTCCCAATGCTTTTGATGCTGCTGTTAAGGCATTCCGGATCAAACGAAATGGCGATTTAATCTGGGATTCACAATTGCTGTCGTCTGCCAGTCTGGGAAATAAAGATGATCTCCTGATGGTACTGAATTCTGAAAATCGGGCATTTCTGACCTGGAATGATGACCGGCATATTAACGGAGACATCTATGCCCAAAACATAAATCCGGATGGGTCGTTGGGTGCAATGCCCACTATTATCAGTAACGACATACACAATGTACCGACCAAATTTTATCTGAAGCAGAACTACCCCAATCCATTCAATCCCAATACCACGATAGAATTTGATT
>CAZTXJ010000331.1:0-1979 GCA_964617285.1 uncultured Calditrichaceae bacterium | reverse complement strand
TACTTTAATTTCTACCATCCCTCCCAAATGTGATTTTGATCAAACAGAGTATACAAAATTTCTTTTAAATTCAGCGCAAATTTTAAGAAATAACAGTTCAAAAATCACCAGCCTTATTAATTGTTAAATGCGTCATTCTACAAAAAATTTAAAATCCAAACCGTTACCAGATCAAAAGAAGAGCTAGCAAACCCTATCAAATTCAAAACCCTTAATATAAAAGGAGGCTATATGATTAATTGTAATCGTTGGTTTTTAATCCTGCTGTTTATCGGCTTTCAGATATATTCCAATGGCTTTGCAACGGAAAAGTCGACCCGAGAAAGACACTCTAAAATTATTAAGCCAATTCCACCCGCTACCCAGCTCTTATCGACAAGCCCAGAAAATATTATGTTATTACCATTTTTCGATAATTTCGAAAGCGGTGTATCATCATGGACGCTGGACGGACAATTCAATTTGATTACCAATGCTCAGAACTATAGTGTGCTTAATCCGGGAATAAATCCGACTCTGGTGACACTGCCTGATAATGGACATTTACCCTCGGCTTTTAGTGGGAACCACATGTGCTGGTTTGGAGAGACAGCTACCGGCACTTTTATCGGGGCTGGTTGGGATACAATTTATCAAGAACCAAAAAATGGCGGAACTTCGGCTGAACCACAAATGGGATCGTTTATTTCCCCAGCCATAGACCTGACCGGAGTATCACATGCCCAATTCAGTTTTAAAACCTGGTGGGAAATAGAAGGCGTCGATGTTGATTTTTACGATTTAATGCAAATTGAAATATCCACAGACAACGGAGTATCTTTTCAACCCATTGGCCGCGGAGCAATCAATCCGTTGAATGATGTCGATGGTGAATCCTGGAAACCATATAGTTCAGGCGGATTGGGTGAACCCGGGGTTTGGTTAAACCAACTGTTCGATCTCTCACCCTGGGTCGGTAATATGGTTCACCTGAGATTTCGTTTCGACACAGTAGATGCTTTATACAATGGTTTCCGGGGCTGGTTTATTGATGATGTAAGTGTAACTTCAGATCCGTTACCTGCGCCTGATATTACCAGCGTTGTTCCCTCATTAGCATATGGCGGAGAGATTGTTAATATAAATGGAAATAACTTTATCAATGGGGCCATTATTGATATTGGCGGATCAGTTGTCTCCGCAGTAATTAGTACCAACCTTGCCCAGATCGAAGCCCCATATTTACCGGCCGGAACTTACGATGTAACCATTACTAACCCAGATGGGCAATCGGATACCGAGGTAAACGGATTGACCATTACCGATGTTAATCCCCCATTAATCACTTATATTGATCCGGACTCAGCAGAAGTAGGAACTTCGGTACCGGTAACAATCTCTGGTGATTATTTCGAGGCCGGAACAATGGTAGATATCGGTGGTGCTGCCCTCCTGAATCAAACTGTCGTTAATTATTTTACCATTACCGGAAACAGTCCCAATACCTTACCGGTTGGAAACCATACAGTAACAGTCACCAATCCGGATGGGCAATACGACCGGCTTATTCTCGGTTTCCGCGTCTATGGCACGACAGCTATCGACGATCCGGGTCAATCTGAAATTGCAGGGGGTTTTTCTCTGCAACAGAATTATCCTAACCCATTTAATCCGACTACACGAATTGATTTTACTATTCCGGTAACCGGTTTGGTGCAATTGAAAGTTTTTAATCTGGTCGGACAGGAAGTGGCGACGATCATCTCGGAAGTCCTTCCGGCAGGCTCTCACTCAGTCCAATTTTCCGGCGAGAATTTAAATTCCGGCGTTTACTTTTACCAACTAAAGGCTGGAAAGCAAAGTGAAATGAAAAAATTTATTTTGATGAAATGATAATAGAGTCCCGATTAGAAATAGACCCCGGTATTTTTTCTTACCGGGGTCATTTTTAAAGTGATCTGACAAACATCTTAATCAGAAGAGAATCCTCGCTGAAATTT
>CAZTXJ010000330.1:0-1982 GCA_964617285.1 uncultured Calditrichaceae bacterium | reverse complement strand
GAACTTGAAACCGGACCACAGTCGATTTCAATAGACGAAGTCGAGATTTTCACCTGGAAAAATCCTCAAAAAAATCCGGCCGATTCCGAACAAATGCTGAATGCCGTCCTGAACAGTATTCGCCAGGCTGGGTGGCAGGTTACTCCCTCACCCAAGGATCAACAATATCAATGGCTGGTCAGAAATGGTGAATTTCTCTTGGGATATTTTACTTCCAGCAAAAAAGAGACCGGCGTATACATAGGCAAGACCTCGGCTGTACCTTCATTCGTCAAAACTTCGGCGGTTCAGACTGAACCGGCAAATCCTGAATTTACCCCCACCCAACTCAAGCGGGATCTGACTAATTCATACATTTCATCAACCGAAATTGTCGGAACCTGGGGGGACCTCAAATCCAGCCAGATCAATTACTACGATCCCAATGGGATGATGATTGGCTCCGGATTAAGCAAAGGATATGGTTTCGAATTCAAATCCGACCGGAGTTATGCCCAGTCTTTTCTGGCGACTTCCTCATTCCCCAATTATAAAATTTTCATTTATACAACCGGGACTTACACTATTACCGGGGATCAACTTATTTTAATTCCAGAGGACCGTCATTACCGAAAGTGGGAAAGCGAAGTTCTAACCACCGATGAACACTCCCGCCCGGAAAGAGAACAGTATACCTGGACAAAGAGGAAAAACAACAATACCGCAAAAATCTGTCTTTATCTGATCAGGTCAGGAGAATCCGAAGAGCGGGAATATTGTCAGGAGTAACCGGGAATTTGGAAACAGACAAAATTATACCGACAGGAATTGGAATATTAAATCTTGATTAAACTAAAAAAGCCGCAGTTAACCAAAATCAGAATTTTTGAAATAGACTTTTAATTTTCGGAAATGGGTGGACTCAATGACCCCTATTTTTCTAACGTTATATTTTTACTCTATTAACACTGGAAATTATCAGAAAGTGATGAAAATGTTATTGGTAAAAAAAATTCATTATTCTGCTGCCCGGGAATTAAAAGGTGGTTGTACAACCACCTTTTTTGCTTACCAGCCTGAAAGGGGTTGATTTATCGATGATTATGAAATATATTAAAATCAAATTTTACATCTCGAAAAAATAAAATAATAATTTCTCCGCTTTTTACGATTAAATCAGACAAATAAAATGACATCATCAGATTCTTCGTTTAAAATTTCCGTTGCGCAAATCAGTCCGGTTTTTCTAAATAAAAAAGCTACCGTCGATAAAGCCATCCAACATATAGATAAGGCATCCAAGAATGGGGCAAAACTGATTCTCTTTCCCGAAGCCTTCATCCCCGGTTATCCCGATTGGATTTGGACGGTTCCGGCCGGTAAGAAAGCACAACTGAATGAATTATATACCGAATTATGGAATAACGCCATCTCCATACCGGATGAATCCACTGATAAATTATGCAAGGCAGCAAAAAAGTCTAAAATCATGGTCGCCATGGGGATCAGTGAACGAAACAGTGAGGCCAGCAATTCCAGTCTCTATAATACCATCCTGTTTATTGACCAGAATGGCGAGATGATGGGAAAACATCGAAAATTAATTCCCACCGGGGGTGAGAGACTGATCTGGGCACAGGGGGATGGTAGTACACTTAATGTATTTGATACATCATTGGGAAAGATAGGCGCTCTTATTTGCTGGGAGAATTATATGCCTCTGGCCCGTGCTGCTTTGTATTCCTGGGGTACCCAGATCTATCTGGCACCGACCTGGGATTCCAGTGAAGTCTGGTTATCCGGTATGCGGCACATTGCCAAAGAAGGTGGCGCCTTCGTAATAGGATGCTGCATGGCGATAAAGAAATCAGAAATACCCGGAAAATATGAATTCAGGAAGAATTATCCGGAAGAGAAAAATTGGATAAACGTGGGAAACAGTTGTATCGTTAATCCCAAAGGGGACTTTATCGCTGGCCCGCTTAATTCAAAACAGGATATCC
>CAZTXJ010000329.1:0-1987 GCA_964617285.1 uncultured Calditrichaceae bacterium | reverse complement strand
GATTAAATATCAGACTATCGGTATACATCTTCCGTGTTTGCCACAGTTCATCTGTCTGGATTAATGCGTTTTGCAAACTATCATTAAGCAGCATACAGGATTTTACATCATCCTGGCATTCGGCCAGCGCCCGGGCCAATTGCTGGGCGGTCACCTGTTGGGCATGCAATATTTCGCTGAATGTAAAGCTGATGAACATAAAAAGAAGTATGGTCAATCGCCTCATGATATCTCCTTCAGCCGATATCCATTGATCTCTATCTGTTCACCTGCTGTGGGCGTCGTGGCCGGGGTCGAGACGATCCCGGAGACACCTGATTCCTTCATAAATCGTTGCAGCAAATCATCCCGTTCACTGGTTCTTTCCTCGGTAGTTTTTAATAATTCCTTGGAATTATCCAGCAATTTTTCATTCATCGCCCGCCGGTCTGCAAGTTCGGCATCCAGCAGCTTTATTTCGGTCTCATATTTATCCGAGTTTTTTGCCAGTTTCGTCCGCTGTTTTTCCAGTTCATCGATAATTTCTTTATTAGCCAGAACAGCTTTATAGCGGTTCTTCTGAACGTTTTTAAACTCCGCCATATCTTTGATGTGATCAGCAATCTGATCTTCCACCTGAAACGCCCTTTTCAACTTATTTCTTACCAGGAAATAACCAACCAGGCCCACACCGCCAGCCAGACCTATACCCAGGGCTGGTCGTTTGGGCAGTACATATTTAATAATCAATATGATAGCCACAATGAAGGGAATTGCCAGAATGATGATCTCAAGATATTTTCCAAAGTTACCAAAAAAATCCATCATTATATGTCCTCCTCATTATGGACCAGTTTCAGACCCTTTTGAACCAGTTCTTTGACGGAAAATCCTTCGTCTTTTTCTTCCAGTTCACTATCCAGCTTCTTTTTCTCTATGTAATGATCATCCGTCTTAAACCTTCGAACCGTATAGCTTCCGGCCAGGCCAAAGATAACCCCGGCCAGTGAAATCAGTCCGGTTTTCATGCTATCCATTATCTGCAGAATAGTAGCAGCGCCAGTGGTATCTGCCCGCAGAAAAGTAAGAACACCAAAGACAACCCAACAAAGGGTTACAAATACCAGCAGGAGCATAGAATAAGTAAGGATGGTAAACAGAAAATCAGGGAAGCCTTTGGAATTTTTTAATAACCAGTTACTTGGTTTTCCTCTTTCATCACTCATAATTTATTCCTTTCAATTTTTTACAAAATTTTCAATGCCGTCACAGATTGCGGTGACTATTTTTGCCGAATAATTTTCATCCTGCAATAAGCGAAGTTCTTCCGGATTGGTCATAAACCCTAATTCTAGCAGCGTGGCAGGTGGTAGGGTTTTATGGATCCAGGCCAGTGTTCTGCCCAGATCGATGGTTGAAATCATCCCGCTGTGGTTTAAGCTGATTTCTTTTTTCCGACAGGAATCAGCTATGCCTTTGGCCAATTTCTTACTGGAATCCGATTCAGCGCTGTAGATGGCATAAAAACCTTTCACCGATTCATTGGCGATATATTTTCCCGTTTCAGATTCAAAAGACGCAGCCACATTGCAATGGATGGATACAATTGCATCGAACTGTGGTGACTTATTTTGATGATGGGCATTAATTAGTTTACAGCGGGTTCCCAGAGGTGGAGCATCTGTATCTCCCTGTCGGGTGGTAAAGATCCGGTGTCCCCTTTTCTTTAATTCCTTGTTCACAGCCTGGGTAAAGCGCAAATTCAGACTCTTTTCAGTGATGTCCTCCCACACTGCCCCGGAATCCGAGCCACCATGTCCGGCATCGGTACATATAACTGCCATATTCTCTCCTCCTGTTTAGATTTAATGTTTTATCCGAAAGTCTATTGATATTAATTCCTGCTATTGTTGAATGAAAAACCATGGGGTTACTTGACAATAGACGAATTTAAATATTCTGTGTCGTTAGGGAAACAAAAAAATGGTCCATTTCTAAATTGTGCAAA
>CAZTXJ010000328.1:0-2004 GCA_964617285.1 uncultured Calditrichaceae bacterium | reverse complement strand
TCCCGCAGCTGCGGGATCGCAATGACATACCACCTGATTTTGGAGCTACAGCAATAATCATAATATGTTATTTATTTAAACTGGAAAATGAATCAGAAAATATCGGAAAAACTCGGACATCTCTCCAGCCATCCCGGGGTCTACCTGTTTAAGAATGAGGTTGGGAAGGTGATTTATGTGGGAAAGGCCAAGAACCTGCGCAACCGGGTGCGGAGTTATTTCCGCGAGTCGGGCAATGCCGATCCGAAAACCAGCACCATGGTTCGAAAAGTGCGGGATCTGGAAACCATTCTGGTGGATAATGAGGTGGAAGCGCTTATCCTGGAATCGAACCTGATCAAGAAGCACAAGCCGCGCTATAATATCAACCTGCGCGATGATAAAAGCTATCCCTATATCCGGATCACCAACGAGCCGGTGCCACGGATTTTTGTAACCCGCAGAATTATCAAGGACGGTTCGAAATATCTGGGTCCGTATACCGATGTACGCCATCTGCGTGGTATCATGAAAACGGTCCGCAAAATATTTCCCATCCGCTCCTGCAAGTTTTATCTGGATGATGATATCATTGCCCGGAAAAAGGTGAAGGTCTGTCTGGATTATCATATCAAAAGGTGCCAGGGTCCCTGTGAAGGGCTGGTCAGTATTCCGGATTACCGGAAGATGATCGACCAGGTGGAGAAATTTCTGCGCGGTAAAACCAGGGATTTGCTTGAGGAATTAAAGGTGACCATGGCATCGGAATCCCAATCGCTTCATTTTGAAAATGCGGCCCGGATCCGGGATCAGATTCAAATGATCGAGAATTATTATTTTACCGATCAGAAAGTCGCCCTGGCCGATCTGGAAGACCGGGATATACTGGCCCTGGCCAATGAGGGGGATGATGCCTGCATGGTGGTTTTCCGGATCCGGGATGGAAAGGTGATCGGCCGTCAGCATTTTTATCTGAAGGGGGTGGAGGAGAAAACCCCTGCACAGATCCTTACCCAATTTCTGCAGCAATATTACCTGGATTCGGATTTCCTGCCTAATCAGATTTTACTGCCGGAGGAGCCGGAAGATGACGAATTGATCCGGGAATGGCTGCAGCAGCGGGCAAAACATTCGGTAGAACTTTCGGTGCCGAAAATCGGCGAGAAGAAGAAACTGATCAATCTATGCCAGAAGAATGCTAAATTTCTGCTGGATGATCTGATGTTGCAAAAGATGAAAAAGAAGGATTATGTGGCCCATTCGGTTAAAATGCTGCAAAACGATCTGAATCTGAAAAATCCACCGAAGCATATCGAGGCATTTGATATTTCCAATTTACAGGGGAGAAATGCCGTGGCCTCCATGGTGTATTTCCTGAATGGCAATCCCAAAAAGAGCGAATACCGGCGCTTTAAGATTAAAACCAAGGACACCCCGGACGATTTTGCCATGATGCGGGAAGTGGTAGGCCGGCGCTACCGGCGGATATTGAAGGAGAATAAAAATCTTCCGGATCTGATTCTGATCGACGGCGGCAAGGGACAGCTTTCCAGTGCTCTGCAGGTGCTCGATGAATTAGAGATAAAGGATCAGCCGATCATTGGTCTGGCCAAACGATTGGAGGAAGTGTATATCCCAGGGGCCAGCGATCCACAGAATATTTCGAAACGATCGGAGGGGTTGAAATTACTGCAGAAAATCAGGGATGAATCCCACCGCTTTGCCATTACCTATCATAGGAAATTGCGGGACAAAAAAAATCTGAAATCCCCGCTGGATGATATTCCCGGGATTGGCAAGCAACGCAAATTGCATCTCTTGAAAACTTTTGGCTCCCTGAAAAGGATCGGTGATAGTTCGCTGGATGTCCTGATTGAAAAAGGAAAATTACCCAAAAACATTGCCCTGAAGGTTTACCAAACGTTTCATCCCGATAAAATGAAAGCGGAAAAATAATTAAACACTTTCAGTTAGACGCTTGTGATGACTGGTAAATCCTGTCTTTACGATCCCGCAGCTGCGGGA
>CAZTXJ010000327.1:0-2029 GCA_964617285.1 uncultured Calditrichaceae bacterium | reverse complement strand
AAGTATTCTGTCTCTAGACCATCCGCGTTTCAACGCGTCATAAAAATTAAGAAAAAATCCTTATTTTGTCAACATCCTAATTTTGAAAAAGATTCAAAAAGGTCAACAAAAGCGGCGCACAATATAGAAGAAAAAATCCTGTGTGTCAATACAATTTTCTTTTAATTTTTACCCGGAATTAATTGGATTTCAAATTCACTTTTGACAGGAGTTATTGATACCTTTTTTAACTCCCCCTTTAACCAAAAAGAAATTTGATTATCATAAAATTTACTTAAAAAATTGCCACTGGTACCACCCGGAATAATGCTCTCATAATCTTCCGGTGAAGCCCAATCCATAACAAACCTGAGCGATGGACCAGCAAGCATATGAAAAGGTTTAAAAAAGGGATAGGTACCTACATTAATGGTTGAACCATTCCCGGGCACGGGATACGGACCCCGGTTAAATAAACGTCGGGTTAGTGCTGTCTTTCCAAGCACATTTTCTAACTCCAAAGTATGAACTATTCCCCATTCCCAATTTTCCATTTTATCCTGGTAATTATTTCTCATAAAATCAATGGCATTTTGAAAACTTTTAACAACAATTTCATTTCGGGTTTCCACACTGTCTGTATTCACATCATCAAACCAGTAAGAGTCTTTGTTCTGAAAAACCTGGGCAAATATACGTAGATAAAAATTGGGAAGATCGACGAACACCTTGAAGAGCTCGTCACCCATCTCATCCTGAAATATATTTTTAATCAGAAAATACTGGGTGGTCTCAAATACCGAAGCAGGTATCGACTCGGTGGACATATCATAGTGCCAATTTTTCAATAGTAAAAGCATGCTTTCTTCCCCATCGTCCCGAGGATCATAGTACTCTAACTCGGTTAAAATTACAGGCGTCAGATCCTGTGCCAGTAAACTTTTGGTATCAAATTGAATTTCCCGCATATCCTCTAAATCCAGTTTTTCCGATTCGCTTAGTAATTGCTGAATGCGTCTGATGCGATAATCCGGTTCCCAGAATTCGGAAACATAATAAGGATAATTTTTCATGACCGGATTATTAGCAGTAGCTATCCAGCCTTTCGCCGGATTCTTTAATTGCGGCATTTTTTCAAAAGGTACCCAGCTTACCCATTTATTTTTACCGGATGTCCCATCCTGTGGCAATATGCCCCCCTGGTATGAACGAACCGGTATTTTACCACCCAATCTGTAACCAATATTTCCGGCTTTGTCTGCAAAAACAAAATTTTGTGCCGGTACCGAAAAAGTTCTCAGAGCATCCTCAAAATCTTTCCAATTTTTGGCCCTGGCTAATCTGACAAAACAAAGCATTTCGTCCGACGGTTCCCAGGCAGTCCACTTTATCGAAAGAACAACATCAGATTTAATTCCGGCAAAGACCGTATTTAGAATAGGTCCATTATTTGTGCCATAAATAGTATACAATAAATCCGGTTTATTTTTGATCTTAATGACCACATCTCTGATCTCAAGTGGATTTTTCTGATTATCTTTCCAGTAAAATTTTTCCAGGGTATCAATCTTTTCAACAAAATAGTCACAATCATCAACCATTCCATTGGTGACGCCCCAGGAGATAGATTCATTCCGACCTATAATGATACCCGGAGCCCCCGGAAAAGAAAAACCAGCCACATTCATTTGATCGGATTTCAGTTGCATTTCAATCCATAGAGAAGGTATTTGCAGCATAAGGTGAGGATCGTTTGCTAATATTGCATGTCCCAGTTTTGTTCTCTGCGGACCTAATACCCAGTTATTACTTCCTCTAAGTCGAGGATCAAAATTCAAATATTCAGATGTCCATGAACTCAAATTTGTCAGTTTAGCAATTAATTTTTGAACTTCCTGATTTTTGGCAATTGTTGGATAATTTTCTGATCGGGGCCAGATCTCTTTAAATTTTTCACTCGGCAGTTTGGAATAAAGCGCCCAGTAGAGCAAATCGGCTTTCCAATTAAAATTGAGAAACCAGCCCATCAGACCGTTTTGCAGCAGACAAT
>CAZTXJ010000326.1:0-2035 GCA_964617285.1 uncultured Calditrichaceae bacterium | reverse complement strand
TTCTATACATTTTATATTCCTCTTCTATTGACCAATATTATATCGGCATCTCTCATGATCCGGAAAAAAGATTAACTTACCACAACTCCGCCCATAAAAGATGGATCAGAAGGGGAAGATCCTGGACAATCGTTTTCCAAAAAGAATTTCAAATCCAATATGTGATAAAACTGATTAATTTTATGGCTCGGTAAACGACTGTTCGGTTGGTTCGGTCACCTCATAATCCCGTTCCCAGCCTTCGTTTTCCAGCACCAAGGTCTCTACTGCTATGGCGGTGCTATTTGCATCCAGTTCCTGCAATGGACTGTAATGCGATGGCCAGCAGCGATAAACCTTCCAGGCCATCACCAGTTGCCCGGCTTCATTTAGCAATTCAATAATGATATCCTTGCGGAAATCTTTCAGCGATACTTCACTGCCCAAACCGGCACCAAAATTCCAAACTTTATTTGCCCACTGTTCGAAAGCCAGGTCATGAGTACGACCTCTTTCCAGAACAATCGGTTCGTATACGGTTTCGCCGGGCATTTTACGGGAAATACTTGGTTCGCTTCCTTCCCTATGGGTGATGACCTTAGTATTTCGATGCAAACCACTCACCCGAAATACTCCTGACACATATTTACCATCCCACTTTACCCGAAATTTAAATTGCTTGTAGGGATCGAACCGATGGGTATTGACCGCAAAATCAATTGCCTGACTGATCGAAAATCCTAAAAATAAACTGGCAAGAAAAAACAGACTTGCTTTTTGTAATAATTTCTTTGACATGATTTTTCTCCTCTTCTTGAAATAAATAAGTGTTATTTACAATCATTCCACCGCGTAGTCTCTTTCCCATCCCTCATGCTGAAGAATAAGTTGTTCCGTTGCCAGGGCTTTGCTGTCCGCATCCAGATCGCTTAATGCAACATATTCAGAAGGCCAGCAACGATACACATTAAAAGCCAGCAAAACCTTCCCCGCTTTGGTACACAGTTCAATCCGGATATCTTTTCTGAAATCCTTTAACGATACCTCGCTGCCCAACCCTGATCCAAAATTCCAGACTTTATTGGCCCAGCGTTCAAATTCCTTGTCACCCGATCGTGGCCGCTGGATAATAATTGGTTCATATTGTGTTATCCCGGGTGATCTGCGCTGAAGGTTGGGATCGCTGCCACTACGATGGGTGATAACTTCAGTGGTTCGCTTTAAACCACTTACCTCAGTGATTCCGGATATGATTTTTCCATCCCATTTTACCTGGAAAATAATTTCAACATCCTTCTTGGAATCGCTTTTTTCTACTGCTTCGGTTTGTGTTAGTCCCATCGATACCAGAAGTGTAATAATAATTATCAAAAAAAGACTGGTTTTTACCTTCATACATGGGCTCCTTCCATACATTGATTATTCACGTTACCTTTAATTTGGATATGGGTAATAATTAATTCAATTTTCTCTAATTTGTAAAAATCTAAGATTGATATTGGTGAAGATACAAAAATATTTACCCGCAAATTTTCTTTTTTTCCCGGAGGCAGTTAAAAAAAGAATTAAAATCACCGATGAGTATCGGAATAAAATAGTTTAATGATCTAATTTTATTTAATACATTTTCATCAAAACTTCATAATAAACAGGTATACTATTTTAGTAAAAATGAAGGAGTATACAATGACAGTCAAAGAAGCACGTATGGTTTTGTCGCATTATGATGATGATGAACCTGTTTATATAGTTGTTTTGGGTGAACGGAAAAAAGCCATCTTTCAAAACGTCCGGTTTGGAGATAACGGAAACGCGGTTCAATTGTCTGCATTCGGTGAAGATAATGTCGATGAAATTGCCGATCTGGCGGTTGATTTATTACGTCCAAAATGGCCTTTTCATAAACGAAATTAGATTTGATTAATTTTATATTTTCGGATTTAATGAAAATGGTGATCCCCATCCAGAAGAATGAAATAGTCTAACTTCTATTTTTTCCCTCTTATATGATATTCAATTTAGATAATTCCATTAAAATTAATTCAGGTAAGAAATT
>CAZTXJ010000325.1:0-2041 GCA_964617285.1 uncultured Calditrichaceae bacterium | reverse complement strand
GAGCCGGAACTGAATACACAGCCAAAATGAGTCTTCTTGCCTTTGATTTTGGAACGATATACTATACCGGTTTCAAGGATTTACGCCTGGCTATGAGCCTTCAGAATTTTTCCCAGGAAAAGAAATATCGTGTTGACCATTTTCCGCTTCCGCTAACCTTTAAATTTGGTATGGCAATGGACATGACCAGTTTATGGGCAACTGAATCCCCACATAGTTTAACGTTATCTGTCGATGCAATTCATCCCAGGGATTATACCGAACGGTTGAATTTCGGTCTGGAGTACGGTTTTAAAAATATGGTCTTTCTCAGGGGTGGTTACAAAACGAATTATGATGAAGAGGATTTTACCCTGGGCGCAGGCGTGAAATATGAAACCGGAGATTTAGCTCTGGGGCTTGATTACAGTTACGTACAATTCAAAAATTTCGATGCGGTGCAAATGTTTGCTGTGAATTTTCAATTTTAATGAGGAAGAATCGCGGTGAACAATTATAAAACGGTTTCGAAATGTTTAGACAAACGATTATTTGGAGGATTTAAATATGAAATATAAAACATGGTGGATAATCCTCAGCTGTACTCTAATTGTGGGGATAATTATTTTTTCCTGCTCGGGACCGGATGAGCCGACCTATGGATCAAAACATCCGGATCCTAATCCATCGGGTTTGGCTACTCCTATCCTGGATTCTTTAAGTCCCGGTGAGGGTTACCTAAAGGATATCATAAAAGTATACGGAAGTGGATTTAACACCAACCCTAAATACAATTTCATCTCCTTTGGTAAAAATATAGGTAATATTCTTGACGCAACTCCCAATGAATTAACCGTTCAAACACCAAACATTTCAAATGATACGGTAAATGTTAAGGTAAGCATCAAAGGATCAGAGTATTGGAGCAAGGAATTGCCCTTTATATTCAAAAATACGCTGGAGATTATTGATGAGGAAATTGTTTGGCCCAATGGTGTGGCGGTCGATGATAGTGAAAATGTTTATATAGGATCTGCCGATGAAGGAATAATTTATAAAATTTCACCTAATGGAAATAAAACCGAATTCGCCTATGAGCCTATTAGTGGGGCGATGGAGTTTGGTCCAGACAATTATTTATACGTTTGTGAACAGGGCGAGGGAAAGATTGTCCGGATTTCTCCTGATGGAGGAACAGTTGAGGATGTTGTAGAGGTAGAATCCCCTATTGATTTTGATTGGGATTCTAATCAGGATATGTATATTGTCTCCAACTGGATTGAGGCTGAAGAAATGGGAGGGATTTTCAGTTATAATTCTTCAGGTACACTTACTCAGTTAGTAACGTTAGGAAGTCCCAAATGCATTAGAATATTTGATCAAAATTTGTTTGTCTCGAACATATGGGATAGTCAAATACTCAAATATGAAATCACAGCCAGCGGATTAGAAAATGAAGAGATCATCTATGAAGGTGATTCGCCTTTAGGTATTGAAATAGATACCGAGGGCACGCTTTATTTTACCGAGGCCTGGGAAACAAGCCTGTACACCCTGGCACCCGATGGGAGCGAAGAAATTCTGTATGAGGGTGAACTAATGACTCCCATGCATTATCTCACATTTTATGGAAAGAAAATGTATATTGTCTATCCGGGCTGGGGTGATGTGGGTTCAACCATGAGTGCTTATATCGGTGTGGAACAAGCACCAAATTATGGCAGACCATAAACACGGTACCTAAAAAGATAAGCCATGTGCTCAGGGATTGAACGCATGGCATATCTTTGGTACAGAAATACGAGAGTATTATATGAAAAAAAGGTTGATAATTCCTGTAATTAGTCTATTTCTGTTAGTCTTTCTAACATCCGCTTTCGCTCAAAGCAAGGGAGGCCGTTGGCAGTTTGAAAATAATGGTTTTGATACCGCAGACTGGGATTCCATGGATGATGTTGGTGTTTTGCAAGGACAAGCAGTTTATAGTAGTGTTCCTCCGTTGCAGGGAGGTGTGGCTTATCTTTTCCTAGATACTGCCAATGTCTACGACTACTTCAAAGTT
>CAZTXJ010000324.1:0-2047 GCA_964617285.1 uncultured Calditrichaceae bacterium | reverse complement strand
CCTGGCTGTTGAGCAGTCTGACATTATGGGGAAGACCATGAGGTTGGGTTAACTGCTCTTTCAGATATTCAGTATTGTACTTAATCAGGGCATAGGCTTCACTGGTGAGGGTAACGCCGCTGTCTGCTTCCACATCAGTCAGCACGGAATCCAGGACATTGATGGCAGCGGGATTGTTGTTTTGTTGGATGTGGGATTTGGTGTTTTCAAAATAATCAGTGTATTTAGCTGTTGTCGTTGAATCACTGATCCAGTTGAGAGTATGGGATTGGGTGGTGTAAGAGATAAGGGTATCCAGAAAAGTCTCAGGAAGAAATGGATCGGGTGGTAAAACCGGTCCAACGGTTTTTCCAACGATTCCCGGACCGTAAGGGGTCAGATCATCATATCCTGGAATAAAATTTGGAGCCATACCTTCTTCAAAAGAAGGAATAGGATGATCACCCTCGGCATAAAAATCAGTGATTCCAGGCAACAATAGTGAATCTGCAACAAGTCCAAAACCATTTAATGAATCACCAGGGTTTATATCTTTATTTTCAGGGGCACTCCAACTAATCCAAAAAGGCTTTTTATTAGGTATATCTGGTTTCCACCAACCAGGTATTAGAAACTTTTTGGATATTAAGTCAGGACTAAAATTAAATATGATCATGAAGTTCCATACATCTTGTTGGCTTTCCGGTAAGCTTTTGACCGTGTAGCTATATTCTATCAAACCATCTGAATTTTTATTTATATTAGCATTAACTTTTAAATTTATTTTATTACCAGCCTCAAATTCTTGAGATCCAACAAATGATGGGACCAATAAAAACAAACTAATTGATGTTATAATAAATATTATATGCTGTTTCATTTTACACCTCAAAATGTTAAGTGAAAGTGATTACCTTCATCTAGCAATTTTCCATGAAATTTTCTTACTAGCTTTTTGATGTATCTTTTATCCAATACTCTACCTTCCTGATCTGCACTCCAAGTTCTCATATCTACATTGCTTCCTTCTCTGTGAGTTTGATGAGGCGTATCCCAATTAGAGTTGATATCAAAGGGACCACCATTAATTAAATTCATATCATTGTATTGCAATATATAGGTAGAATCTGCATAAGCAGTATCAGCAAGAGTAATCAATATTGAATTCAAATTTGAAGTCCCATAGTGATTAATCGGATGTGTAGTAGTTTCACCAACAAGATTGTAATGATCACCATCTGCAAGTAATTGTAATTCCTTTATTTTTATTGTTAGTATTGCACTTGAAGTATCTTTTTCTGTTTTCCCCTGTACAAAGATTGAATCAACTCCCCCAAAACCACTACATAGATAGATATATTGAGCCTGGCCGCTGGTATCAGTTTTTCCATTATATACACTAATAGTATCTTTTTCAGGTGTTATAAACTTTCCTATGGGACGATTATTGTTATGATTATGCCCTCCTGATTTTGGACGAACCAGGGCTTTTATGGTGAAAGAATAGTTCTCAATAGGATTATTATTAACATCAGTAATATAGACAGTTAGGTTTGTTTTTCTTAATTTTGTACTGTCAATAATTTTTTTCCGTTTATCCGGCCCATTTGCATTATAATTTGGATTGTTTTTATTGTCTGCATTAATTAGAGGGCTCAGCACACTATCAGAAAATAATATATTTATATTAACTAATTCACTGATCACTAGCACCTCCCCAATACCCATGGAATAATCACCAGACTCAATCCCTTCAATTACCGGATTCACATTACTGCCAGTGTTCACCACCTCAATATGTGAGCGTTCTTCGGAGAAGGGCAAAGTTTTCCGGTTTCGCTGCTGCTCATCAGCCCGAACGATCCTGCTCCTCATTTCTTCTTTTTTCTTTAATCTTTGGTCTTTAATCTTATTCCCCATCCCCGGATTGATCAGCGGTGTTGCGGTAATAATTCCTCCGGAAGTGTTGACGATAACCGGCACAAAGGCCGAATCGTTATTCAAACTGTCCCGGGCGATAAACTGAAATCCCTGGGGAAGACCAAAGAAAAAGTCGGAAGTATCCTCC
>CAZTXJ010000323.1:0-2051 GCA_964617285.1 uncultured Calditrichaceae bacterium | reverse complement strand
ATTAAAATTCCGAAGATATAAATCCTGCTATCCGTGGTGGTGGCAGGATTTATTTTAGTTATGAAGTTTGTCCTGGAAATTTTGGGTATCTCAAGGTTTGCATTGCATTTTATCTCAATAACCTTTATTATTAAGAAAGTATTTGGGTTGGGTACTTTCTGATGAACAGTTATAAAAACTTTTTGGGCGGAGTTACTCTACTATTTCTTGCTATGACTCTGCTGGTCTTTTGCTCACCGCTAAAAAGATCAGCTGGGCTCACCGGCGGTATCTTTGGAAAGATACAGTTTCCAATGGAAGAATCACAATTTTTGTTGGAAAAAGATACCTTACTAAAACAGGTTTCAATTACTATTAAAGGTACAGATATTAAGGCTAAAATTGATAAAGATGGCTATTTCTGGTTTTTAGACCTCCCCACCGGAGAATATACCCTCGAATATTTTCATCCGGTATATTCTAGACCGCATGAATTGCAGAATGTTCAGGTAAGGTTTAACAAATTAACCATGGCAATATGTTTATTTAAATCTAATAATTATGAGCCCTATAAAGCAGAAATAGAAAAAGACTGGAAAGATGAAAATTTTGGATTCTTACCGTTAACTGATATTAGCAAGACAGGATCGGTTTTACTCAAATTTAAAAACCATGAAGAAGTGGATGCCAATTTTATATTATTGATCCCAGACAATAAATCAAGAATTGCAACTCCATATAATTTAAAACATTCAATATGGCTTAAACATGCGGTCGCAGATAGCTTTTATTATAACAACGTTCTTTCCGGCAGATATGACATCCTTTTGAATATATTAGGTCGAGATAATATTTATATTCAAAATGTCATAATTAAAAAAGACTCAGTAACAGTTTTCGATAATTTATATACCACTTATGAAAGTAGCCAATATGGTGGTACTAGGATACCTATATACAAAAATATTAAAGAGAAGAAATGAAAATATTTCTCACTTTGTTTCTTTTTTTGTTGAGCCTATCGATTAACATTTTATCCCAGATTGAGAGTGAGGGTCCAGAGTTAATTTTCAGTTTGGATTACCGGCAAATTACTTTCCGGGGGGGTGCGGAGGGAATGAATGGAGCCATGGCCATGGAGTATCATCAAGGTCATTTATATATCGCTTCCCTGAAGGAGATATTGAAAGTTGATATGCAGGGAAATGTTGTGGATAGAATCGAAAACAGTCCCAAAGAAAAAATTTTTAAAGTAAATATTCGAGACATAACCTTCATTGGAAATGTAATGTACGTCTATTTACCGGGCAGGAAAGAGATACTTCTTTTAGAAGATAAACAAATTAAGGAAAAATATTTTATCAATTTTTACATTTCTAACTTGGAAGAAATCAGAACCATAAAAGAAATTCCGTTCTATTTTGAACCGGAGTTTATCATGAATGTCTCCGGAAAAATTTATTTCTATGATGGATATCATAGTTTTGCTCTTGATGATCTGACCGAATTTAATAATGTTCATGAGTATGGTTTGGAAGATTATGACAAGGTATATATAAATGCAAAAATGGATAAACCTTTTATCGGTAAACCAATCACTGATTGTAGCATATTTGATATGTCAACTGATGGGATGGATTACAAAAACTTGAATATTGGATTAACAGACATGTGTAATAAAACACACGAAATATTTTCTATCCCGCTTTTAAGAGATACAAAATGCATTTTTACTCCTTTTGACCCTTTTATAAACAGGTTCTTAGGTGATTATTTTGTATTTGGAGCCTTTGGCGCACAATATGACGAGACCCATCCAAATTTTTCTGTAATTCGATTGAATCAGGATTTTTCTATCACAGGTGTGATAAAAAATCTTACTTATTATTCCGGGTTCAGTGGACTCGATCCACGATATCAGGGCAGTTTTACCTATGATGAGGGAGGTAATATTTATTATTGTACCAACAAATTTGATTGGAAAAACAAAAATGCCTCAATTGTGGAAGTATATAAGATATCGCCATAAAAAAATCCGGCATTTTCATAATGCCGGATTTTAATTTATAAAC
>CAZTXJ010000322.1:0-2058 GCA_964617285.1 uncultured Calditrichaceae bacterium | reverse complement strand
CTCACTAAAGTGTCTCCTGAATTAATATAACTTAATTGAATTGCCTCTCATCAATGGTTTAATATAACAAAAATATTGGGTATTCTCTACCCCAAATCGGCTGGAAAGCTTTTTGATCTGTATTACTTTTTATCCGGTTTTGCGGATGCTTGCTGGAGTTGACGAAATACGCTGAGACGATCGGTTATTTGCCAATGGCCGGTAATTCGATTATCCTCAAAGTAATAAACTGTCGCACCTGACATTTTTATTTGCTTTTCGGAAGCCGGAAAACCGGCAAAGTCTTCCGAATGCGTCCCCGACCACAGCCAGGTGATGGCAACACTCCGCTCATTTTCGAAGATTTCCTGCACATCAAAACGCTGATCCGGAAAGGGGGCGCGGGATTTACTGACACGGTCTTTAAAAGCCTGCATATCAAGCGTCATGCCTTCCCAGGGATCACCCGGATCATGATGGATAGTATACTCTGATCCAATAAAGTCCGATATAGCTTCTATATCACCTTCGTTCCAAACTTTCCTGATAAATTCTTTCACTATCTTCTTTTTCATGGGACTCCTATTTTATCGAACACAAACCTGGTGCTGGACTATTTTAAGTAATTAGATTTCTTTTATATACTATACCTAATATAGGTCTTTTAGTAGGCAATCCCTACCCCAAATCGTCCGGAATTGTTGCGAAAATTGCAAATAAGTTTGATAGCATTGATCTGTAAATCAAATAATAAATACAAGTGAAATGAGAAGCTGACATTTGAGGCAATTGAGATTACACTACACTTTATTTATCAAGAAAAAGAAGTAAGAATTTAATTCTCAATTTGGTCTTTTAGAATTATACTGGATAGTCTACATACTGTGATAATTTTATTTTAAAAAATATTATTTTTGTGAAAGACTCAAATAGGTAATGGTTACGCATGTTTGGTCTACGGGAATCAGCCCCATCTTTTTACGGCTTCAAGTAGTGCTAGCATTATATTCGTTTCACTCGATAAATGTCCACCATTGTTAATCAATATCAATTCTGAATTATTTAAATACTGGTGTAATTCCCAGGCAAAATACGGCGGACAAATTATGTCCCGTGTCCCATTAATTAATACAATATCAATATCTTTTATTCGATGTACATTATTGATAATCTGTCTATCTTCAAGAAAAAATCGATTTGCCTGATAATAAATGTTTAGTCTCATTTCCGGATAATATGATTCAAAATTGTTAATTGCTTTGGTCAATTCCTCATCTGTTAAATTGAAAAAACTGTACTCATAATCTGCAAGTATTTGACACCATCTTTTTTTACCTTCCATGTCCGATTCTTCTATCAGCCGGTGTATTTTCTCTTGGATTCTTTCCAGGCCATCGGGGATTTGCTTTATAAATCGATCCCAAGCTTCTGGCGAATAAAGAGCCGCACCTCTGGCTGAATAAAAATAATCCTGAGATTCCCAGGTACAAGTAAAAATTCCTCTCAAAATCATTTGTGATACATTTTGTGGAAAAGTTTCCGCATAGAGGAGTGCCAAGGTTGAACCCCAAGAACCGGCAAAAATTGAGATTGGATCATATAAATTCAAAAGTTTGCGAAGTTTTTCAATATCGGACACAAGGCCCTGGGGCGTATTATCTTTTATTTCAGCCAGAGGTATACTTTTTCCACTACCTCGTTGGTCATGTGTGACGATTAAATATTTTTTGGGATCGAACCATCTGGCATCTTCATCATCAGATCCTCCTCCTGGCCCACCGTGAAGAAAAAGAACAGGTTTACCTTTTGGATTCCCATAAAGTGCATAACGAATTTTATGAACTTCACTAACCTGAAGGAAATCTTCTTCAAATGGTTCGATTTTAGGCCATAATTGATACGCCTTCATGTAAATTCTCCCAGAATATTGTCAGTTGCTGCTAACGCCGGGACATCAGCTTAGGTGGTTAGTAAACGAATTCATTCAACCAACTACTTCAATGGCATCGCGGCCATAAAACAGCGCTCACTGCCAACTACCCGGGAAATGTGACCTTTCCCGGAAGTATCTTCCACCAG
>CAZTXJ010000321.1:0-2075 GCA_964617285.1 uncultured Calditrichaceae bacterium | reverse complement strand
GAAATTTTCCCAAACTCCGGTCCTGATGCTTCCCAAACGACCGCCCACTGGTGGAAACTAAATACCAGTAACCTGAATTCTATTAGCCTAAATGATCAGGGTAACGTAGGGGGTGAGGATATCGCTACCGGCACCTATACATTTTTTCCATCCATCGCTGTTGATAGTACCGGTAATATGGCCATTGGTTTTTCAGCTTCAGCGTCAACAATTTATCCGGGTGCCTTTTATACCGGAAGATTATCAAACGATCCACCTGGCACAGTCCAGGGAAGTGAGGTTTTAAGAGCTGGTTTAGACTACTACATTCGGACCTTTGGAACCCCCGGTTTTGATAGAAACCGTTGGGGCGATTTTTCCGGTATTTCTGTAGATCCGGCCGACGGTTTGACCTTCTGGGTCTTTAACGAATATGCTCTTACCAGAGGAACAGCTTTTGGCGGAGAAGATGGCCGATGGGGAACCGCCTTTGGAAGTTTTGCTTTTACTGTTTCAGCCAACATAAAAGCCCTTTTAGAGGGCCCCTTCAACGGTACCTCTATGTTAACATCGCTACAGAATAATGGAGACTTACCTCTCGCTCAGCCTTACAATACCTCTCCATGGAATTATGATGGCGGTGAAAGCGTGACAAATATACCACCGAATATTGTTGACTGGGTATTGGTGGAATTGAGAACCGGCACTTCTTCTTCCACCAGAGTCAAAACCCGGGCAGCTTTTTTAAAAAATGATGGTTCAATTGTTGATCTAGATGGAATAAGTCAGGTAAAATTTGTCGGAGTCGTTGCAGATGATTACTATCTGGTCGTCCGGCACCGTAATCACTTGCCCATAATGAGCGCAAGTGCTCAATCCTTGAGTTATACGAGTTCTTTATTTGACTTTACTTCGGACATAAATAATGCTTATGGTTTAAATTCCATGGCTCCGCTCCAGGGTGGTCTGTTTGGTTTATGGGGAGGAGACGCCGATGCATCCGGGCTTATTGATGGAAATGACAGAACCATTACCTGGGATAACAGAAATATCAGCGGATATCAGAACAGTGATTGTGTATTAAGTGGCACTGTCGATGCGAATGATCGCAGTCTGGTTTGGAATAATCGAAATCAGATAACTAACGTGCCATAACAGGGGAAGGAGCTTAGCAATGTCTATTAAAATGATGCGAAAATATTTATTTCTTTTATTTAGTTTTAATCTGCTCTTTGGACAAAGTTTTGATGTAAGTGTCCAGAATCAGGTGGTAAACGGGAGTAATCTGACATTTGATATTTATATAATTAATACCGGAACAGGCAATCTTTATCTGGCACACACCGATTTGGTGTTAGAGTTTAATTCTCAATATTTCACCAATCCTGTGATAGAGATTGTTAGTAGCGGCTTAACCGCAGACTATCTTATCGCAGGAGAAATTCTTGATGGGAATCGGATAATCCTTAATGCATTAATGCCCACCATCGGAGATCAGAATCAATTTAATTCCAGAATTCAGTTAATTTCCAGCACTGGTATGGGAACCCTGATAGCCAGTTTAAGGATTAGTGGAATTACAAATCCATCGGGAACTTCGGGATTACAATGGAGAACGATTTCACCGAATAAAACCATTATCACCATGGATCAAGATACCGATCCATGGACAACCACAGATCAAACTGCATTTGGAAACTACATTACTCCTGAGGATATAAGCTTGCCTGTTGAATTGAGTAGTTTCACTTTAAAAAACAGTGATCACGGCATCCTAATTGAATGGATTACCCAAAGCGAATTTGAGAATGAAGGATTTGAATTATTCCGCAGAGATACCACAGAAGAAAACTATTATCTCATTTCATCTTATCAAACCGATCCGAGTCTGGTCGGTCTGGGTAATTCTACCAGTGGAAAGTCCTACTCTTTTTTGGATAGTCATGTTAATAATGGCATGACTTACTACTATAAACTGGTTGACGTGGACATCAACGGTAAGCGGACCGAGCATGGACCGATAAAGATTTTGGTGGGTTCAGGTAGTAATAACAGTCTGGCCGGTGTAGCAGCAGAACAATTCTATCTTTTCCCCA
>CAZTXJ010000320.1:0-2077 GCA_964617285.1 uncultured Calditrichaceae bacterium | reverse complement strand
TGTCATGCCCGACGGAGATCGGGCATCCAGGGCCCAGGGAAGGGAAAACTGGATCCCCGCTAAAAACATACGGGGATGACAAAATGCATTCGCAATTACACTTAAGCAAATACTCCAGAACAAAAATCCCTCTTTTAAATATAATTGTATTTGGTTTTACCAGGGCTAAAATTTAAATTTTACGTCTTAATTTTTGAATAAACAAAAGGAGATTGCTGCATTATGATGACCAAATTACGGGAGATGACCTTTATCTTTATCTGGATTCTCGTCATCGCCTTTGTGGCCTTAATGGTTTTTGAATGGGGTATGGACTTCAGCGGTATTCGCAGCCGTCCCAATATTGTGGGGGAAATTGACGGTAATAAAATTACCATACAAGATTTTCAACAGGCAGTCCAAAATGCCTACCAGCAGGAAAAACAACAGTCCGGTAAGGAACCGGATGAGGAAAAACTCTCCGAACTGAGGGATCAGGTGTGGGATCAGTTCGTCCAGCGGATTCTGTTGAGTAAGGAGATCAACAAACGGAAGATCCGGGTGACCGATAATGAGGTATTCCAGCAGATTACCCAGAATCCCCAGAGCCTGCCGCCGGGAATCAGTCAGAATCCCAATTTTATGACCGATGGAAAATTCGACATGGCCAAGTACCGGGAGGCATTGAATAATCCCCAGGTAGACTGGACCCCGGTGGAATCATACGTCCGGGAAATTCTGCCCTTCCAGAAACTGCAGACCATTGTCACAGCTTCGGTGATGGTTACCGAGGAGGAAGTAAAAGAGGATTATATATCCAAAAATCAGACAGCAAAAATCGATTATCTCTATATTCCGGTTTCCGCCTTCGGCCAGGATTCCATTCAGGTGTCGGACAGCGAGGTCCGGAAATATTATGATGAGCATAAAGACGAATTCAAGGTGGAGGAACGCCGTAAACTGAACTACGTCCTGTTTTCCACCAATCCCTCAGCGGAAGATACTGCCCGCACCTATCAACTGGCTGAAGATATCAAGAAAGATGCTGAAGCCGGTCAGGATTTCTCTAAGCTGGCCGATGAATACTCGGAAGATCCCTCGGTGACCCAAAATCATGGCGATCTGGGTTATTTTGAAAAGGGCCGGATGGTTCCGGAATTTGCCGAGGCCGCTTTTTCTGGCAAACCGGGACAAATAGTCGGGCCGGTAAAGACCAATTATGGATTGCATATCATCAAAATAATCGATCGCAAAAAGATAGATGGTGAAGAGCAGGTGCATGCCGCTCATATCCTGATAAAATTTTCCCCAAGTCCGCTCACCCTGGAAAACGCCCAGGATCGGGCCAAGAATTTTGAAGAGATGGCCAAGGATGAGGGTTTTCAGGCTTCGGCCGACCGGATGAAATACCAGATTCAGCAGACCCCGGAAATGACCGATCAGCAATATATGCCCGGATTCGGAAAAATGTCCTCCGCCATGCGCTGGACTTTTAATGCGGACGTGAATGATGTCTCCACGGTTTACCACTCCACCCGCGGCTATGTGATATTCGAATTGGCCAACATTGCCGAGGCAGGATACCGACCGTTTGATGAGGTAGAGAATATCTGCAAAAATAAAGTTGAACAGGCTAAACGCACCGAACTGGCCCGGGCTTATGCGCAGAAATTCCAAGATCAAGTGGATCAGAATGTGCCCTTTAACAAAATAGCGGCTGGTGATGAGGCCAAGATAGTGGTATCGGATTCGACCACCCAGTTCAACATGTCCCAGGCGGTACCGAAAATCGGACGGGCGCCGGAGATCACTGCGGCAGCCTTTACCCTGGAACCGGGAAAAATTTCTCCATTGCTGGAGACCAACCGGGGATTTTATTACATCAAAGTGATTGAGCGCACGCCCTTTGATGAGCAGGCTTTTCAGCAGCAATACCAAACTATCCGCAACCGGCTGTTGACCCAGAAATCCCAGCGCTTTTTCAACGAATGGTTTGATGAGCTGAAGAAGAAAGCGGATATCGAGGATAACCGGGACCGCTTTTTTGCTTCCTAAAATGTGAATCCCCGATTCTATTGTTTGACATCTGGAAATGCTT
>CAZTXJ010000319.1:0-2082 GCA_964617285.1 uncultured Calditrichaceae bacterium | reverse complement strand
AACTTATTATTAAGCTGTATCATTCAGTCAATTTTGTTGTCCATTTATAGGAAAAAATTGCCATATATAGCAAACTTTTCCTTTATAATAAGAAAAAGTTTTCCTGCATATAGACATATTTCTAAAAAAATTCTATTGATCATAAATTACTTTAAAAAAGGTCCGGATACAGCTCCACTTTTTCAAAAACACCCTAATACCACACAAATTCTAAAATAACAACCACCCTAGTTTCTACAGAGGAGAGTCAGATCAAAAATTGTTTTAATTTTCTAATACAATTCTATATAAAAAACCCCTCTTTTCTGGGAATTACATTTTAAATCTACATTTCCAGAAAATTGAAATCAAGATATAAATCAGACTACAAATCTGCGGTGCGCAAATTATAGGTGCACCAATTGCGCTTCAAAACTTGCCAGAACTTCTTTCAGAGCAGTTATCTTTTCGCTTACATCCTTTAATCCTCGCGCCACAATCACGAGAGAGGCGGTCTGCGCATCTTCAACCACCAGTATTTTCCCTTTCCGCAGTTTCCACTTGCAGGATTCATCCTTCTCTTTTTTCTGTTTAGGTTTGCTTTGCTGTTTCATCATTCCCCCCTTTTGGATTTTCATCCATTTTGCTTATTACTTTCTAAAACATTCTTCCGGCTTCGATTTTTTAGAAATAAAATAATTTTATAGATAACCACTATGAGATTAAGAAATATTAATAGTCCCAATATGGTATGATAAGCATCCGGTACTATTCTTACATCCGATTGAGGAAAAAACCTTAATGTACCATGAAAAAATTGGTAGTAATGATTAAGAACTTCTTTGGAAGGCTTAAATAAGAGATGTCTCCAGTGGGCAGCATATTGGAGATACCCCCAGAGGAATAAAATAAACAGAGCAAAAAAATCAGTATATTTCCATTTTAAAAAATATCCCAGCAAAATAATCACCAAAAATAATTCTAATAAACTGGACAGGCTAAATAAATTTATGGACCCGGCAATTAATAATTTGGGAATATTAAAAAAGACAAGAGAATACCAGATAAAAAGGGCAATAAAAAATAAAAGACTTACTTTTTGTAATTTTATAGATTTCATTATTATTGACACCTGAATTTAACTAACAGCCGGGTTAATTTTTCCATCGTTCGAATCAGTACCTATGATCCAACCATAACTTCATACTGCTTGACCATCAGCTCCAGCCCCAGCCGGCGTAACACATAAAATCCACGGTTACCGGTAGTCTCTTTACAATCTTTGTAATCTGAAATTATATTAGTTTTATTTTTAATCTAATATTTTTTAAGGCAGTGGGTCTATTTTATCAAGAGGTTTTAAATTTTTCGCCTGCTCCCAAACCTGTAGCAACTCGTTCTGATGCAGTGAAGCCCATTCCATGACTAAACCTAATGCCCGGGGGGTTAACTCTCCCCAGATGATCCCCAGGGTATTAATATTGATTATTGTTTCCAATTCACCATAGATCGCATGGAAATGAGGCGGGTTATGATCATCAAAATACATCTTTATAATAATACCATAAAATCGGCTGATTTCAGGCATCTACTGATTCTTCCTTAAGATTCGGAAACAGTTGTTCCGGTGTCAGTTGGGTTAATTTAAGATACAAACTATCCGGACATAAATCTATATCTTTCCCCCAGGCGATTTCGCCGTGATCACCGATATAAACCGTTTTAAAAAATTGGTAATCTTTCCAGGATTTAAATATACCTTTTCCTGCATAGCCGGAAAGATCTACTTCCCCTTTTTTGCCATCAGAATATTTTATCCAGATTTTATAATTATCCAACGCTTTTACTTCAATCGGTTTTACTTTCATCAGAACAATTATCCTTTATACCCACTTAAATATCATTTTATAAAATTTATTAACTTTATCAATACATTCAAAATCTTATCTTCTCTTTTCCCGGAATAACGGACTAACCGGCTACATAACCCGAGAATCCCAATTATTTTTTTATCCTGGTGTACTTTGTTTCCACCGCTTTGGCTTCGGTTCCATCCGGCAAAATGTTGTAGGCGGTGATGGTCAGATGATCCTTGTCAGTCAA
>CAZTXJ010000318.1:0-2106 GCA_964617285.1 uncultured Calditrichaceae bacterium | reverse complement strand
ACCGGCAACCGGTGATTTATGGCGATGGTCTGCAGTCCCGGGATTTTACTTTTGTGACCAATGTAATCCAGGCCAATCTTCTGGCTACCGAAGTGGATTCGCCATCCGGGATGGTTTTCAACTGCGCCTGTCACGAACGGATCGATCTCAATCTATTGGTGGAGAGCATCAATAAGATCATGAACAAAAAAATCGCGCCGGTTTATTCCGATCCCCGCCCGGGAGATGTAAAGCATTCCTTTGCAGATATCGAGCGGATTTCGAAATTTCTTAACTATAAACCAGGTGTATTGTTTGAAGCAGGATTGAAGCGAACTATTGAATGGTATACCTCAAAAAAAGATGGTTAATTTAGTACTTTAAATTCTAACATTTGAGGTTAAAGTTTAACAGATTTTATTCGATAACTTATTTAATAATTAATAGATTAGATAACCTCTTATCTAACCTAAATTTTTTTGCTGAAAAGGGAGTTTCATCAAAAACCTCAAGTCAGGGAGCGAACCCGGGTAGTATACGGTTATATCTGGAATTGTCGTGAAGAGTAAAAGTGGAAATATACCTTTTCAGTTTGTGTCAGATGTTGAATTTCTGCAGTGGTTTTTTTGCTCGATGAGCAGATGTTAGCTGTTCTACCGCCGGTGGGATAGCTATTTTTTTATCAGTAAACTTTAATTTTGCGGTCTCGAAATTTTTCGGCCCCGTAAGTGACGGGGCGGAGCTATAGGTTTTAATTACAGATTGGAATTGTTTGAATGAGTTGGTATGCACTTTACACACGTCCCCGCCATGAAAAAAAAGTATATGATCTGCTGGTCGGAAAAGGGGTAGAAGCATTTTTGCCCATGGTCCAGAAGATCCGGCAGTGGAAAGACCGCAAGAAGAAGATCGAAGTCCCGTTGTTTACCAGCTATGTTTTTGTGCATATCGATTTAGGTGAGCGTTTCGAAACACTACGCACCCATGGGGTGGTTCGCCTGGTTTCTTTCAGCGGTAAGCCGGCAGCAATACCGGACTGGCAGATCCAGCAGTTGCAGCAGGTAATTGAATATCCCGAGACCCTGCAGCTGGAGAATTATCTGAGGGAAGGGGACTGGGTGGAAGTAACCACCGGGCCTTTTAAGGGAATTAAGGGAATCCTGAAAGAAATCCGGGGAGAAACCCGGGTGGTAATTAATGTGGAAGGCATTTATCAGTCCGCTTCATTCGTCATTGAAAAGGGACTGGTTGAAAAAATTGATAAAGAAAAAATCTCACAACTGGGAGTATAAATCCATAAGATGATTGATCTGCAAACCCACAGTATCTATTCTGACGGAAGTTTTACTCCCACCGAACTGGTTATCAAAGCCCGGGAAACAGGATTGCATGCCGTCGCCCTTACCGATCACGACACGGTGGATGGGATTGAGGAATTTCTGGCCGCGGGAAGAAAGCATAGCCAGGTGGTAGTACCGGGAGTGGAGTTAAGCGCCAAAACGTCTCTGCCGCCAAATGGCCACCTGCATATTCTGGGTTTATTTATCGATCATGAATCGGAAACTCTTCGGGAATCGCTGGCTTACCTGCGGCATCACCGGCAGGAGCGGGCGCTTAAAATGATTGACAAGCTGAACCAAATCGGATTCCCGATCACGCCGGAAGAACTGCAGGATGTGGTTGGGAGCGGAGTCGCGGCCCGGCCGCATATCGCCCGGATCATGCTGGACAAGGGCTATGTAAAAAGCCTGCATCACGCCTTTATTGATTACCTGAGCAAAGGTGCGCCCGGATTTGTGGAAAAAGAAAAATATTCGGATCAGGAATCTATTCAATTAATAAAACAGGCCGGCGGTTTGGCTATAGCCGCTCATCCCCATCTGCTGAACTTTGCCACCTTTGAAGAACTGGCGGAAAAGATCCTTGAACTGAAGGAGATGGGACTGGATGGGGTGGAAGTCTATTATCCCGGTTACAGCCGGAATTTTATTGCAAAGTTAAAGAAACTGGCTGAGGAATCGGATTTGTTGATCTCCGGCGGATCGGATTTCCACGGTACCTTTAAAGATCACATTGAGATGGGCAGGGGCCGGGGCGATCTGAATGTCCCGGATGAGGTGTATGATG
>CAZTXJ010000317.1:0-2111 GCA_964617285.1 uncultured Calditrichaceae bacterium | reverse complement strand
GCGGGATTTGCATCAGGGAGATCGGAAATGGTGGAATGAATTGCATTGGAAAAACCGATGGCATTATAGGCATTGATGGTATAGCCCTGGTAAAGTAAGAAAATATCATACGCTGGTGGAATTACTTGTGAGTGTACTTTTTCATAAATTAATGACAAAGTTAAAATACCGAATAACAAGAAGAGATATTTATTCATCATTGAACCCCTCCGCCAATTTATAAGGAAATTATCGAATTGGAGTATCCAGATCAAAACTTTTTTTATTTGCCTGGATTCTAAAAGAATTTGGTCAAAACCGGCCTGTCATGGAGAGACAATAATGTTCAGGATGAAAAATAAATATTATTTTGACATTTATCTGTTCATTGATTAGAATTTTCTGGTATCAAATGTACAATTACCGGGAATTATTTTTGGAAATTACCTTAATTAAAATAGCTCAGATCAACCGATCGTTTCCATACTGTTATCATATCCGGATCGAAAATCCTGCCCTGGTGGAATCGGTCAAGGAAACCGGTATTGTTTATCCAATCATTCTGATGTCAGATAAAAAGTATTTTGTGGTGGATGGTCACCGGCGACTGATCGCGGCAGTATCTGCTGGTTTGAAAGAGGTGCCTGCATTTGTTTATGACCTGAAACAAATTGAAGCAATCTTTCTCATGGGTCTGCAGGCCAATTTGAACAGTGGTGATCTCACGGCCATCGAAAAACTAAAAGCATATGAAATTGCCCGGGAACGTTTTTCTGAAAGTGGGCAAGAGAAGATTAAACAACTGCTCGGTATCGATCGGCTTTCATACCTGGAGCAGGTTGCCAATGCTATAACGAAACTCTCCCCTGCAACCAAGCACTATTTACACCGGCAAAATTTTTCCATGAAAGCATTACACCAATTGATCTCTTACAATTTATCAGAATTTTCCGAATGGTTGAGCCTGGCCGATGAGTTAAATCTGAAAGGGAGCGAGCTGCTGAATATCCTGGAGCAGGTTCAGGACATCTCCCTCGGAGATAACCAAAAACCGCAGACACTCCTGGTAGATACAAAATTAAAGGAAATCCTGGAATCCAGCCGAACGCCCCAACAGAAAGTCCAGGCACTGAAATTGTTTGTTTTTCAGAAAAGGTTTCCCTGGTTGAATCGAATGCAGACCAATATTCAAACCATACAAAAGGAGCTGGAAAAATTGTTGGGCCAGGATGCCCGCCTGATATGGGACCGCACTCTGGAAAATCCCGGAGCAGTGTTGCAAATTAATCTGAAAGAAGAGCAACAGCTCAGTAAGGTGCTGATAAAACTGCAGCGACCGGAGATCCAGGATAAACTTAAGAAGCTTCTTGATGAACAAAATCAATTACCGGAGGATGTTTGATGAGTAAAATGAACCGGCGAAAATTTCTGAAGGATTCAATTCTTGGCAGTACTTTAGTGGGGATAGCCCCGGCCCTGCTGCATACAACCCTAGAGAGCGCACAAGCCAATCCGCCGAGCACTGATTTTCCGGTGGTTATTTCCAGTGCCAATGGAGAGAAGGCTACTGCCAAAGCCATGGAAATGATCTGGAAAGGTGCGGATCCACTGGATGCGGTTATCAGCGGTGTCAACCTAGTCGAAGATGATCCGGATGAAATTAGTGTAGGTTACGGTGGTCTGCCCAATGAAAACGGGGTGGTTCAGCTGGATGCCTCGGTGATGCATGGTCCGACTCACAACGCCGGAGCAGTGGGGGCTTTGGAGGGGATCAAGAATCCTTCGAAAGTAGCAAAGCTGGTGATGGAGAGAACGGATCATGTCCTGTTGGTCGGAGAAGGGGCTCAGGCATTTGCCAAAGCCCACGGTTTTAAGGTAGAAAATTTACTTACCGATAAATCCCGGGAAATCTGGTTACGCTGGAAAGAGAATTTAAACAAGGATGATGATTGGCTGCCACCGGCAGATGATAAAATAGGTATGGAAATCCGGAAATACCTCAATGTTTATGGGACCATCAATTGCTGTGCGGTGGATGGAAAGGGAGACATGGCCGGCGTGACCACCACCAGCGGACTCTCCTTCAAAATTCCGGGCAGGGTGGGGGATTCCCCGATCATTGGTGCCGGTTT
>CAZTXJ010000316.1:0-2114 GCA_964617285.1 uncultured Calditrichaceae bacterium | reverse complement strand
CTTCAATCTCTATTAATGATTTATTCCGACTTGTTCTAAATTGAACAGATTTCTTATCACCTGAATTGATTATTATTGAGGCCTTTGTGGAATCTTCGTTCACGAACCAGCCATTTATTTGGCTAATATGATTCGGTAAATCAACAAAATGATGATCTAGCAGATTTTTATTAGAAACAATCCAGGAGATGAGCATTTATATCCTTGATTAAATAGGGATTGTCTTATGACTTATATTAACCAGCACAAGGATTTAGAGAAAGAGCACAACTATCCCTGCTTTACAATTTTCCGTTTCTTTAACTCTTCAAGTAAATCATGCAGGCGATCTTCGGTCCATTTGATGTTTTTATAATCCATAATACCGTAAATAATCTGATTCTTTTTTGCCAGGATTGTTTTGCCCCATAATGGCTCGTCGATTACAAAATAATCGGTCTCGATCTTTAACGAATCTGATAAAATTGATCCATAATTTTTAATGAAGTTGTAATAATTCCAAAAATTACTGTCTGCCGCTGACGTGGTTAGATTATCCATGATGAAAATCCGGGAAAAACCTTCCTTAATGTAATAATCCGCATAATATATATTCTGAAAATAATCCTGATCTAACCAGCGTTTTTTATAAAACTTATCTGAATATTTGACCTTGTTTTTATTGGGTAACGAATACAAAATAGGAGTAGATTGCTTTTGTTTCGGCAAATATTTGATGCAATCCTTGGCAAATTCTTCTATTACGGAGGGAAATTTAGTGGAAGTATCTGCAGATTCAGATTGAAATACATAATTTCCATACCAGGAGATCAGACCAGATCCTTTTAAATACGATTCAAAACCAATATCATAAAATTTTAAGGAGGGCGATTTGTCTACTGAATAGAGCCCAAATGCCATGATTTGATTTTCCAGTTGAAAAAGTGTGAACTTAATCAGCAGGCTATCTTCCGGAGTTATAAAGCCACAGCGCAATACCTTATGAGCGGTGTATTCAAACAGGAAATCAGAACCGACAATATTTAAATCCAGCAGGTCCTTAGGAGATAATTCCTGGACCTCTCCAACCATTTCCCAATGGCTGTCCTCTGACAAACGATCAAAAACATTGACTGCATCCGGTTTAACTTTATCTTCTCCAAGGAGGTTTGAAAGAGAAAGTAGAATCGTCATTATCGAAATTAATACCACCACTGTACTGCTCGAAATTTTTGCCATTGTCCTTAATTCTTTAATTATCCAGGATAAGGAGTTGATGCGAAAAGTCCTCGATATCGACCGCATTATATATTAGATCAACCAATTCTTTCCCATATCTTGAAAGATATTGAAGTGCATTTAACTTCCTTTCCTGATAATCCTTATCAGGAAATATATTATTGTTTATTTTTTCAATCTGGCTAAGTTCCGTGCTCATTTTTCTTTCGAATGCCTGATTTGCTTTATGCTCCAACTTTTTGACAACCTGTTGCACATTCGCCGCGGTCTTTTCCACCGAGGACTGCAGCGTTGGGTCAATTTTAATCAGCTCCTCTTTTATCGATAAAAATATTTCATCTATTTTATTGTTGGATCGATTCAAGAATTCTCCCAGCTGAGCATTTGAAATTTGCGAAACGTATTTTTGAGTCAAACTGTCTCTGGAGGCAAAAATTTCATCATAGGTAAAATTAAATTTGTCAATTAAACGATTAATCTTATTTTCAATGAGTGTAATTCGTACTCTGGGATAGAAAACCGGAGACGGCACCTCAAGTACCTGGTAAAGTGGCTTAAGTTGAGCCGCATAACTTATTTCTCCCGGTCCGGCTATGTAAGCAACTGTAGGTAATAGAAAATCCTGCAGAATGGGTCTGAGGGCAACATTCGGTGTATATAAGGCAGGATTTTGTTCAATGTCGGACAATATTTCTTTTTCATTGAAAATTACTGTTTCCGAATTTTCAGCTATGGTAAATTTTCCGTTTTCGGCTTCAACTTTTTTTCTGTTTTTGTGGTTATCCTGCCGAAAGAGCAAGGTCTGCTCTTCTCCCCAGGTAATCTGATGGTGATAACCTTTTTCCGACAATTCTTGATTAACTCCACCAAATTCCTGCTTAAGTTTTTTATTTAGC
>CAZTXJ010000315.1:0-2128 GCA_964617285.1 uncultured Calditrichaceae bacterium | reverse complement strand
ATAACTTAAATAGACAAAATCCTGCATAAATACCGGAACACCATTTTATTTATTCCAGGTCTTTCTTCATCTGTTCGTACTGTTCCTTTGAAATTTCACCCCGGGCATAACGTTTTTTCAGAATATCCAATGGTGTTTCCCCGGAGTTGTTAGATCGACGGTTTTGACTGGTATTGGCTATTCTGATCACCGCCCAGATGATAATGGCCAGTATTACGATCCAGATAATCCATCCGAATCCCATACCACCCCATCCCATGTAATGTCCCATGACAATCTCCTTTAATTAGCTTAAGATTAAATTTTTTGTCCTCATACCATAACTACTATTTAATGTACAATAAAAGTAATCCCTCCTCCGTGCGATTGAATGCATCCAAGGAGGGATTATCTTCTTCTAACTATTTCATCAACTCCATCTTCCTGACCTGGGTTTGATTCCCGACCCGCAGTTGATAAAAATAAATGCCCGAAGGCAGATTGCGGCCATCGAACTGCACCCGATGCACTCCGGCAGTGAGATTGCTGTTCAGCAGAACATCCAGCTTTTGTCCCAGTATGTTGTAAATGGAAAGCTGAACCTTGGCATTTTTCTCCAGGACAAATTCAATCTGGGTAATCGGATTAAATGGATTGGGATAATTCTGTTTGAGTAGAAATCCATCGGCAATCAGCTTTTGATCATCATTTATAGCGGTGGCATTCTCCTGTCCGGTTAGGATCACATAAGTGCTGACCGAATTTTGCTGAAAAGTTACCGTATTATTGGCCGGATCGAGAACTGCTCCGGATACCACCACCCAGTTGCTGCTGTTTCTATCCCAGGTACGGGCCTCAATGGTGTTTTCGTCGATATTCATCCCCTGGAGCTGGATATCATTATAATGCAACTGAAATTGCACATTGGAGGCGAAGTTCATATGTCCGCCGCCACCACTCTGCCACATACCGTTCATACCGTTGGGGAAAAACATACCAATCTCATTGCCGGCAAAGACATTTAAACCGCCGGTGTTTGGCATGTTCTGGGGATAGAGCTCCAGTATCTGGCAGAACAGGGTATCCGGCATCATCATGCCGCCCATGTGCCAGCCCGGATTGAACTGCATTCCATTCAGGGTATCGAATGGTGCATGTACCCATTGTGGCATGGTCATATTCTGATAGATCCATCCTCCCCCAAAGTATTGACCGAATCCGGTTGTATCCCGCCAGGCCAATCCGTTAATCTGATAGACAATCACCACCGGCAAGTTTGGCTTATTCAATACGCCACCAATAATTTCGACAGTCTCGCCGGATTGTGGCCGGGTTGCACCGGAAGCAGGCTGATACCAGGGTGGTCCGAAATTGAGAAAATAGTCTGGCTCGTTATCGCCATTTACGTCCAGATAATAGTGCTCCACGATAAGTGTGGTATCGACCAGTGCGGTTCCGTTAAGGGTATCGACGTTGAGGGTATCGTGCATCCATCCAAAGCAAAATCCGCTCATGCCGCCATGATGGTGACCGCCGGTGTTGGAGTGCATCCCAAGATTTGTCCACAGAGGATCGTAGGGATCCCGCCAGAACTCGCCATTTATCTCATAGACCACGATCATTGGCAGTCCGATGCCGGTGGAGTCGTGTGCGCCGCCGTAAATGGTAATGGGGTCTCCATAATCAGGGCGGGTGGCATTACTGCTATCCGGTTGGTACCAGGGTGGTCCGAAATTTAAGATAAAGTCGGCAATTCCATCGCCGTCATCATCCAGAAAATATCTGGCATGAAACATAACCGAATCGACGATGGCCGTGCCTGATACAGTTAAAGGTGTGAGTGAATCCGGATGAAGAAATCCCGGATAGTGATACATCCCACCCTGTGAATAGGCAGATATATTCAATAGAAAAATTATTCCGAGAATTAATATGAAGCCGGGTAACTTGGTTTGGATCATAGTACATCTCCTTAATAAATTTTATGGTGAATTCGTTATGTGTAATAAATTTGTCAGAATGAATGGAGCCCTGTTTTTGACTCCATTCACTCTTTGGAATTCATTTATTTTACGGTTTCACCCTTCTTTTCACTATCCATTTTTTGAGGTTTGCCCATTTTCTCCGCCGGTCCCATTTTCTGCATCTG
>CAZTXJ010000314.1:0-2150 GCA_964617285.1 uncultured Calditrichaceae bacterium | reverse complement strand
TTGTCATGCTGTCCCGCACCTGCGGGATCAGCATCTAGTTAAAAAACCCTAAAATAAAATCAGATCGACAAGTTTTACTACAGACTTGAGAATGGTTCGAGCTATCCTTAATTTGAACTCATGAGAGATAATTTATCCAAAACACTCAACCTGATCCGTCCGAAATATATTTTTCTCATATTCCTGGTGCTGGCCATGGTGATGATTGTCTCCGCCCTGATTGAACTCAATCAGAGCAAACAGGAATTAACCGATCTGATGCGGGAACAGGCCCATACCCTGTCCGAGAACATTCTTATTGCTTCCCGAAATTCCCTGTTGAGCAATATTGTGGTTGAAAACCTGATTGAGGAGCGGCTGCTGAATAATGCCAATATCATCCGGCAATATTATGATCAGGGTAAGGTAAGCAATGCATTTCTGGAAAAATTTGCCCGGGAAAACGATCTGTACCGGATCAACATATT
Organism: uncultured Calditrichaceae bacterium; assembly: GCA_964617285.1. Classification (GTDB taxonomy): domain Bacteria; phylum Calditrichota; class Calditrichia; order RBG-13-44-9; family RBG-13-44-9; genus CAYVKM01. The sequence goes on along the minus strand of CAZTXJ010000314.1, from coordinate 1,683 downwards.
CAATGCCAAAGGCATTAAGATATTCAGCAGTCACCGGCAGGAGCATTTCGATCGCTCAACCGATCAGGAGCCTGAAGATATTCTATCGCCGATATTTTCCGGCAGGCAAGATACCCTGATCATCGGGTTGAAGGCATCGCGATTTGAACAGGGCTTTCGCTATGCCGTGGCGGTAGCCGCCCGAAACCGCGCCGCCATCGTGGTGAATCTGGATGCAGCAGATTTACTGAACTTCCGGAAAGAAATTGGCTTTGGTAGCCTGTTACGAGACGTTATTCAAAATCCCGGTGTGGTTTATGCGGTACTGCAGGATACCAGTGGCATCCTGGCCGCTTCCGGAAATGTCCGGGAAATGGATAAAATAAATACTTCTCCGTTTTTATCCCGGGCACTTAAAGATTCACTTTTTCAAACACGGATTACCCAATTTGATTCGGTCAAGGTTCTGGAAGCAGTTCATCCCTTCTACATGCAGGGGGAGCCACTGGGTTTGCTTCGCATAGGACTCTCCCTGCAGCCTCTCAATACCATAAACAGCCGAATTTACCGGCGAATCATCATTATCAGTCTGGTGTTGCTGATCATTGGCTTCATCTTGCTGGCGTTGCTACTGGTCCGGCAAAACCTGGATTTTTCCCGCAAACAATACCAGACCGTGGAAACCTATTCCCAGAATATAATACAGCATGTAAATGATGCGATTTTGGTTTATGATCAGAAGAATGGAATCCGGGTATTTAATAAAATGGCCGAAAAGTTGTTTGGGATAGAGGTAAAAGAGGCGCTGGGAAAGAACCTGGCCTCGGTATTTCTGTCCAGCACTTGTAGAGATCTGGAAAATGAAAATTTCAGTCTGCAGGAAGTGGAATGCCGGATTGGAAATCGAAACCGGCACCTGCTGGTCTCGAAAAATCAGTACAGCGATGCGGATGAAACGCTGGCCACCATTCTGGTTATCCGGGATTTGACCGAGCAGAAGCGCCTGGAAGCGCAAATCGAGCGCCGGGAAAGGATGTCCGCATTGGGCCAGTTGGCATCCGGTGTAGCCCATGAGATCAGAAATCCGTTGAATGCCATCGGGACAGTAATTCAGCAACTCAATCGCGATTTTGAACCGGCCAGCAATGAACAGGAGTATCATGAACTTGCAGGCATGGTGCATCAGGAAGTCAAACGCATCAACGATACTATTTCTAATTTCCTGAAATTTGCCCGTCCGGAATCGATGCAGCCGGAGGAATTTGGTCTGGATAAATTCTTTAAGGAATTGCAAACTGGATACGCTTCACTGGCAGAAGAGAAGGGTGTGAAAATTAATCTGGATGTTCACTGGCATGGATCGGTGAGATGGGACAGGGGTAAAATGCGACAGGTATTCATGAACCTGATCCAGAATGCTCTTGAGGCGATGGGTGAGGGGAGTAAAATTGATATTTCGGTAGTCAGCAAAACGGATCAGCTATTGGAAATAAAAATAAGCGACGACGGAAGCGGCATGACCGAGGAAGTACGCAAAAAGATATTCAATCTCTATTTTACCACCAAGGCGAAGGGTACCGGCATCGGATTAAGTATAGTCCAGCAAATAGTTGATCAACATGGTGGTGTGATTTCGGTGGAGAGTGAACTCGGCAAAGGGACGACTTTTTCAATTGTCATGCCGATCAGATGTGTGTGATTCTC
>CAZTXJ010000313.1:0-2160 GCA_964617285.1 uncultured Calditrichaceae bacterium | reverse complement strand
AGGAAGACAAATCCCATCACCAGCGGGCCAAGCGTCTGTCCCAGGCGCAGAACCATCCCGTTGAGGGACATAAAGGCACCGCGATATTTCATGGGAGCCATCCCGGCCAGTAAAGACTGGATACTGGGAAAATTAACACCATGCCCCAATCCAAATATAATTGCCGGTATGAACAGCAATTCCATCCGGTGCATCATGGGAAATAATACCAATCCCAGCGCATAAAAAAGGCAGGATAACTGAATCAGTCCTTTTTCCGAAAAGATCCGGGTAAGGCTGCGCAATCTGGACGAAGTTATCGCCGTACTGATAGACATGGCCGACATGACCATCCCGATAACCAGAGAAGACGATTTAAATTCCTTTCCCATCAGCACCGGTAAATAGGTGAGAAAAGAGCCATATAAGATGATAAAGACAATCACGCTGGCAATAAACAAACCGGCCACATGCCGGTTGTAAATATTTTGCCATACTTCCCTTAAATAGTGCTTCAGGTGCTGGGTCGACTCCGGTTCGGGGTTTTTTAAATATATGATCACTATAATTCCTATTGGGATGGCCACCAGCGGCAGAAAGAACGGATAATACCATCCCAGCAGTGCCATGGCACCACCGATGAACGGATAACTGGCGGTCCCGACACTGAGCACACTGGCGTTATATCCCATCATGGCAGTTCTTTCCTTACCGGCATACAGGTCCCCGATCAGGGTGACATTAAGTGATCCCAGCGCAGCTGCACCAATTCCCTGGAAAAAACGCAAGGTGAGCAATAAATGAAAATCCCGTACCAGTGCACAGGCGCCACCGGCAATACCAAACAGGAACAGAGAGGGAATTAAAATCCGTTTCCGGCCATAGCGATCTGCCAGAACTCCCAATACCGGGGTCAGGATTAATCCGGGTAAGGTAAAGATGGTAATAAGCAATCCGATTTTCTGGGTCGAAATGGAAAATACAGTGATGATTTTGGGGAAAGCCGGGGTAATGCTGGAAACTCCCAGCACGGCCATTAAAGTTATTCCAAAAATGATGTATAGATTGGTATTGATCGGGCTCTTTTTATTCAACACTAACTTTCCATCAATGAAATGGTTATTGTCTGATCAGTGATCGGTCTAGAATTCCAGATAAAATAATATAAGCGAAGTCACGGGCTTTGTCAATCCGGGAAAGAGAACTCATCCGGATCTCGATTTTATCTAAAGTGGCAGGCTTACCTCGGCAACAGGTATTTTTCAGGAAGTGGAAATATCACGTCTGCGGAGGAATAGAAATGAGTCGAATAATTTTATTGAAGCCAGGATAAACAGGGCAACCATAAAATATTTGATGATCTGTATATGATTGGGATTATTCTCAAAATATTTCATCACAATAGCAGCACTATTTTGGATGGTTGGATTTATATTCTCCCACAAATTCAGCAGTGATTTTACTCCGACAAAATAAATAAAGACAATCGTGCCGGTTATCAAGGCCATGGCCAGGAGTATCTGATCCAGATACTTTTCATACCATCTATGTTTCTTCGGGTCCGGTATGCGGGCTAAAACTTTATCAACAAAATTAACAGGTAGATCAACTTCCGGAGGCTGATTAAGTATTTTATATATTTCCTGGTAATCAGATATCTTACGCTGGCAGATGTGACAACCCGGGAGATGTTTTTCCAAGAAGATTTCCTCTTCCCGGTTCAGTTCGCAGTCAATATATTTTTGGATTTCAATATCATTAAGATGTTTCATCAGACGAATTCCTCTTTATAATATTTTTTTTCCAGGGCAATTTTTAATAATTGACGGGCCCGGTATAGATAACTTTTTATCGTCCCCTCCGGTTTGTCCAATACCTGGCTGATTTCCTGGTACTTCATTCCTTCCAGATGGTAAAGGGTAACAACAATTCTAAAAATCTCCGGAAGGAGTTCTATAGCAGCCATTAGTTTTTCTTTGATATCCCCTTCTTCAATATCCTTATGAATGGAATCATAAGAATTTTCCGATACATAATTTTCTATCATAAGATCATCGGAGACCAGAGCCCGTTTCTTTTCCAGATGATTGATACAGGTGTTGTAGGTAATGCGGGCGATCCACGTCGATAGTTTGGATTGTCCGCGAAAGCCAGGCAGATTCTGATAAATCTTCATGAATA
>CAZTXJ010000312.1:0-2245 GCA_964617285.1 uncultured Calditrichaceae bacterium | reverse complement strand
AAATTCCAATAGTATATAAATATAGGTAACTGCAGAAATGAGGGATGTTTTGCAACAGGTAAGGGAGGCCATCCGGGTACGGCATTACAGCTATCGGACCGAGCAGGCCTATCTCGGCTGGATAGACCGATTTATCCGCTTCAACCATGGCCAGCATCCGGAGGAATTGTCGGAAAAGGAGATTGGCAAATTTCTCACTCATCTGGCAGTTCGGGAAAATGTGGCAGCATCCACTCAGAACCAGGCCTTATCCGCCCTGATTTTTTTATTCAAGGAAATTCTGAAAAAGGAGGTCGGGAATATTGAGAATATTCTCTGGGCTAAAAAACCAAAGCGAATGCCAGTGGTCTTTACCAGAGAGGAGATGCGGGCGGTACTAGCCCAATTGAATGGTACCTACCGGCTGATGGCTCTTTTGTTGTATGGTGCCGGCTTACGACTAATAGAGTGTTTACGTTTGCGTATTCTGGATATCGATTTTGCATATCAACAGATAACCGTGCGGAATGCAAAAGGTCAGAGAGATCGGATTACCCCATTACCGGAAGTGGTAGTAAGTGATCTGAAGAAACAAATTGAACGGGTGAAAAAAATTCACAATGCGGATTTAAAGAAAGGTTTTGGAACAGTCTATCTTCCTTTTGCTCTGGAAAAGAAATATCCAAATGCTTCCCGGGAATTTAAATGGCAATATGTTTTTCCGGCTTCCCGGATTTCCAAGGATCCACGATCGGGGCGAATGCAGCGCCACCATCTGGATGAAACGGTATTACAACGGGTAATACGCGAAGCGATACGAAAGTGTGGTATCCGTAAACAGGCTTCCTGTCACACTTTGCGGCACAGTTTTGCAACACACCTGCTGGAAGAGGGATATGACATCAGAACCGTTCAGGAATTGTTGGGTCACCGGCATGTTGATACTACCATGATTTATACTCACGTGATCAACAAAGGTGGCCGGGCGGTGAAAAGTCCGGCAGACAGATTATCAGTTGCGGGAGAGAAATGACTTTATATACCCAGAAGAAATTGGCGGCTGGCCGACCCGGAACCGGCAAATGGCAAAAGAAATATGGTGATGCACTGGTTTGTGTCCGTTACAAATATGATTTACAAAACAGACGAAAAATAAAAACGGTGGAACTGGTTGTGGAGACCGAACCATGGGATCCGGATAAAAGTCGAAAACCTGCCAACAAAATAGTTGCAGTGAAGATTGCTTATGGGGAGGTTTCGCTGGGAAGGCTTATCCGGTCGGCAGGTGGACGATGGAATAAGCAGGAAAAGGTGTGGGAATTGCCATTCCGGGACGTAATCAATCTGGGTTTACAGGGCCGCATGGTTAATAAGTAAAAGATAAGATTGTATGAGGACGAGCAAACGGTGGAGAACAAAATTAAAAATGTCTATATACAGGAAAAAATTTTTCCTATTATAAGGAAAAGTATGAAAAGTTTCCTATATATGGCAATTTTTTCCTATATATGGACAATAAATTTGACTAAATAATGCAGCTTAATAATAAGTTAGGTTTAATATCAATATTATGAAGTTCTTTAAAATAATAACTTTTCTTCTATTCTTAAATTGCGCAACCACATCGAATTTGACAATTTACTCGCCACAAGGTGAAGAAGGTAAATTTATTCATTTCAAAGCTACGCATGGTTCTGTAACAAAAGATTCCCCTCCCAGTGCAATTGAATTGAAATCATTAAATGAAGATAGTATAAACGTATTCGTATGGGCAAAAACTTTGGATGAAAAATTGAAATGGTTCGGATTTATTTTCCCAATCATTCCAAATATATTTTTTAAAGAAAGAGATTTATACAAGGAAGATCCGAATAACTTACAAATTTATATGATGATAAATTTAACTGATACATTGAATATTATTAAAGATTCAATCTTTATTAAAATTGATAGCAGTAAAATATCACCTTCACAAATCGCTAAAGATTCTTATATTTTAAATACCCAAAATCCAGTATTTAACCAAGTTTCTAAAAGTGATTTAGAATTATTGAGAGATGGTAGATTATATTTTTCTAATCCTTTTGTAATATATTACCCCATTGATGTACACAAAGTTGACACTTTCAATTTATATATTGATGGATTATACTTTAATGAACAAAAAGTAAAGTTTGCGAATATCGAATTTAATAAATCCAAGCAAACTTTTCGTGCTATAGGGCCATAAATAAAACCTAACTTCCGCATCAACGTGAACTGAAGG
>CAZTXJ010000311.1:0-2249 GCA_964617285.1 uncultured Calditrichaceae bacterium | reverse complement strand
TTTTCCGGGACACGCCGGTCGAAATAGGGTTCCATGGCAATTACCCGGATATGATGACCTTTAACCAGTTCAATCACATCGGAAATATGGGAAGGAGAAGGAGCGACACCGGGATATTTTTCGATAAAACCGGCCAGCGTGATGCCGAAATACCGGGCAAAGTAGGGCCAGGAATTATGATACGTAACTATCTCCGTCCCATTTAGTGGGGCTGCCAGCGTCTTTATCGCCGGTAAACCCTGCTCCAGTTCAGCCAGAAAGGCCTGCCGGTTTTTTTCAAATGTGTCTGCATTCCGGGGGTCGACCTGGGATAAGCCTTCCAGGATTGCCTGGGTAATGGGTGCCGCATTATCCGGGGATAACCAGTAGTGGGGATTCCCAAAACGGTGCAGGTCGCCATAAGAAGCATCGGCCTTAAAGGTGGGCACTTCCAGTGGCTTAATATATCTGGCACAGTCCACCACCTTCACTTTGCTGTTGCGCGAACCATCTACAATCCGGTCCATCCACAGATCCAGCTCAAGTCCGACCCGGAAGACCAGATCGGCCTTTTTCACCTTCAGCATGTAGCTGGGACGAACTTCAACATAATGCAAGTCGGCGGTGGGGGTAGCGATGCTGGTCACCTCAACCATATCTCCACCCAGTACTCTGGTGAAATATTCCAGGTCGGTAGTGGAAGTAACTACATTTATTTTTGCCATGAGGCCAAGCGGCATAATCAATACGATAATTATGAAAAACCATTTTATAATATTCATAAAACGCTCCTAAAAATTATGGGGCTGGTGCGGCCCCAGTGAAAAGACCAGTTGAAGAGTGACGGTCCAGAATCCATCGGCATCTTTCGGTTTTGTCCAGTCCCCAACCAGACGGACCAGGCTGGTTTCTTCGATGGGGGCAAAACCAACAAACAGCCCACTTCGCCAGGTATGTTCATGGTTATCCAGTTTTCCCTGGGTGTATTCAAAAATTGAGCCGAGGTTGTATTTCTGCCGGAAACGGTAATCAATATATCCATAACCACCGTAGGAAGTATTGGTTGATCCTCCGATTTTCTCGCGCCGGTTGCCTAATCCCTCACCTTCCAGAGTTAGCGAAGTATTCCGGTTTGGCTTCCATTTATATTTCAGATCGAAACCGTATATCCAGGCCCTGAGCTGCTGGCCCGGGTCGTAGTGAGAAGTTACAAAGGACATTCCCAGGGAAAATTCAGCGAATTCAGATACTGCAGTGGAAGTGGTTATTCTTCCAAAAAAGCCCGGTTTGATACGGGCAGAGGTTGATCCGGTATCGCTCGCCGCAGCATCCTCTTCGGATAAAAGAGCATCTCCTTTCAGCACCGCGCCCATTACTTCGGTATAAAAATTTCCGGTGGGAATGAGGAAAGAAGGCCGGATGGCCACATCGTTCAGCCCTTCCTCTCCGAAAAATTCCTCGTGCGGTAGTGGCAGATAAATAAAGGAATAGGCATGGGGATGAACCGGATTCAGGCGGCCGAATTCCAGGCGGTATTTTCCTACCCGCAGATTCATGTTCAGGGGAAGCCCGCGCAGAATGCTGGCATAGACTTCCTCAATCGCCGCATTATTTCCTTCTTCCCAAGCAACCACCGCATCCGCCCGGGCATAGGGATTCAGATATCCGGCAATAACCAGTTCCGCCCGCGGTGCGGCCAGATTAAATTTCTCGCTCTCGGCTTGTATTTCAGTATCATTGTGGCTGAAAACCCGCATATCCCCGACCAGCGAAATATCCGGATTCAACCGGGTCTGGGCGGGCAGACTTGCCAGCATCAGCAAACTGAATATATATAAAATTAAAATGCGTTTTACCATAGACTCCTCCTCTGAAAAAGATGTAAAACAAAAAATCGAATCGAAAACTATGTATAAGGATCAGGGAAGGGAGGGAGGAGCCCGGTGGGGAAAAGACCAGGAGAGAACTGGTTTATAAGGAAAAAACGGAGAGAAAAGCTCGACTATAAAAAGGGGGGAGAGAATAAACATGATAAGTGTGATTGCCACCGAAGCCGCCATATGGCTGACAAACAGGCAGACGGGGCACTCTTTACCCGACCAGTGGGAATTGTGATGATGACTTAACAGAAAGAGAAAGGAAATCAGAATAAGCGTCAGGAGAACGGCTCGCATCCAGCGGGAAGATGTCATAAAAGAAATCATAGTATAAACATATTAGAATATCGAATTTGAAAAGTCAACTTCAATTATGGCTTTTAGTTCCCGCCC
>CAZTXJ010000310.1:0-2292 GCA_964617285.1 uncultured Calditrichaceae bacterium | reverse complement strand
TCTTCGGATCGGAGATGAAATCGATTATGAAATATCCGGGATTTGTCAGGGAAATAGATCTTAAAGGATTAGAGCAAGTATACACCTTTTGGGTAAATATTCCGCCCAAAACAGTATTCAAAAATATTTCCGAACTCGCACCGGGAAACATGTTAATATGTTCAGATCAGGACATTGAAAACAAAACCTATTGGAAGATAAAATTCCCCAGAGCGAACGAATATGAGTCCCATCAAGGTGATTTTTATAAGAATCGTCTTTCTGAAATTTTATTTGATGCTACCACTATTCGCTTAAGAGCCGATGTTCCGGTTGCTTCCTATTTGAGTGGTGGTATTGATTCATCTGTAATTACCGCCCTGGTTAAAAAATATCACAATAATGATTTGATTACTTTTTCCGTAGCATTTACTGATAAGAATTATGATGAGCGTCGGTACCAGGATGAGATGGTTAAATTTTTGAAGACGGATCATCATGTAGTAGAGGCAACATACCAAAATATTAGTGAAAGTTTTGTGGATGTTGTCTGGTTTACGGAAAAACCGATGATCCGTACTGCTCCGGCACCATTATTCCTTCTTTCAAAACTGGTTCGGGATAACAATATAAAAGTTGTGTTGACAGGTGAGGGAGCAGATGAAGTTTTTGGCGGTTATAATATTTTCAAAGAGGATAAGATCAGAAGGTTTTGGGCAAAAAATCCTAACTCAGCATGCCGACCGCTTCTGTTATCAAAATTATATCCTTATATCCAAAAAGAAAGTCGTCAATCCGGAAGATTTTGGCAAAGCTTTTTCAAGAAGAACCTGACAGATGTCACAAATCCGTTTTATTCACATTTAATTCGCTGGGAAAATACTTCTACCATAAACAACTATCTGAATTCGGATCTTCATCGGACTGAAGAATTTGATTATGCCGATCAGTTGGGAGGATATTTAGATCCTGAAATGAATAATTGGCACCCACTCTCCCGAGCTCAGTATCTGGAAATGCGTTTATTTATGGCCGGATATCTACTCTCCTCCCAGGGTGATAGAATGATGATGGGAAACTCCATTGAGGGGCGATTTCCATATTTGGATCATCGCGTAATTGAATTTGCCAGCACTATCCCACCATATTTAAAAATTCGCGGGTTGAATGAAAAATATATTTTAAAAAAGACATATCAGGATTTAATCCCTTTAGGAATTATTGATAGAAACAAACAACCTTATCGTGCGCCAATTGCTCCGTGTTTTATTGGAGATCAGGTGGATCCGGTATATAAATATTTATTAAGCGAAAACAAGATTAAAGAATATGGCTATTTTGACTCTAGCAAGATAGATCGGTTATTTCAAAAAATTGTACGGTTTCAGGGTGCAAATATATCTGCCAGAGACGATATGGCTGTGGTTGCGATTATTTCCACCCAATTGCTGCACTATCATTTTATTGAAAATTTTAACTAAATTTTCCGGAATAATTCTGTTAATTTTGAGCGCTTTTTAGTTTCAAATTCAATATCAAAAATATTGATATTCTTCACGTGCGCCCGATTGATCTTTTTTTATTATTTGTCTCGATTTAGCCACTGTAACTGACGTGGCGGAGCTATCTCAATTACAAAAGGAGATGCGGATATGTTAGTTCATCAATTTTTAGAATATTCTGCCCAAAAATATCCGGATAGAAATGCTGCCTGGTACCAGGACAAATGGATGACTTTTTCAGAAATTGATAAGCTGGCTAATAAAGTAGGAAATTATTTAAAGGATAATGGGATCAGGCGTGGAGATAGGGTTGCATTATTATATGAGAATTCATTCGACTATATCATATCTTATTATGGCATATTAAAAGCCGGATGTGTAACGGTTGCTTTAAATACTGAAACAACCAGTGATGCGCTTCAATATCTCTTGACAAATTCAGGCGCCAAGGCCATTATCACCAATAGTTCTTTTTCTAAATATCTTTTACCTGCAATTCCTTATATCCCGGAACTTCAGCATGTTCTTATACATCAGAAAGATCTTTCTCCCTATGAAAAATTAAAGCGTATCAATCAGATCCATTTAGAAGATATTTATATAAATGGAAATTCTTCTCATCCAAATGTACGGACGATAGATATCGACTTGGCTTCAATTGTTTATACTTCCGGAAGTACTGGTAAACCAAAGGGTGTGGTTCTAAACCATCTGAATATTGTATCCAATACGCGATCAATAGTAGAATATTTAGAACTAAATAAAGATGATCGGATCATGGTAGTCCTGCCTTTCTATTATATTTATGGGA
>CAZTXJ010000309.1:0-2316 GCA_964617285.1 uncultured Calditrichaceae bacterium | reverse complement strand
TCTTCCCATTCAATTGCCCATTCGCGGGTGCGGAGGCCACGCCGCTGGAAAGCCCATTTCAGTTCATTATTTAAAATTTCCCGCATCACTATCCGGCTGAGTGGCTGAAAAATAATGACCCGGTCCAACCGGTTGATGAATTCCTTCCGGAAGGTCTGGGCCACGGCTCTTTCCACACTTTTATGGGAGAAGACAGAGGATTTGGTGGTAAAGCCGATGCTTTCCCCGGTTTGAAGTTTTGCACCCAGATTGGAGGTGAGGATGATGATGCAGTGCCGGAAATCTGCGGTATTTCCAAAGCGTCCGGTCAGCCGGCCATCATCAAAGACCTGCAGAAAAACGTCCCAGACTTTGGGATGGGCTTTTTCAAATTCATCCAGAAGTACCACCGAGAAAGGCTGGTTACGGATCTGGGAAACCAGCGTGGAGGTATCCTCCCGGTTGTAAGGATCGCCAATAATGTTGTTCAGTGATTCCTGATTCTGAAATTCGCTCATATCCAGCCGAATCATGCGGTCCGGTGAACCAAACAGGAATTCCGATAGAGTTTTGGCAATCTCGGTTTTCCCGGTGCCGGTGGGTCCCACAAACAGAAAAACGCCGGACGGCCGGGTGGGATCGGTCAGTCCGGCCTTGATCATGGCTACCCGTTCGACCAGGCTTTCTACCGCCTCGGTCTGGCCCAGTACCCGCTCCTGGAAATGATTTCGCAATTGAGCAAGGTCCAGATCCATGCGGTCGTCAATGATGCTCTGGGGGAGGCCGGTGAGTTGGGAAAGGCTTACAATCAGGTCATCGGTACTTAATTTTTGGGCGGTGGTGTCGCCGATTCGCAATCTGCGCCAAGAGAGTTTGAGAAGATTTAACAAACTGCCGGGGGTCTGCTGGTCACTTAAAAACTGCTTTACCAGATTCAATCCCTCTTTTAAGGTCGTCTCATCTGCCACTGTACTATCGGCTTTATCCTTCAACTGGGAAGCGGACCACAATTTTGCCAGGGATAGGGTGTCCTCATCATTAAGCGGTTCAATCCGGATTACTTCAAAGAGTGAGCTGATCTGTTTTTGTTCATTAACCAGTCTCCGGAAACCAGCCGGATGGGTTTCCCCAATCAGGCGAATACGCCCGGACTCGATGTAAGGAAGAAGCATTTCCATTAGACCAATGGGGCTGCGGGAATGGCGACCGGCGTAAAGTAATTCATGGATATTTGGTACATACCAGACCACACCGTGCCGGGTATCCAGATTTTTCACCAATTGATTAATGCGCTCTTCCAGCTGACCTATGTAAGTCTGACCGGCCATTACATTTTGGGCGGAGGCTTCAAATATTCTCCAGGTCAAATCCTTTATTTTTGAATTCAACAGGTGTAAAACAACCGTTTTCCCCACCCCCGGCTCTCCCACCAGCAGCGCAGACCGGAATGGTTTATTAAAAACTGTGGTCATGAGTCTGCTGGTATTGGTCATAATAGCATCCTGTTCGAAGACCAGCTCCCCGGAATCCTGTTTGGACCAGAGTCTGCCGAATGAATTTAAGTATGTTATATCCAACTCTTCTTTGTATAATTGGGCCAGTTCCTTAACCAGCGGCTGTATTCTGTCCTTATTCAGGGAATTTACTAAATCCTGGACAAAATCAATACTGTTGCTGTCCAGCTTGTCCAGGTGGTTGCCAAAGGTCGGTTTTTCCTGTTTGGCAAGCCGCTCTCCGATAAATACTTCCATCATTTGAATCAATAACTGGTTCTGGGTCCACCATTCTTTGGTTTGGGCAAGCACGGCGCCAATAACCGGTATCTCACTTTTATTGCTTACGGTATGGAGGGCAAAATATATCGGCCAGAGATAAATGTTTCCCAGAAAGGATACGATCTTATCGACAATATCCTGGGAAATCGATCGACGATTCAGCGCTTCCAGCGCCATACAGGAGATAATGATATTTCCACCGGCATAATATTCAATCAATGCATCGTCGTCGAGGTCTGACTTTTCCAGCAAAGTTACGCCCTCTAAAAATTCGGGGGACTCCAGTAAATCTTTTGGACGAGCGGTAAATTCGAAGAAATTTTTAACATTGGCTGCGATCTGATATAGCCGGGAAAGGTCGGAATTGTTATCTGACAATGGTGCCGGTTGGAACTGATCTTCGGTATTCTTTGATTTACGGCTCAAGAGATAGAATAATAAAATTAAAATTCCGGCGAGAATAGCTATTGAAAAAAAAGAATCGTTCATGCCCTGCTCCCTGGAAATGGGTTATCCAGCCTAAATTTAGAAACAGCATATTTATTTGTAGGGTATTCTCTGT
>CAZTXJ010000308.1:0-2317 GCA_964617285.1 uncultured Calditrichaceae bacterium | reverse complement strand
CCCAATCCTTTTAATCCGGTAACCACAATTAAATACCAGCTGCCAAAGACCAGTAAAGTGACACTGGAGATATTTAACATATTAGGTCAGAAAGTGATAACACTCGTGAATAAAAATCAGATGCCCAATTATTATACTATTCAATGGAAAGGTATCAATAATTCGGGTAATAAAATAGGATCAGGTGTTTATATCTACCGGCTAATCGCGAAATCTCTTGATGGCAGTGAAAACTTTGTGAGCGCTAAAAAAATGATGATAATCAAATAGTATAAATATTTTTAACAGTATAAAGAAAAACATACATTTTAATCATTACTGATTTGAGGTCTGGTTTTATATAAGATTTTTAGGATCGATCATTGCCAATCAAATAAACTTAGTTTAGTGCTGGGACGTTCCTTTCTCGTCGTTCCACCGCTAAGCAGCTATGTCTCTCCCTCCATTTTTTCGAAAAGATACATATTGTTTGGAAATTAATAAAGATATCGTTCGCAGAAACGATGCAAGCCCAGGAATGAGATGGTTCATCACTATTACATATTGATATTATAAATTATTGACGTTGGATTTTTCCTGAATTTAAAATATTTTTGAATTCGTTAAATCTGTTTTTCGGTTTTATACCTGGTCTTATTCTTTCTAAAAGAGGAAGTAGCCAATGAAATATTTCATATCGGTTATAACTTTTGTTTTTATTCTTATGGCTGGCGATCTGGCCAACGCTGATGAATGGTCAACCTATTATGAGCTATCCGGATATAAAAAGACCCCAAGTTATGATCAAACCTTAAACTATTGTCAAAAACTGGACTCGGCCTCAAAATGGATAAAATTGACTTCCTTTGGCATTTCCCCTCAAGGTCGAAAGTTACCGCTTTTGATAATTGATAAGCATTCCAATTTTACCCCGGAGAAAGTCCGGGCATCCGGAAACGCTGTGCTTCTGATCCAGGCTGGTATCCATTCCGGGGAGATCGACGGGAAGGATGCCGGATTGATGCTGATCCGGGATTTGCTTATCCGAAAAAAACATATCGATCTGTTGGATAATGTAACGCTTCTTTTTATTCCGATCTTCAATGTGGACGGTCATGAACGCTCCGGTCCGTATAACCGGATCAATCAGAATGGACCGGAAGAAATGGGCTGGCGGATGACCGCTCAGAATCTGAATCTGAACCGGGATTTTATGAAGGCGGATAGCCCGGAAATGCAACACTGGTTAAGCTTGTTTAATAAATGGCTGCCGGATTTTCTGGTCGATTGCCATGTTACCGATGGTGCGGATTATCAGTATGTGGTCACTTATGGTTTTGAGGATTATCAGAATGTTGCACAACCCCTGAGAGAATTGACCAGGGATATGCTGGAAGCATATCTGAATAAGAAAATGGACAAAGCCGGCTTTCCTATGTTTCCCTATGTGATGTTTCGGAACTGGGATGATATCCGGAGTGGCCTGAGAGCCGGCGCTGCTCCGCCAAGGTTTTCAACCGGGTATGGAGTGGTGCAGAACCGCATCTTCCTGCTCATTGAGACCCATATGCTGAAGACATATCAGCTCCGGGTTTCCGGCACTTACAACCTGCTATTGAGCATATTGCAGTTTGTGCATGAACAGGCAGAAAATATAAAAGAGACTAATTTGGCCTCGGACAGTTTAACCAGACGGCTTTCCGGGAAATACTTGCCTCTGAACATGGCCTATTCTAAAAACGATAGCGTTATGGTGGAATTTAAAGGAGTTGAGTACGACCGTGTTCCCAGTGATATTTCCGGTAAAGACTGGGTAATTTATCATGCTGATAAAAAGAAAACCTATCAGATGCCCTATTATAATAAAGTCCTTGCTACGGATTCGGTGCTGGTTCCCTTTGCTTATCTGATTCCGGTAGAGTGGAAAGAAGAAATCCAGCGGATAAAGTTGCATGGTATTAAAATTAACTATCTGTCCAAAGATACCAGTCTGGCAGTTTCATCATATCGATTCTCGAATATCAAATGGCCGGGTAAATCTTATGAGGGTCATCAGCAACCTGAATATGATATTACCCCGGTTGAGGAAGTCCGGAAATATCCCAGGGGTACCCCGGTGGTTTTGCTGGATCAGCGAACAAACCGGGTCATCGTCAATCTGCTGGAGCCCAAAGCTCAGGATTCTTTTGTTTCCTGGGGATTCTGGAATGGGATTTTTGAGCAAAAGGAATATGCCGAGGATTATGTTCTGGAAAAATTAGCCCGGGAGATGCTGGAGAAGGATCCCGCTCTAAAAGTTGAGTTCGAAAAGAAACTGGCGGAAGATGAGTCGTTTGCC
>CAZTXJ010000307.1:0-2366 GCA_964617285.1 uncultured Calditrichaceae bacterium | reverse complement strand
TAGTTTCATCAATAATTAATTAAAGGATTTTGTTTTACCAGGAGGAAAAAATGAAGTTGTTTGATTCAAAGGTATTAATTTTGTGGTTTATTTTAGTGCTCACAAATTTTGGTTTTAGCTCCGAAAGAAGTGTGATCAAGACGATTCCCTCGCCTGATTTCCCCGGCTGGTGAACGCTAACTGGGTGGAAGAATCTGTTGTCTTAGCCGATGTGTCCGGGGACGGGTTGCCGGATGTGGTTGCCACCACCAATGGTTTGTCCAACGATCCGGGAAAAGTATGGGCTTTTGATTATCAGGGAAATACCGTGTCGGGATTTCCTATTGTCACCGAAAATGTGGTTGGTTCGTCCCTGGAATGCACTCCCTCGGTTGTAGATATTGATGGGGATGGGGATAATGAAATTTTTACCGCAAACTGGAACGGGACGGTGTATGCCTGGGATTCGCCTGGTTTGACAATCCCTGGTAATTCCTGGCCGATGTTTAAATTTGATGCAGCACGGACCGGCAATCATTTTTTTCAAACGCCAAATGGTTTATTTGCTTCAGGCAAAAATCAACCCGATAACTGGCATCTGATGGGTAATTATCCCCATCCGTTTAATGCCATAACCAAAATTCGATTTCGATTAAACAAAACCAGTAAGGTAACTGTCCGTGTATTTAATGTGCGTGGTCAGGAGGTTGGTTTGCTGGCCGATTCTATTCCTTATGATACTGGGGATCATGAAGTCGTATTTGATGCTATTGACTTACCTTCCGGCGTATATTTCTATCGTATTGAAACGCAACAGTGGTATGAGACTGCCAAAATGGTTTTCATGAAATAACCTGTAATTTCACATATTTTATCTCTGCAAAACCCCTGATGGCATGTCAGGGGTTTTTTTAGTCCCTCATATTTTAATTTGGCATTCAAATAACTCTGTTTTATATTGCCAGTTATTTTTTCAACCGTGGAGATATTGTTCTGATGATATATGATTTAATTATAATTGGCGGGGGGCCTGCCGGAAGTTCAGCGGCATTATTTGCCCGGAAAGCCAATCTGAAGACGCTTTTGATTGAAAAAGATAAATTTCCCCGGGATAAAATTTGTGGGGATGCCCTGAGTGGTAAAACCGTCGCAGCTTTAAGAAAGTTAAATCTTCTGGATTATATGGGTCCGCTTCCCAAATATGAGGCAAAGGGCGTCATATTTTCCGCACCCAATGGCAATTCAGTACCCATTACTTTCCGTTCCAGCCTTTCCGAACATACCGGATTATCCGGTTACGTTTGTAAAAGAATGGATTTTGATAACTATCTTTTTATGCACGCCAGGCAAAGCACTGAAAGGACCCTGGAGAATTTTACTCCTACGAAATTATACCGGGATGCTGAGGGGATTATGCATCTGCAGGGAAGGGAGAACGGATCTACCAATGAACAGGAATTTATGGGGCGGCTGATAATTGGTGCGGACGGATATAAATCTTTTGTCGCCCGGCAACTTGGGTTTTACAGCCATGAATCTGCCCACATGCTGGTGGCGCTAAGAGCATATTATGAAAACGTATCCGAGATGACAGAATTTATTGAAATCCATTTTGTCAAAGAATCCTTACCGGGATATTTCTGGATATTTCCCTTGCCGGGAAATTTGGCCAATGTGGGAATCGGCATGAGACACCACGATATCAAAAAACGCAATATCGATCTGCAGGCTACATTGCAAAAGGTGATTGATTCACCAACCTTTGCTCCTCGTTTTAAACAGGCAAAATTAACCCAGAAGATAAAGGGGTGGAACTTACCCACCGGTAGTATTTTCCGTCCGAATTTACATGACGGGGTTTTGTTAATAGGTGATGCTGCCGGGCTGGTGGATCCGTTTACCGGAGAAGGTATTGGCAATGCCATGGCTTCAGCAGAAATTGCCGTTGAGGTGGCGAAAGAAGCGATATTACAGGGCAATACAACCCGGAGTTTCCTCAAAGTATATGATACAAAACTAAAACAACTTCTTTCCGGTGAACTTAAATTAAGTTATCAGCTGCAAACCATCGGCCGCCGGTTTCCATTTCTGTTGAATCTGGTAATTAACAAAGCCTCTAATAATAAGAAGATTGCCGATTGGATTTCCCTCATGATTGCTGATGAAAACGCCAAAGAGGAATTAACCAGCATGTTTACCTACGTAAAGTTGTTATGGGCCTGATTCTCCTGCGGTTTCTCATTGAGCAAATAAAAAAATCCCCGGTCGGCAACCGGGGATTACAGTATCTATATTCTAACTTCAATTTTACGGAAGATTTTTATAACCTAATACATCTCCATTTTTCCGAAATTCAAGGCGCCCATTGTTCTTGTCTATCGGAAGCG
>CAZTXJ010000306.1:0-2422 GCA_964617285.1 uncultured Calditrichaceae bacterium | reverse complement strand
GCGCTGGAGATTGCCCGGGCCTGCCCTTTTCTGGAGATCGGCGGCTCACTGGAAGTGTCCGAGTTGGTTAAGATGTAAAACCAAACTAAAACACAATTACACTTAGTCGGAGCGTCAAAAACAGGACTTGTGTAGCACTCAGGTTTTGGTGTCCAGAAATAATACCCATTATTCATTTAATGCAACCTTATAAATAGCAGAGGAGCGAATTATGGAATTAGGTAATTTTTCTATTAGCCTGGCAGTAAAAGATATTGAAGCCTCCCGGGCTTTCTATGAAAAGTTTGGTTTTGAAGTGTTTGGCGGGGATGCCTCGCAAAACTGGCTCATTCTAAAGAATGGCAATCACGTGATCGGTCTTTTTCAGGGGATGTTCGAAAAGAATATTTTGACCTTTAATCCGGGATGGGACAGTGATGCAAACAGGCTGGATAAATTTACCGACGTGCGTGAGCTGCAGCGCAAATTGAAAGCACAGGGTGTGCAGCTGATGAGCGAAGTGGATGAGAGCAGCACCGGACCGGCAAGTTTTATGGCCATCGATCCCGATGGAAATCCGATCCTGGTTGATCAGCATGTGTAGATGAGATTAACACAGACTTCTTTAAGTTTGTGCTGTCATCAATAAAGCAGGGAATCTAGGAAATTTTTACTAGTGCTATTTTATATAATACTGATATGTCATTTAAGTCGAGCATATTAATATAAAAATCAAAAAACACGATTGGGATCGACTTCTAAAAAATTAAGTAATTTAATTAAAGCCTCTTTGTGTTTGCTTTTTTCCATTCTCCTCAAATTTAGCAACTTCCATTGTATTGCCGGAAGTTTGTGTACATTCGAAAGTGGAAGCAACTGCCAATCTGGTTTTTTATTTTTAAATGATGCAATAAATATTCGGTTTTCTTTATTCAGGGATCGATTAACCTGCCTAATTAACTCATCACGGGTTTCGAGTAAGTCATCTAATGATATAGGATTGATTGTCATTCCCTGGAATTCATTGATAAATGTTTTAGTTATATCTTTCAAGCTAGGATTCAGCAATTCTATTATTGGTCTGGGATGACTCAATAAATAAATGATGAATGCCTGTTTGATTTCTTCGGTTATACCTTCATTCCCCATTAGCAACTTAACATCGAATAGGTCCCGGGGATGTTGCCGGTCCAGTGCTGCACAGATTTTTCCACCATACAGATCTGGAATAGACATTATTTGGGCTTCTATGAATTTCTCAAAGTAATTGCTGGCTTTTGGCACCAAAGACTTAGTTAATGGTTCAAATACGGTTCCCCGTATTACCAAGTTAGGTTCTATTTTTATTGGAAGATCCCCAATATTTACAATCAAACCATATACTTTATCTTCTTTTGATTTCGGCGAAATTCTAGAATTTAAAAAACGTTTTTCTATTCTTTTTTTTAGATTAATCATTTTATTATGAATATCATCAAGTGCAGATGTTCTGGTGTTAACCGGCAAATAAGTCAAGTCAATATCAACGGACAGTCTGGGAAAATCTCTTACAAAAAAATTGATTGCTGTTCCACCTTTAATCGCAAAGTCCTTATCGATATCAATAAGCGGTAGAATTTCCAATAATAAATTCGCTTGCTTATAGTAAATATTGTCTTTCATTATTAAAACTCTGCAGGAACTGTTATCTGATACTTTTTATCAAACTTACCGTTTTTAACGATTGATCTTTTACCCTTACCTAGATTAACCTTATCGATGGAAATTTTCCCAAACCAGGCATGTTGATGTTTTTCCGCCATATACAGAAATAGCCTTTTAGCTTTTACCGATCGACAATTCTCCAATAATATCTGTATAATATTAGGGCGTAAGGTAATCAGATTTTCCATTAGCAAAAAAGCTTCTTGAAATGTCTGTTTTCCCGGAATCTGATCTACCATTTCCAGGGTAGCTCGTTCCGGCGAAGAGATTCGAATTGTAAAATCTTTATGAAAATAGTCCGAAAAAGTGTTCTCCAATTTACCGGATAACAGATTTCTATGGACAATGTGAAGATTAACATTCCACTTATAATTGAGAAACCAGCCGGGAAACTCGGTTTTAGACAAACCATACAAGAATGCTGTTGTCAATTCCTGCGTTATAAAGTGACTTTGCCCTTTTAAGCCAAGAGCTGTTTTACCTCCTACATAAACTGGTAAATTCAATTGTTGCTGTAAGGCATAAACACCTCCAAACCAATCTACTTCTACATTCCTGGGAATATAGGCACCTCTGCCTATAGCCTCCAGCCAACCGCTTTTTTTATAACGATTGATGAGTTGTTTAGAAAAACCTTTTTTCTTAAGGAAAGCTGAGGTGTAAACAGTTCCTTTCGGCCAGTTTTGGATTAATTGGTTTATTTTTTCCATAGTTAGTCTACTCTTAGTTTACCTTCTTA
>CAZTXJ010000305.1:0-2442 GCA_964617285.1 uncultured Calditrichaceae bacterium | reverse complement strand
GGCATTCAGGCAGCCATGGATAATAAGGAACATGGATTGATCGACAACTGGCTTCGTCACATAAAGGATGTCTATCGCTTTCACCAAACTAAAATCGATGCGATTCAAAATGAAATAGAAAAAATTAATCTATTATGTGAACTTAATGTCGTTGAGCAGGTTACAAATGTCTGCCAGACCACCATCGTTCAGCGTGCCTGGAAGGCTGGACAGGAATTGGCAGTGCATGGCTGGATATACAATATCGAAGATGGAATATTAAAGGATTTAAACGTCCGCGTAACCAGCCCAACCAAAACGTTCAATCTTAATAAATAAGAAAATTCATTTATGGATATAAGAAATATTGCAATTATTGCGCATGTTGATCACGGAAAAACAACCATGGTCGACAGAATTCTACATCAGGTGAAATTGTTCCGGGATAACCAGGAAGTGCAGGATTTAATTCTGGATTCAAATGATCTGGAACGGGAGAGAGGGATAACTATTTTATCCAAGAATGTATCAGTAATATATAAAGGAACAAAACTGAATATTATCGATACTCCCGGCCACTCAGATTTTGGAGGAGAAGTAGAACGTGTTCTAAATATGGCTGATGGGGTTCTGTTACTCGTCGATGCTTTTGAAGGACCAATGCCACAAACAAGATTTGTTTTGCAAAAGGCATTAAAGCTGGGTTTAAAACCAATAGTGGTAATTAATAAAGTTGATAAACCCAATTGTAATCCGGAAGAAATAAATGAACTTATTTTTGACTTGATGTTCACTCTGGATGCCACTGATGAACAACTGGATTATCCGACGGTTTACGGTTCTTCAAAACAGGGATGGATGGGAGCCGACTGGAAGACACCAACTAAAGACGTTACTTATTTACTAGATACTATTATTGAATATTTTGATCCGCCAAAAGATAACCCGGGAACTTTACAATTACAGATAAGCTCATTGGATTACTCGTCATTTACCGGGAGAATTGCTGTAGGAAGAATACATAGAGGAAGTATTAAGATGGGTGACCAGGTTTCTATTGTTCAAAGAAATGGTCTGATAAATAAATCAGTAATCAAAGAACTTTATCTTTTTGAAGGACTGGGAAAGGAAAAAACCAAAAACGAAGTAAAATCAGGTGAGATAGTAGCCATCATGGGACTTGAAAATTTTGACATTGGAGATACCATAGCCGATTTTGAAAATCCTGAAGCTTTAAAACCAATCTCTATTGATGAACCTACGATGAGCATGCTATTCACCATTAACAACTCACCATTTTTTGGTAGAGAAGGGAAATATGTTACATCAAGGCATGTCAGAGAAAGATTATTTAAAGAAACAGAGAAGAACCTTGCATTGCGGGTGGAGGAAACAGATTCACCGGAAAAATTGCTGGTTTATGGACGAGGTATTCTTCATTTATCTATCTTAGTGGAAACTATCAGGAGAGAGGGATATGAGATTCAATTGGGTCAGCCTAAAGTAGTTATTAAAGAAATAGATGGGTTTAAAAATGAACCGATAGAACTGTTAAATGTAAATGTTCCTGAGAAGTTTTCCAGAAAAGTGATAAAGATCGTTACTAAACGTAAAGGCGATATTCTTAAAATTGAGAAAAAGAATGACCGAATAAATCTTGAGTTCAAAATAACCTCCAGAGGGTTGATAGGGCTTACCAATCCCATTTTAACAGCAACCGAAGGCGAAGCAGTTATTTCGCATCGGTTTAAAGGATATGAGCCATGGAAAGGTGAAATACACAGTAAAAGAAATGGCGCATTGATAGCAATGGAAACAGGAACATCTATTGCTTATTCAATTGATAAACTGCAAGACAGGGGTAGATTCTTCATTGAACCAAATGAAGAAATATATGCAGGTCAAGTGATAGGAGAGAGTACCAGGTATGATGATCTGGTAGTAAATGTGATAAAGACCAAAAAACTGTCTAATATGAGGGCTGCAGGTTCAGACGAAAAGGCGTCGATAGCTCCAGCTGTAAAGTTCTCATTGGAAGAAGCAATGGAATATATTGCAGAAGATGAATATGTTGAGGTAACCCCAAAATCCATTCGTTTAAGAAAAATATTGCTTAGTGAGCATGAAAGGAAGCGCAAAAAGAATGCGGAAGGGAAATAATTTGTTATATAAAGTTGGCTTTATTATCGAAAAAAATGAATATGGATATTATGCCTTTTATCCGGAACTTTAAGGTTTTCTGGCTTAAGGTGACATGTTGTTAACTACAAAAGTCTCACTCAAAACATAACTTCATCTCAATGATGAAAATCCTATTCTACCTAGCACTGCTTTCGATATTTTTAATTCATTGTGAAAAAGATTATGCCCCGATACCCAATCCGGAAAACAATCAAAATCCAAAAACCTATATTCCATTAGAGGTTCACCCTGATAGCGGAAGGGTCGGGGATGTTTTACAGA
>CAZTXJ010000304.1:0-2464 GCA_964617285.1 uncultured Calditrichaceae bacterium | reverse complement strand
AGATCCTGACAGATGGTTCCGATCGCCCAGGCGCTGGTCAGAATGATGGCGGCCATGATCATCGAGCGTATCCCTTTTACCCAGGCGTCCATCGCCTGCTGCAGGGACAGGATCCGCTGAAAAACGGCTAAAAGAATGGCTGCGATCGATCCCAGAAAAGAAGCCCACATCAGCACGGCAAAGGAATCCGCGTTTCCCACTATCAGGCTGATCTGATGAATCCAGCTGTTTCCGGCGAGAGAGATTCCATTATCCGAAAGACTTTGATAGCCGGTATAAACCAGACCCAGGGAGACTGCCAGGATCACCACGCCAATCGGAATAAACGCATTATACCAGCGTAACGGTGTTTTTTCATCGGCAACCACATCCGGATCGGTCAGGTCGGCCAGCGGCATAGCACCTTCCCGTAAAAGTGCCCCGGTGTGTCTGGCACGCATTTCCGCCCGGTACATGCTGCCAAAATCCCGCATCAGGTAGGCAATTAAAAATCCGAAGACCAGGGCATAAACCGGATAAAAGTTATAGGGAATGGTTTTGATAAAGGTGATATAAGCATTATCGGTCACTCCCAGGCCGGTGAAGGATTGATTAATCAGGCTGATTTCATAACCAATCCAGGTAGAGATGATGGCAATATTGGCGACCGGGGCGGCAGTGGAGTCGACCAGATAGGAGAGCTTTTCCCGGCTGATCCGCAGTTTATCCGCCAGTGGTCTCATGGTATTTCCCACGATCAGAGTATTGGCATAATCGTCGAAGAAAATGAGCACCCCCATTGCCCAGGTAGCCAGCTGTCCCAGCCGGGCGTTTTTGGCATAGTGACGCAGCTTTTCCACAATACCCTGGGTCCCGCCGGAGCGGGTAATGACGCCCACCATTCCACCCAGTACCAGGCTGAAAATAAGAATAGAAATACGATCCGGGGAAGCCAAAGCATTCACGATGTATTCATCCAGGGTATGCAAAAATCCGATAAGTGGATTAAAATCGTAGATAAAAGTTATTCCCAACCAGATGCCAAAAAACAGGGCGACAATCACCTGCCGGGTGATAAGCGCCAAAAGTATAGCCAGGAGCGGTGGCAGAATACTGAAAAATGAGGGCAGCACCCGGGTGGAAACTTCCCGGGATATATTGTCCAATGACACAATCAGGTTGGGTCGTCCGTTTGTTGCCAGGGAAATATTGCCGATCCTGATTTCTCTTTCTTCAGCTGTGTGAATCAGGATGGAATCCGAGTATACTATTTGGTTATTCTGCGCATTCTGAATGGTACATAAAACTTTCCGGTTGGCATTGTTGGATATAAAGCCAACAGAAGGAGTAACATTGATATGAAATTGAATATCCTTGAGGACCACCCGGGGAATGGATACCGAAAATGGCTGACTTTCCTGGGCCTGCCCGCTGAGAGACAGAGAAAAAATCAAGAATAAATAATATTTGATTCTGAAAAGACGTTTGACCATATCCAGATAAAATATAATGCAGATTCCGGAAATGACGGTAATGGGAATTTTTTCGGAATGTTTTGCATGTGGCTCATTGTGATCAAGAGGCATTTCACCCGTACCGGGTTTTATTTATAGGATTGCTTGATGATCTACAAACATGTCAGTCCTCCGGACTTTTGTTTTGCTGTGTTTATGCTGCATATTATAACTGGGCAGATTGATAATCGATATTATCCTTGTTAACCACACCTCAGGTTCTCCCAAATCCCGCAGGGATGTAATATTTATAGAATTGTGAAGGTTCAAAAAATTAAAACCCCGTAGGGGTGATATAATTACTGCTTCCCGTTGATTAATTTAACTTTGATGTTTATATTAGAAATCCGTTATGGAGAAGAAGTGAAGAACGACGTTTTACAACAATCGGTAACCACCCGAAAACGGAGTAAGGAAAATCCCAAATATCCCTGGGGCACCAGTAGACCTTATAATGCCTATGTGGACTATCTGCGACAGACATTTGGTACCCGTTTGCAAAAAGTAACGGTAGATGCCGGATTTACCTGTCCCAACCGGGATGGCAGCAAAGGGTATGGCGGCTGCATCTATTGCAACAACGAAAGCTTTAAACAGACATACAATACCACCGAAATGTCCATACCGGATCAGATTGAGACCGGAATTTCTTTTCTCAGCCGACGGTACAAGGTGGATCGTTTTATCGTTTATTTCCAGGCATACAGTAACACCTATGCCCCGCTGAAACGCCTTCAGGTTTTATTCGAGCAGGTCCTGTCCCATCCCAGGGTGGCAGGTCTGGCCATTGGAACGCGGTCCGACTGTATCGACCAAGAAAAGATTGCCTATCTGGAGCAACTGGCCCGGGATTACTATATCACTGTAGAATATGGTCTGGAATCCCCCTACGATAAATCCCTGACCTGGATAAACCGGCAGCATGATTTTCAGAACTGGGTGGATGCGGTGGAAATGACCGCCGGACGGGG
>CAZTXJ010000303.1:0-2482 GCA_964617285.1 uncultured Calditrichaceae bacterium | reverse complement strand
GTGCTGCGGACGATGCGTTCCAGTTCATGCAAATATTCATTCACCACCGCAATATTGGTCCCCTGGGCCATCTCCAGATCCACACTGATCTCATCGGCATCGGTCTGTGGGGCCAGTTCCACCGGGATTAACGGCCAGAGCAGAAAGGTGATCAGCAACAAAACTCCGGTAACAGCAAATACCATCCTTCGATGTCGCAGTGCCTTTTCCAACAAATGTGTATAACCTTCTTCCAGCCGCAATAACCATCTTAACCGATGCGGTTTTCCTCCCTTGCCATTTTTATTGTCATTTCTGAAGCGCAGGAAGCGACTGCCCAGCATGGGCACCAGGGTCAGCGCCACCAGCAGCGAGCACATTAAAGCAAAAACAACCACCAGGGCCAGTTCCTTAAACAGCATTCCGGAAACCGTCTGCATGAAAACCACCGGCAGGAAGATGACCACCGTGGTTAAAGTCGAGGCAATAATGGCGCCGGCCACCTGGCGGGTTCCGGTCAATGCACTTTCTTCCGCCCCCTCTCCCTGTTCCCGCAGCCGGACAATATTTTCCAGTACTACAATCGCATTATCCACAATCAAACCGATGCCAAGTGCCAGACCACCAAAACTCATCTGGTTCAGGGTAAGGTGGTTAAAATACAGCAAACCAAAGGTGGCAATGATGGAAATGGGAATCGAGAGGGCAATGATGAAGGTGGTTGATCCATTCCGCAAAAACAGATAGAGGATAAAGATAGCCAGCAAACCACCCCAGAGGGCAGAGTTTTTCACGTTATTGATGGAATTCTGGATAAATTCACTCTGGTCGATAATCATCATCAGCTGCAAATCATCCCGTTCCTGGTTAATTTTCTCCATCACCTTGCGGGCCTCACGGGCCACTTCCACCGTGTTGGCACCGGATTGTTTGCGAATACCCAGCCGGACCATGGGCAGGCCATCCACCTGAACCAGCCGGTTCACATCCTGGAAACCATCCACCACTTCCGCCACATCATTCACCCGGATGGGCTTACCATCCACCATCGTGATAATGGTATTGCCAATTTCATCAATCGATTGATATTCACCTTTGGTGCGGACATACATATCGCTGATCCCATCCCGCATATCACCGGCCGGGAGAGTTACATTTTCCCGGATTAATGCCGCCCGGACATCATTGGCGGAAAGCTGGCTGGAGGCCAGACGGTCCCGTTTTAACCTAACCTGAATTTCGCGATACACCCCGCCCCATACATCCACCGAACCTGCGCCAGGGATTTGCTCGAATTGCTGGGAGATTTCCCGTTCCAGAATCCGGGTCAGCTCTGCCATACCGCGGGGCGAGCGGGCGCCCAGAATGACCACCGGGAAATTATCCGGATCGAACTTCCACAGCCGGGGAGATTCCACCTCCGGGGGAAAATCATCCCGAATGCGGTCCAGGGCCGCCCGGACGTCATTAGCCGCCTCATCGATATTCGTCCCCTGGGTAAATTGCATGGTCACCCGGCTTTGCCCCTCCTCGGAGCGGGAGCGAACCTCTTCCAGGTTCGGTACACCGGCTATGGCATTTTCCACCCGGTCGGTAATTATCTTCTCTATTTCTTCCGGACCGACATTGGGATAATTAGTCCGGACGGTGAGCATGGGATATTCGATCTGCGGGAGCAAATCCACCGGCAAAAAACGAAATCCCATGATGCCCAGAACAATGATGATCAAAAAGACCATCGTCGTCGCAATGGGGCGTTTAACGGATAATTGTGTAATTGTCATATTTATTCTGCCATACTATTTTTAAACCCGGTTGAAGCAGTATCGCTTGCAACCTCTTGTTGTTTCTTTACCAATCCCTCCATCAGATCCTCCCGCTGCAACAGCTGCAGTTTTTCCACCCACAGCCGTTTCACCGGACGAACTCTGGCTTTTCCTTCCTCTCCCCCCAAAAGATTTTGCCCCAGGGTAATCACCCATTTGCCCTCATCCACACCCCGGATTCCGGCTTCCATGCGCCCTTTGGCAATCACCTCCACCGGTACAAATTGAAAATCCACCGGATCGCTGAGCGCCATGGTCTGATCTGTCTGACCGCTGGCCACCAGCTCGCGGTCAAATGTCGCCTCAGTGACGTAAATCCCGGTTACTCCGCTGTTCGGATTTTCGTATAGGGCGCTTAGCGGCACCAGGGTTGCCTGTTCGCTCTCACCATAAAAAACGTCCACCGTAACAAACATACCGGATTTGAGCGCCCGGTCCGGATTGGCCAGGTCTATCTCCGCCTCAGTGCTGTGGGAAATTGGATTCAGAAAGGGAGAGATGCGGGATAATTTCGCCTCGATGATTCCTGTCGGTGAGTGCTCATTTACGATCTCCACCCGCTGGCCTTCCTTAATATAATTGAGCATCCGGTCCGTCAACACCACCTTAACCCGGACATTTTCCAATTGCCCCAGGGTAAACAGCCGGGTGCTCCCGGTTACCAGCATGCCTACTTC
>CAZTXJ010000302.1:0-2487 GCA_964617285.1 uncultured Calditrichaceae bacterium | reverse complement strand
GGCAACTTAGCGTACGAGACATTGAAAAATACCAAATAATGTAAGATTTGTCAAGTTTATGTTTGGTAGCTGTAAATTTTTAGAAAATAAAAAACCAATATTATTATGGTTCAACTTTTTCGGTTTTAAAGATTTGTTGATTTTTATTTAAATATTCTTTAATATTGTTCCAGAAAACCATGAGTACTTCATGGTCTATTCTAAAAACAGGCTAACCGCTGAATTCAAGAACAGAATTCAGCGGTTTTTTTGGAGCAAATTAGGCGTAATACTTTCATTCTGTATCATTTCAGACTTTCCTTAAAACTTGATTAGCTTTCGGAATTATTTCTTCAGGCAATGATTCTACAATTTTGTAAATTTGATAAGCTAAATAAACCTGAGCTTTTTACCATTTCCCAAATATTATAAATTTCCTGGTAACAAAAATGATGAATTTCAGTATTGCTTGATTAACCATTTTAGCAAAAGGAGTCATCCCATGAATCGCTATGGTACTATCTCATCAAAAAACAACTTTATTATTCTATTAATTATCGTTTTCCTGTTTTTAACTTTCTCTCCCGGATTTGCTTCCGATACCGAAAGTCATGCACTTTTGCGATATCCTGATATTCATGACAACCTGGTGGTGTTTGTTTACGGAGAGGATATCTGGTCGGTGCCGGTCACCGGCGGAATTGCGACTCGCCTTACCATCAACGAAGGAGAAGAAATCTACCCTAAAATCTCTCCGGATGGTTCCATGATTGCTTTTACCGGGGAATACGATGGCAATCCGGATGTTTATGTGATGAATATCTACGGAGGCGATATTACCCGGGTCACCTACCATCCTGCCTCAGATAATGTGGTAGGCTGGGATGCGACCAAAAACAAGATATTATTCAGATCCCGACGGAACAGTTTTAACCGTTTTGACAAACTCTTTCTGATCTCACCCGATGGTTCGGGTTTGGAAGAATTGATTCTGCACGAGGCAGCTTTGGGAAGTTTCTCTCCTGACGGACAAAAGATTGCCTATAATCGTCTCTCGCGGGAAAGCGCTACCTGGAAACGCTATCAGGGTGGGGAAGCCCAGAATATTTACCTGTTTGATTTTCAGAAAATGGTTGACAAAGAGATCATCCAATCAAAGTTTACTGACCGCTATCCCATGTGGATCGGGGATAAAATTTATTTCAGTTCGGACCGGGATGGAGTGCTCAATATCTATGCTTACGATCTCAATAATACCAATATTTCTCAAATCACTCACTTTACAGATCATGATGTCCGCCGACCCAGCTTTTATGGTAATCAGATTATCTTTGAACTGGGGGGATCGCTGTGGGTGCTGGATACCAGTACAGGCCAGAGTCGTCAGATTCCCATCGAGATTAAAACGGATACGCCGGCAACCCGACCATACCTGAAGGATGTAAAGAAATTTATAACCAGCTTTGATTGTTCCCCGGACGGCGAGCGGGTAGCCATTGACGCGCGGGGAGAAATTTATACCGTTCCCCGGGAGCATGGTGCCACACGGGACCTGACCAATTCTTCCGGTGCCCGGGATAGAGATCCGGCCTGGTCCCCGGATGGTAAAACCATTGCCTATCTCTCGGATAAGAGCGGCGAGTATGATATTTATCTGATCGATCAATCCGGCCAAAGTGAAGCTGTCCGTCTGACCAATTATAAGGAAGGATATCGTCACACCCTGCGCTGGTCTCCCGATAGTAAAAAAATTGCCTTTGCGGATCAAACACTGAGCCTGTATTATCTGGATGTGGTAAGTAAAAAAGTTGTAAAAGTAGATAAATCAGATTATCAGGTACCGGATGTTTCCCTGAACCTGAAACAAATATATGATTTTACCTGGTCTCCGGACAGCCGCTGTCTGGCCTATTCAAAAATGAATGCAAATCTGGTATTCCAACTTCATATTTATGAACTCGAGTCGGGGAAAATCCATGCGGTAAGTGATGGTTTATTTAATGATTTTCAACCGGTATTTACCCGGGATGGGCAATACCTGTTGTTTATCTCCAATCGCCGGTTCGATCCAACTTTTGGCGATTTTGAATGGCAAATGGTTTACAAAAAGGTTGCCGGAATATACAGCCTAATGCTCCACAAAGACGGTGAACCCCTGTTTCCTTACCAGGATAATGAGGTAAAATCAGAATTACCCCGAACTGCATCTTCTTCAAGAACCTCAATTATTAAAAAGAATATTGATTTTGATGGTCTGGCACAACGTATCCAGGCCTTCCCCTTGGACCGGGGAAATTATCGTAATCTGGCCGTGAATGATTCCGGGGTTTTTTATCTGAACGCCGATGAAGGCGATTATAACCGGTTTGAATTCCGTGAACTTGGTCCCAGAGATCTTAACTATTTCTCCTTCGAGGAACGGGAACAACGGCCTGTTATTGAACAGATTGATGAATTTAAACTTTCTGCTGATGGATCAAATATTGTTTATAAAAAAGGAAAGAGCAT
>CAZTXJ010000301.1:0-2494 GCA_964617285.1 uncultured Calditrichaceae bacterium | reverse complement strand
AATACAATAAGCGCCCCAAGCAATATCAGAATGAATACAATCGGTGCCAGCCACCATTTTTTCCTGACTTTGATAAAGTCCCAAAATTCTTTAATAATGACTAATTTGCTCAATTTATTTCCCCTGAATTCTCTCAATTAACCATCTTACTAAAACTGTTTCTCAAAGTTCTCCCGATTATTTTTATTATCTTTCACCGGTAACCAATAGCTTTCTTTCGATCGGTCGAATCTAAGATCCAAAAACCTGTTTCCAAATTTCCTTGCCAATATACTAATTGGGGTGATAAAAAGATAAAATAAAATGAACAGAATAATCCTGGTCATCACCCAGCCCATTCCGAAACCGATATACGAGAATACTATAAATACCGGTTTAATGAGAATCGGTAAAACCAGAGCGGAGAGTAAAAAAAGAACGCTGGCCACGAGAAAATAGGAATAGAGCTCTATCTGTTTAAAATATTGCACGGCAGATATGATGAACAACAACACTGCCAGGGCAATCCCGAATTTCCGCCATTCTCTTTTATCATTGAATTTTGACTTATCCATTTTCAACCTTAATCAAGCTCGTATTCTTTTTGCCACTCTTTTTCATCAGCGAATGCCGGTTGACCTGATTTATCAAGCAGGAAATTACCCAGCACCAGATAATCCATTTCGGTGCGCATGAAACACCGGTACGCATCCTCCGGTGTACAGACGATCGGTTCTCCCCGCACATTAAAGGAGGTGTTCACGATTACCGGATATCCGGTTAACTCCTGGAATTTTTTAATCAGCTCCCAGTAATCTGGATTGGTTTCTTTATGAACGGTCTGAATACGGGCAGAATAATCCACATGAGTAACCGCCGGAATGGTCGAACGTGCGATATTCAATTTATCAATTCCGAACAATTTGAGTTCTTCCTCAGTCATCTGATGCTGCAATTCTTTTTTTACTTCTGCCACTAACAACATATAGGGGCTTGGCCGGTCTAATTCAAAATAATCCGACACATCTTCCGCCAAAACCGAAGGTGCAAAAGGTCGGAAAGATTCCCTGAATTTTATTTTGAGATTCAGCTTTTTCTGCATTTTGGGTGATCCGGCATCGCCCAGAATACTTCTGGTTCCCAGCGCCCGAGGTCCAAATTCCATCCGTCCACGGAACCAACCGATCACATTCTCCTGGGAGAGTAATTCTGCGGTGAGTTTTATTATTTCATCTCTTTCTAATTCCCTGAATGGAATCTTTTGGCTCTCAAGATACTTCCGGATTTCACCATCCCTGTATTCCGGTCCCAGGTACGATCCCTTTTGAAAATCAAGATTCCCGTTCACAGTGCGAGAAAATCCCAGGTACTGATACCACACCGCCAGGGCAGCTCCCAATGCGCCACCGGCATCTCCGGCAGCCGGTTGGATCCAGATATTGTCAAATAGGCCTTCACGCAATATTTTTCCATTGGCCACACAATTTAAGGCAACACCCCCGGCCAGACAGAGATTCTTTTTCCCGGTCTCTTTCTTGACATACCTGGCCATATTGAGCAAGGCCATTTCCGTCACTTCCTGAACAGAACGGGCTAGATCCATCTCCTTTTGGGTGAGCAGGGATTCCCTTCGACGGGGCGGGCCACCAAACAATTTGTGAAAACGATCATTGGTCATGGTTAATCCAGCGGCAAAATTAAAATATTTCATATTCAGCTGAAATGAACCATCATCTTTCAAATCCAGAATGTTTTCCAGAATTAACTGGACATATTTGGGCTCACCGTAAGGAGCAAGACCCATCACTTTGTATTCGCCCGAGTTCACCTTAAAACCGGTATAGTAAGTAAAGGCGGAATAAAGCATTCCCAGCGAATGGGGAAATTTAATTTCCTTGAGCAATTCTAAATTGTTTTCTTTTCCGACTCCGATGCTGGTGGTGGTCCACTCCCCTACGCCATCGGTGGTGATGATGGCTGATTCCGGAAAGGGGGAAGGGAAAAATGCAGATGCAGCATGCGATAAATGATGTTGAGGAAAAAGGATCGGACCTTTAAAATCGCCCAAAGCATCCTGGATGAGGGATTTCATCCACACTTTTTTCTTGATCCATAATGGCATTGCCTTGATAAACGACCGAATCCCAATGGGTGCATACTGCAGGTAGGTTTCCAGAATTCTTTCAAATTTCAAAAAAGGTTTATCGTAGAAAGCCACATAATCCAATTCATCCGGCTTTAGTGAGGCATAGTCCAGACAGAATTTGATCGCATTCTCCGGAAAACGATAATCATGTTTGATGCGGGTGAACCGTTCCTCCTGGGCAGCGGCAATAATTTCGCCGTCCCGGATAAGGGCAGCAGCGCTATCATGATAAAATGCGGAAATTCCCAGTATGTTCATGTTTCAAAAAGTAAGTATTCTTGAGTTCACTCTAAAAAGTCCAACTTCTGTCATTCCGTCCCGCCCCTTGCGGGATCGGAATCTCAAAGCTCAATAATAACAAGGGATTCT
>CAZTXJ010000300.1:0-2523 GCA_964617285.1 uncultured Calditrichaceae bacterium | reverse complement strand
GATCCCCTAAAGCTACCTCATGATTTGTGTTAAACTCTCCATGGGGGTTACTTATCACACGCGGGGATTACTTCTCCCGCAGCTGCGGGATCGTAATGACAGTCTATACCAGTTATCGCAAGCCCGAAGGAGCGGGATCGCAAAGACTTTCAAGCTAAGTCATTGCGAATTCCTGGCGCAAGCCAGGAATGTGGCAATCTCCTTCTTGTACTATTAGCATAATCTCTCCCTGGGATCCTCTCAAACGTGGAGATTGCTTCGCCGTCCCTGGCTCGCAAAGACAATATTTGACGTTTTATGCCCATCTGTCTCAAGCCGCCTGCCTGTTTGAGAATTATAAGGCTCAAGCCAAGTGGTACTCATTTATTATAATAAACGATAAATTTAACCAATTTTTCATGGAATCTACCCGTTTTTACGTTATATTATGTTAACTATTTTTCATGGAGATGCATGAATAATACCCATTTTTCACGAAAAATAACTGTTTTTCATGGGCGAATCGCACCGGAGACTGGACTCCTGGTTGGTTATGGAGCTATCATTGAGACCTTTGCGCTCCCTGTACCGCTCCCTAATACACTTGCTTTGATTAGTAGCAAAAACAGGCGTTATGAAAAAGAAGGCTGGGTGGTGTTTACACCCAAATATCAACCGGAGGATACTCTTTATAAACATCTTGTTTTTGCCCTTAAATATGAGGGTATTAATTTATTGGTCTGCAAATTCCTTTTTAACAAACTAAGTAAAAGCGAAATTGAAACACTTGTGCAGATTGAACCTACCGGGCTATACACCCGCAAAATCTGGTTTTTGTATGAATGGCTCATGGATGAGCGTCTGGATATCCCGGATATGGCGATAAAGAATTTTGTTCCCCTGATTGATGAGAAAAGACAATATGCCATCAAAGGGACGCGTTCCTCACGTCATCGAATCATTAATAATTTACCTGGCACGATCGATTTCTGTCCCCTCATCTACAAAACAACTAAACTGGAAAAGTACATTTCAGGCAACCTCCCGGATGAAAAAAGTTCTTATCTGAAAACGATCCATAAAGACGTTTTGCAACGGGCTTCAGCTTTTTTGCTGCTTAAGGATTCGCAAGCTTCTTTTACTATCGAAGGGGAAAATCCGGGAAGTAATCGGGCAGCCAGATGGGGTAAGGCCATCGGTCAGGCTGGTAGTAATCCTCTGAGTACGAGCGAATTACTACGTCTGCAGCAAATTATCATAGAAAACACCCGCTTTACCAAAATGGGGTTTCGCCAAACGGGTGGCTTTGTCGGCGAACATGACCGGACCAGCGGAGAGCCCCTCCCCGAACATATCTCAGCCCGGTGGCAAGACGTGGAAGCATTGATCGATGGTTTGATCAACACGAATGCATTATTGGAAAATACTGAGTTTGATGCCGTTCTGGCGGCCGCCGTGATCGCCTTTGGGTTCGTCTTTATTCACCCCTTTGAGGATGGTAATGGCCGGATTCACCGTTACCTGATCCATCATATTTTGGCAGCAAAGAATTTTTCACAACAAGGAATGATCTTTCCGGTTTCAGCAGCCATTCTGGATCGGATAGATGAGTATCGCAAGGTTTTAGAATCCTACTCCCATCCATTACTCGATTTCATTAATTGGAAACCAACACCGAACCACAATGTGGAAGTCCTGAACGAGACGGGTGATTACTACCGATATTTTGATGCCACTAAACAGGCAGAATTTCTTTATGATTGTGTAGAAGACACCATCAAAAATATCATACCACAAGAGGTGAATTATTTGATTAAATATGATGAGATGAAGCGATATCTGGATGACCGTTTTGAGATGCCTGATCGGACTGTGGCACTGCTCGTCAGGTTCCTTGAACAAAATAATGGACGATTATCCGAAAGAGCCAGGAGGAAAGAATTTGCCAAATTATCAGAAAAAGAAATAATGGAAATCGAAAGAGAATATAACGAAATATTTAAAGAAGTATAGATAACTATCCAATATGAAAAACTTAGTAAAATACCATTTTGGAAAAAGAATTTGGCGCAATGTTCAGCCAAGCTGCCAAGAGAAATTTATTCGGGGATTTCCAACCAGGGGTTAAGAGACTCACTATCAGCTCTAGACTGGTGTTTTAACACCAGCGATATTTTGCAAGCATAATACAATTAAAAATTCTTTTTAAAAATTAGGACGTTTTTGCATATTAAGTTTGGAATTGAACCTATCCCGGGAGATATCAATGCCTGAAACCTTTACCAGAAAATTTTATCCGATGTTCATTTTAATTCTGATTGTTTTTCAACTCAGCAGCTTTGCACAACCCCAGGATTCACTTATCAGCCAAGTTGAAAACGGATTATTGCCGGTTGTCCTCATCCAGGGTGAGCCGTCCTTTAAACTGGCAGACCGGATGGCCTATTATAAGGTGCCCGGTATCAGCATTACCGTTATCCGGAATTTCGAAATTGAATGGAGCAAACAGTATGGGGTTATGGACGCCGAACTGCAAAACCCGGT
>CAZTXJ010000299.1:0-2527 GCA_964617285.1 uncultured Calditrichaceae bacterium | reverse complement strand
ATTGATGAGAGGCAATTCAATTAAGTTATATTAATTCAGGAGACACTTTAGTGAGTAACATTGTCCCCGATCTATCCCTGGGCCGGACAGCCAGAATGGCGGGATTCGGATACCTGATCATCTTTATCAGCGGGATATTCGCTAACTTTTTTGTTCTGCATAACATGATTGTTCCGGGAGATGCTGCGGCCACTACCGGTAATATTATGGCAGCACAGGGATTGTTTCGTCTCGGTATTCTTTGCTTCGTCATCATGGTTATGTTCGATCTGCTGCTGGCCTGGTTGCTCTACCTCCTGTTGAAACCAGTCAACCGGGATGTATCCCTGTTTGCAGGCTGGTTCAGACTGGTGAACGCCACCATATTTGGTATTGCCCTGTATCATCTTTTTGACGTTTTGCAAATGGTCAGCGGAGCGGATTATCTGACCGTATTCGAACCAGGTCAGTTACATGCCCAGGTAATGTTAGCGCTTGCTGCATTTAACCATACCTGGCTTATCGGATTGATTTTCTTTGGTTTTCATCTGCTTCTGCTGGGTTACCTGATTATAAAATCCGACTACATCCCCAAAATTCTGGGGGTTTTGCTGATCATCGCCGCTTTTGGCTATCTGATAGACAGTTTTGCCAATTTTCTTTTATCAAACTATTCCGATTACCAAACCATATTTATGCTGATTGTGGTCGTGCCCGGGATTATTGGGGAACTGTCCTTCACCTTCTGGCTGATCTGGAAAGGCGGGAAGATACCGGAAATAATATCCGAAAATTGATTTTAACAATCATAAATTTTGCGCCATTAGTTTTTATTAAAATATGAAAATTAGCAAAATATGCGTCATTGCGAGGAGTTAAAACGACGAAGCAATCCCTAAAAGTTTTCTAACATATAATCCCATGCCTGGGATCAAATCAGTAGCAGGGAGATTGCGTGTCCGGCTTTAGACGGACCTAGACATCAATGTCTCGTAATGATAAAATGGGGGTTTAAGAAGTAAATGATGTAATAATTTAAATTTTTGCAGAATAGGATGAAAAACCGGAGAAGATTAAGGACGCACATCGGAAGAAGGTAATAATGCTTTAGATAATTTTTAAATTATCATCAACCGAAAAAGGAAGGTTCTGCATATGAAAGCAGCTATATATACCAAATACGGACCGCCAGAGGTCATTCAGATCAAAGAGGTGGAGAAACCCATTCCCAAGGATAATGAAGTTCTGATAAAGGTGCATGCCACCACGGTAAGCACAGTTGATTCGATCTTTCGAAAGGGAAAGAATTTTTTTGCCCGGATGGCGACTGGAATCCTGAAGCCAAAATCTAATATCCTGGGTACTGAATTTGCCGGTGAAGTCGAATCAGTGGGTAAAGATATACAGCAATTTAAATCTGGGGATAAAGTTTTCGGAGACAGCAGCATTACCAGCAGCACCCACGCTGAATACCTCTGTTTGCGAGGAGATGAACCCCTGGCAATGATACCCGACGGAATGTCGTATATTCAGGCATCATCTATACCATATGCTGCATTAACTGCCTTACCCTTCCTGCGGGATAATGGGAAAATTCAAAGCGGTCAGAAGGCGCTTATCCTGGGTGCATCGGGATCGGTGGGCACTTTTGCCGTTCAGCTGGCCAAATATTATGGGGCGGAAGTGACCGGGGTATGCAGTACCACCAATGTCGAACTGGTAAAATCGCTTGGAGCTGATAAGGTTATCGATTATACCAAACAGGATTTTACCCAAAGTGGTGAGACCTATGATATTATTTTTGATACTGTTGGAAAAAGTTCATTTTCCCGCTGCAAAGGCTCACTGAAGAAGCCAGGGATATACCTTACCACATTTATCGGATTCGGTATTCTTTTTAAGATGCTGTTCACTTCCAAATCAAAGAAAAAGGCAGTTATTGCTTTTACTGGTCTGAGACCTGCAGCAGAGAGGGCTAAGGATCTGCTTTTTATCCGGAAACTGCTCCGGGCCGGAAAGTTAAAACCAGTGATAGACCGACAATATCCCCTGGAACAAATCACCGAGGCATACCGCTATGTGGATCAGGGACATAAAAAAGGAAATGTGGTTATTACTTTTATACCGGATGACCAGAACTAAAAAGATTCGCATAGTTGCAATGGATTCAGTTAAGCAAAAAGGAGGCAGATGTGACAGAAAAAATCACTAAAAAAGAGGACCGGAGCACCTGGGCAGTTGGTGGGAGTTTGATCATTGGTTTAGGTGTAGGATTTTTTTTCCTTCCGGGAAATCCACTAGCCTTTGTTGGATCTATTTTTATGGGATTAGGTCTCGGTCTGGTAATTACTGCAATAATATCGGAAAGAAAAGGTTAACTTAAAAAACTGGTTAAAATTTACATGAAAGCAATTGTCTATGAAAAGTACGGCCCACCGGATGTTCTTCAACTCCGCGAGATAGAAAAACCTGTTCCCGGGGATAATGAGATTCTTGTAAAAATCCATGCTGCGAGTGTTAATCCGGCTGACTGGCATACCATGAGAGG
>CAZTXJ010000298.1:0-2534 GCA_964617285.1 uncultured Calditrichaceae bacterium | reverse complement strand
GTTAGGCAGCAGTCGATGGTTCTGTAAGTCATCATTACAACACAACAAGAAACAGAGGAGTTATTCAAATGGCAGTCCCCGAACACACGATTTACTATCTTGAAATCGTAACACCGGACGTGGATGCGGCGTGTCAGTTGTACGGTAAGGCATATGGATGGCACTTTCATGCGACGGGCCCCGAATTGGGAAATTCTTTCCTTGCGACTCTTCCTGACGGATCACTCTGCGGTATCCGCGCCCCGATGCATGAGGAAGAGAAGCCTATCGTGCGTACATATCTCCGAGTAAACGATATTGAAGCAGCCACCCGAGAAACAGCACAATTGGGAGCGAAAATCACTCTCGAGCCAATGGAAATTCCCGGACGAGGAATAATTGCGATCTACATGTTCGGTGGAATTGAACAGGGACTCTGGCAGGTTCCATAATCCGTTGCCTATTAGAGTGCTTCGCCAGCCACGGTCGCGCCATGAGTTGAGAACATTCAACATTCTTAAACTGGATATCACATGGATAAAATTATACACCTTTCTGTCTTTTTACATACTCCGCCCGATAAGGCTTTCGATATGTTTACCAATAGTCATCTTCTTGAATCTTGGCTTACAGTTTTAGCAGAGGTTGAACCTGTTATTGGAGGAAAATTCGAACTGTTTTGGGAACCCGAGGATAAAGCTAACAATAGCACCTTGGGATGCAAAATCACAGCTATTGAGAAAAACAAATTTCTCTCTTTTGAATGGCGCAGCCCAAAACAATTTAAACATTTTGCCAATACCTCGGATCCGTTAACTCATGTGGTGGTCTTCTTTATTCCAAAGGCAAGTAACACAGAAGTCCATTTGATTCATTCGGGTTGGCGAAGTTCTTCTGAATGGGAAGAAGCACGCATATGGCAAGAGAAAGCATGGAAATTGGCCTTTAATACATTGGTAAAACATTTTGAGAATAATACTAATGGATCGTGATTAAAAAATGACCCAGCTGATACAAAACGCCAGAAAATAATAAACGGAGATCTGTTTATTCGAATTAGACTTTGTTGTCAATCTCAAATCAGGAAACCTGTAAGGAGATAAAAACAATGTCAACCCAAATTTATCCGGTTCGATTCGGTATTAACCGGTGTTACCTGATCCGGGAGGAAGGGGTGATTATGATTGATGGCGGTCCACCGAAGAAATTGAAAGCTTTTCAGAAGTTTATCGGGAGCATATCCATCCGTCCCGAGGATATCCGATTAATTGTTTTAACCCACGGGGATTTTGACCATGTGGGATCTGCCGGGGACATAAAGTCGCTGACCGGGGCGAAAATCGCAATTCATGAAAATGACCGGGAAACTTTTGAAAAGGCACTCCATCATTTTCCAACCGGCACAACTGCCTGGGGACGTTCATTAAGATTTATCCTCAATCCGGTTACCAAAGTATTGTTTAAGTTTCCGGGACAAAAAGCCGATATTGTCTTGGATAATTCTGACTATCCCCTGCACGAATTTGGCATCAACGGCAGTATTGTATTCACGCCCGGACACACCAGCGGTTCGGTAAGTGTTTTATTGGAATCCGGAGATGCATTTGTGGG
This sequence comes from uncultured Calditrichaceae bacterium, assembly GCA_964617285.1. Classification (GTDB taxonomy): domain Bacteria; phylum Calditrichota; class Calditrichia; order RBG-13-44-9; family RBG-13-44-9; genus CAYVKM01. Next base: position 944 of record CAZTXJ010000298.1, on the reverse strand, counting down.
ATGTCTGGCCCACAACAATCTCCCGTTTCGACTAAAACCGGGACTGCCTATATTTGCCGATGATATTGAAGAAGTGAAGAGAAACTGGAAGAAGGTGATTGAACGGGGAGCAAAGACGATTTATCCGGCTCATGGGGACCCCTTTCCGGTCGAGGTTATTCAAAAGATATTGTACGAGTAGAATAGCCCAGTTAATCAGAAAATTTACCTAAGTCCTGAAATGCTTCAGGGTAAACCATCTAGAAAGATTCATTAAATCACGACATCTAGTATTCTGAAGGAGACATAATGATACGGAATACAATCCACGGTTATTATATAGTTGTAATTGTTGGACTGCTCGTTGCCCTGGAAGGCGGGAGCCAGCATCTTACAAGTCGTCCAGTAGTGTCCGTTGAGGAAAATGAGGTTTCCGGCATATTTATTCCAGCCGGGCCACCTTCTGAGACACCGGTGCGGATTGGAGCAGGTCAAAGCTGTATTGTAGACCTTAAACAATCCTATGCTATTTCCGGGACCTTGACTGGCAACCTGGAGATTGATTATCGCATTCTGGTGGAAGGTCCATGCGGATCAACACCAGGAACGTTCGACGAGGAATGGATTGCCTATGGTGAATTCAGCGGCTCAGTTAATAAGTCTGCCGTAAATGGAAATTTAAGCTACACGGGACAGGTTAAATCTGGCGGGGATGTGGAAGGACAGATGGTTTTCGGGAATGGACTGCAAGGTAAACTTTTTATTTCCGGAAATTTTGGAGATGGCAAGCTCTTTTACCGGGGACAATTGAAAAAAGAGTGAACCCCGTTGTTTTCATTTCTTTTGTAGGCAAGTTATTGGACTCAGTTTTGCTGCAGCAATGAAAAATAGTCAACATTAAATTTGAACATGAAATCATCCGTAATTTCAAATCCATATAAATTTATCCTGCTGGCTCCGCTGGT
>CAZTXJ010000297.1:0-2545 GCA_964617285.1 uncultured Calditrichaceae bacterium | reverse complement strand
AACCTATTGGAATAAGTATGAAAATCAACCGAAGAAGTTTGAGATAGCTACTGAGCCCATCGAGTTAGATAAAAATCGTAGTTTGAAAATAACGAATCTGCCGGATATGCTTCTCACCCGTGAGAATTCTAATAATGACTACTATGATGTTGAGGGACGCAGGGCGTTGATCATGGGCAAGGAAAAGGGGGGGATTGATGAATTCTGGGTACATCCCTTTCGTCCGCTTCGGGATTATAGGGCGGGGATTATAAATAAAGGAAAGGTAATCTGGCTTAACGATTTGCCTGTAAAAATAGAAGTAAGACCCGAATCTTTTATCCGCCAATATACCACCCCCTTCGGTCAATTGCGTGAAGTATTGTTACCTTCGTTAGATGATGCGGGTGGTATTATCCACTATGATATGGATGCTGCTCAACCTATTAAGATTATTGTCAAATTTCGCAGCGATCTGAGATGGATGTGGCCTTATGATGAATATGCGATTGGTGATGTATGGTATGCTTATGATGAAGCTTTGCAAGCCTTTCACCTCAAAGATTCGGCTGGTGATTTATATGCGGTAATCGGAGCTGATAAAAATCCAACCCAGTTACTGTACGGTCAGTTTGAAGATATAGATTTTACACAGGAGGGATTTTCCGGAAAAAAAACAGATCTGAACCAGGTATATGCTGCACTCGAATATGAGTTAAATTCTGAAAGTGAAGGAAAATTAAATATTGCCATTTCCGGTTCTAACCTCGGGCAAAGCGACGCCCTACAAAATTACCGGAAATTATTGGGCAACCCTCAAACTATATACGATGAGGCTTTTTCACATTACAAAAATTTACTGGAAAATAGTCTGACAATTACCTCACCGGATAAGGAATTTAATCAACTCTGGAAGTGGGCCATTATCGGTACTGACCGGTTCTGGGTAAACACTCCCGATTTAGGAACAGCACTTGTTGCCGGCTACTCTACCACTGCGCGCGGATGGAATGGCAGACACAAAATTAGTGGCAGACCCGGTTATGCATGGTATTTTGGTCGGGATTCGGAATGGTCTGGTTTTGCCATCGACAATTACGGTGATTTTAACAGTGTTCGCCAGCAACTGGTCTTCTTACAGAAGTATCAGAATCTGGTTGGGAAAATATTCCACGAAATCTCGACCAGTGGTGTTGTCCATTACGATGCCGCGGATGCCACACCGCTTTACATCATACTTGCCGCTCATTATCTGCGTGCTTCCGGTGATATTGATTTTATCCGGGAGAGCTGGAGCCATATTCAGAAAGCCATGTCATTTCTATATTCCACCGATACAGATCAGGATGGGTTGATTGAAAATACCAATGTGGGACATGGCTGGGTAGAGGGTGGAAAGCTTTGGGGTGCACATACTACCTTGTATTTGGCAGCACTCTGGGCACAGACGCTTAAGGATGCTGCGTACCTGGCCGACCAAATAGGCGATATTAGCCAGGCTCGAAAATATGAAAATGATTATTCGGATGTCATTCATATTATTAACAACGATTTTTGGAATGACAAAAGTGGTTTTTACTATTATGGTAAGATGCCGGATGGCAGTTATAATCCGGAGCCAACCGTACTGCCGGCAGTTGGCATGTACTATAATCTATTGGATGAGCAAAAGGTTCAGAGAATGCTGGAAACCTATGCTTCAAACGGATTTTCCACCGATTGGGGTGTCCGGATTCTTAGCTCTGAATCGCCGCTGTTTAATCCCCATGGTTATCATTATGGCAGTGTATGGCCATTGTTTACCGGGTGGACCTCACTAGGTGAGTATACTTATGGAAATTCTGCGCAGGGTTTCTCCCATATTATTGACAATATTCTGATAAAAAAACACTGGGCTTTGGGATTTGTGGAGGAGGTTATGAACGGTGCCAAATATGAACCTTCCGGTGTCTGCCCCCATCAATGCTGGTCCGAAACCAATATTCTTCACCCGGGGATTCATGGAATGGTAGGGTGGGAGCCCAATGCTCCTGAGAAAGAAGCTAGCCTTGCACCCCGGATACCGATTCATTGGGATTCGGTGTTAGTGGAAAAGTTAAAAGTGGGTAAGTCAATTATTAGTATGGGTAAAATCCAAAGTGAGAATGAAACAACGTATACCTTACACTTAACGCAAGGAGGTCCTGTTTATTTGAATTTTCGACCGGAAATTTCTGAGGGAATGGAAATAAAATCTCTGCAGGTAGATGGACGAGAGATAGATAAACCCTGGAATATTAAACGGGGACTACTGCAAATTCCGGTGGAGATACAAATAACCGGTGAGCATCAGATCCGGATTGCTCATATTAAAGGAGTTGGCATGGTACCAAAAATCTCTCATCCAAAAGTGGGTGAAGGTTCAGCTGGATATCGGATTATTCGCAGCCGGTTGATCGATAACCTTTATGAGGTTGTCCTGGAGGGAAAGAGCGGATCGACTTCAGATTTTGAATTCAGAATTTTTGACCAGAAGATTGAGCAAATAAACGGGGGCAAGATAATTGAGGAACTTCCCGGAGGAATC
>CAZTXJ010000296.1:0-2549 GCA_964617285.1 uncultured Calditrichaceae bacterium | reverse complement strand
AGGCAACACTGTGGGCAAAATCCCGGGGCAAGATACCGAATCGCTGGTAAAAGCATTTGGAAAAATAAGAGGGATTATTGAACCCGGTCTCCAACGCAATTTGAGCGATATTATCCTGCTGCCTCTCGATTAATTCCAGGGCCTTTTTTAACTTATATTCTTTCAGGAATTCTGAGGGCGAATATCCGGTCAGCGCAGTGGTATACCGATAAAGCTGGGATTTACTTAAACCCATCTCGCTGTTAAAATCATCTACTTTGAATCCCGGACGATTCCATGCCTTTTCCGCAATATCCATCAAACGGTCCAGGAATTTATCCTCCATTGGATTTAAAGCCCTGATTGTCATTTCTTCCGGAATAAACTCAAGTTTTTCTTTTTTATAGTGATCCCGAACCACAGAAGACATAAATATCTGACCCTCATTTGCCACATATGCCAATCGTTTGGCAAAAGGAATGGCATCTCCAAAAAAGTCATCGTTATCGGTAACCGGATTACCCGCACTTAAACCAATAGCCACCCCTACTTTTGGACAGGAGTTTTGGCGATTCTGTACCCTGAAATGCTTTTGTATATCAAGAGCGCATTTTACAGCTTTGTTCGTTGAAATAAAAGAAGCCATGATGGAGTCTCCGGTATATTCCGCTTCCCGACCTTCGTGTTGCTCAATTGCCTTTTTAATCGACTCGTTGCAGAGTTTTAAAAGCTCAATACTTTTGGTATTTCCCAGTTTTGATTTTAACAGGGCTGTGTCCTTTAAGTCCGTAAACATTATTACCCGAAAAGCCGGGCCGATCAACTTTAGCAGTTCGATCTCATCCTTCGCCTCCGGATCTTTGATTCTGCCCAAAAAAGCTTCCACGATATCAAATTTCACCTTTATAATTTGATTGGGTATGTCGCCATGGGCCTCATTATGCCACATGACCACCGCTTCCTCATCCGGCGCCTCGATCAGACAAAATACATTTCCCCTTTCGGCATCAAACCAGTAGGTAAAGGCATTACACTTAAATTTGTGCTGGATTTTGATATCTTTTTTGTGTGCCTCGGCGGCCTCAATTTCAGTGATACCCGGGGAATCATGACGATCCATAAAAATAGGCATCGTTTTCTCCTTTCAATCTTCAGGAAAGGGAATTACATCCCGATCTATTTGAAATGTTGATATTCAAACAATCTATTTTGCTATGCGAATGGAAGATAAGTCCATTTCTCAGAAATAGCAAATTTTTACCTTCCCGTTTTGTGTTTTCTTTTAAGCTTTAAATTCGAAGAAGCCTTCCCGGGTGGAAAGGCTTCCCGATATTAAGACGTTTACTGAGTAACCTACACCAGCTTACCATTAGGGCAGTAGCGCCGGATTAAGTTCCGCAAACATACCATCTTTATTATGCAGCCAGATCCAGGCATGCAGTGTCCAGAAATTACCGACATCGTTCCATTCCCATTCATCCATCTCGCCGGTAAAGCCTTCCGGTGGTGTCCCCCCGGCTTGTGGTCCGGGAGTCGCCACCAGGTATTCGACGGCCACCAGTTTTTGGTGACCACTATTACCCATTGAATTAAAAACCAGGGCTTCAGGCTTATCGATCTCGAAATTAGCATCGACTAGGGCAAAATTAACATAATGATCTCCCATGCCCGGAACGAAATAATTGATATTACCATAACCGGCGGCCATGGCACTGTCCAGATTATGGTATACTGCAGTTGCACTGCGAGCGGTGGCCAATTCCTTTAACAGCGTCCGGCCAAATCCAGACTCGAGCGTCAGGGTTGACTTGCTTAAGCTGGATTCTCCCTGTATTTTCTGAACGGGAGAAATCGGTGCATCAGATTGACAACCAAACAGAAACAGCAACACCACAACTGATAGAAAAACAGGGGCGGCTCGTCGCACTCCCCGGTGAACCTCTTTATATAAAAACATGATGATACCTCCATATTGTGAATGATACGTTGAGTGAATTAGGTTAGTATACTCATGGATATTGAGTACCCTAACACTTAATTTGAAAGATAATGCGCTTCAATATTCTGTTGATTCGCCTCTTTATTCTCCCTGATTCACTTCAATAATCTCGTCCGGTACCATACCATGGGCTTCGCGGTGAACAGCAATTGCCGCCTCCTTGCTGGGAGCTTCGGAGAGACAATACACCGTACCTTCGTCTTTATTGTACCAGTATTTTAGGTATTTAACCCCGTACTTACCCTCTACCTCCAGATCCTTCTTATGGGCATCTGCCACTGCCTTTGCGGTTAAACCTTCCAGATTTTTGTGCATATCCAGATACAGATGCTTGCCTGCACTGACCTGGGCGGATTCGGTTTCCTTCCCACAACCAAACATTACCATGGCTGTCAATAATGCTCCAATTAACAACCAATCTATCTTAAGACTCATGATAACACCTCCAAATCTTGTTTAAATAGTAAAATTGTACCATATATATAAACATGGCCGAGTCGCAAATCTACCACGATTGGTTCAAAGAATAGCAATTTTGGATCATTTTGAAGGTGGGTTGGCGAGAAATTTT
>CAZTXJ010000295.1:0-2593 GCA_964617285.1 uncultured Calditrichaceae bacterium | reverse complement strand
AAATCCAGCACGGTCGGCGCACGGTCTTCGGAAATGATATCCAGCTGCTGATGGGTGTATCCTGCCAGAATTGAATCGTAAAAAGCATCCACTGCCAGATCGGTGGGCAGCAGCATGTGGGTCCCGTTTCCATTGCGGGTTTCATCGATAACCAAAATTTTCGGTGCGAGGCCGAACTGGGTGTAGTTTACCTCCATGGTGTTGGAAAGATTGGTGGTACGGCCATCCTTAATCCCCCTTACCGCCAGACGATAAGTTCCCGCTTCAGCCGGGGTAAAAGAATAGGTCAGACCGGAAACCGCGGTAGAATCCTGTAGCAGATAGTTTCCGCTGGAATCCTTTTTCCAGGTAAAAAGCCGGTAATCGGGATAATCAAAAAATGCCTGCCATTCCGTCACGATAATATTTTGCTGGGGATCGAGATAGGCTGAAGTTAAATGGGGATGATCCAGGAAAGTGAACGGTCCTTTTAACACTTTAACCTCGGGATCAATCTGAACACTGAAATTTGTGGTATCGTTGAAAGGATATTTTTTAAAGGTATTCAGAGAGTCTATCCACAGTGTATCCCGGAACTGGTCTCCTGAAGTGGAAAATTCGATCGGCACCGGCATGGCATGATAGGTTGTACTGCCTGTGAAGGATGGAATGCTGTGGGCCATAAACATCAGGGAATCGGCACTCGTGTTCCAGTAATAATAGTACTCAGCCGCCATTTTCCCATCATGATAAATCCACTGGTCGAAGAACCAGTTCAGATCACTGCCATAGTACCCTTCACAGAAGGTGCAAAATTGTTCGGTATCGATATTTTTGAAGCGGAAAGGAGAATTGGTAGCATAGTCGTACATCATCTCAAAAAACAGACTATCGCCCATCACATAGCGCAGCATGTGCAGCACTACCGAGGCTTTCCGGTAAACAATAGCCAGCGGGATCAGTTTTTGCGGATCCCACGGTTCAGTCACGTAAATGGCATCATTACCCGATCCGGCCATATGAGCGGCAATTTCCTGCTGGTAACCGGCGGCACCTTCCCAGTATTCCCGGTAAATGGCCTGGAGATAGGTGGCAAATCCCTCGCTTAACCAGATGTGTCCCCAGTCGGCAATGGAGATCATATTCCCAAAATATTCATGGGCACTTTCGTGGGGAAGCTCGATATCGAAAAAGAAGCTGTAGTCCATGGTCAAAAGGGTCTGGTGTTCCATTCCGAATCCGGACATGGATAGTTCGCAAATGCCGTATTTTTCAGCGGCAAATGGGAAGGCCCCAAAATGGCTCTCAAAAGCCTCATGGATTTTGGGGACGGTCGTATTGAGAATGGCCTGGGCAGCGGCGGAATGCACCGGGAACAGGTAATATTCCAGCGGGATGGTTCCGGAAACCGGCGAGTTGTATGACGACTGCACGATATCAAAGGGATAAATGTTGATGCAAAAATTATAGGGCACCAGGGGATAGTGACTCTCCCAGATATATTGATTTTTATTTCCGGGAAGCGTATTTACCGCAGTTAAAATTCCGGTGCTGGCAACGCTGTGGGTATTGGGTGCGGTTATGGCCAGACGAACCGAATCCGCTTTATCCGAGGGATGATCTTTGCAGGGAACATAGGTGCAGGCAAAATAGGGCCAATTCAAACTGTAGACCAATCGCTGACTATTGTAGGTAGTAAAGTTCAGGCCGGAAGAATAGGCGCCGGCGGTGACCGGATTTCCCTTGTAGAAGATGGTAATGGCGAAATTTTCTCCCACGTTAAGTGGAGTGGGTAGATTCACCTCAAGCAGATTATTGGGATGATTAAAGGTCAGGTTTTGACCCTGGCTAATAATGGAATCCACGGTCATATTGCTGTAAAAATTGAGGACGATCTGCTGGGTATTATTTTGAACAATTTCTCCCGCAATTCCGGTATACCCCTGGATAAATCCGGAGGTGATATTCACATCCAGATTAATATCGTAGTAATGGACGTCGTAGAAATACTGTTCCGGCTGCAGTTGGTACTGGGAAAAGGGTTGGGCTGGTAGTGTGCCGGGAAATGATACACTGAAAATCATTAATGGAAGGTAAAGGAACTTTGGTAGCCATTTACTCATATTAACCTCCGCTTTATACTTGGTATTTAAGGGACTTCTGAAAAACAAACCGGAATTTAAATTTGTCACTCTGTCCCGCAGGTGCGGGATCAGAGTCTAAAAACAAAGAGAGATTCCGAAATGAATTCGGAATGACATACCTGATATACACAAGTTTTTCAGAAGATTCTTTTCTTGATAATGCAATTTTACCAGGATGTTATAGTGAACCTCCCCTCATCCACGGAAAACAATTAGTCCTTGAAATTATTGAAGTAAATATCCTATGCATCTCAATCGCCAATTAGGTGTTTTTATTCTCTTTTTCCAATAATACAAAAATCCGGGCAAATTGTCAATATCTGCCCGGATTGGAAAACTAACCGCCAAATAAAAAGAAATTTTTAAATTGATTCTGATTACATCTGTCCAATCCAGACCTTCACTTTATCGCCAATCCGCTCGAAAACAATATAAATGATAGGAATAATAAACAGGGTTAGAATGGTACT
>CAZTXJ010000294.1:0-2600 GCA_964617285.1 uncultured Calditrichaceae bacterium | reverse complement strand
GATCCCGCAGGTGCGGGACAGCATGACAAAACCTACCAGATCGTATAAATTTTCACCCTGAACCGGTTAACGGGTCTCTTAAATAGCTGTTAATCGGCTAAACCTGATTTTGCGATTTCCAGCGCCGGTGCAGCCAGAAATATTGCTCGGGATGTTTCCGGATATGCTTTTCCATGGCCAGAGAATACTTTTCGATGACCTCCTTTAAGCGGGCTTCGGTTATGCGCTTTGATCCATCTGTGATAATGGGTTCAATAACAAAATCAAATTTGTGGGCATTGACCCTTGTACAGGCACCAAGGAAAAGCGGAACACCAGATTTCAGATGGATCATGGCCCCGCCAATATGGGTGGAGGATGGCTGTCCCAGAAAGGGAACGACTATCCCCCGCTCTCCGGCATCCTGATCCCCTAAAATAGCAATCATCCGTTTTCGTTCAAGCGCGTGTAAACAATTTTGCACCGCTCCCCGGGGAAGAATAATTTCCATACCCCATTTCTCACGCAGCGATTTCATCTTATCATTCACCAGCCGGTTTTTCTGTCTTTGCTGGATTACCGAAGATCGGACATTTTTCAGATGAAGGTATCCTATCCCGATTTCCCAGTTTCCAAAATGGCCTGATACGACAATTGCCCCTTTGCCGGTGCGCACCGATTTGATGAATTTATCAATGTCAACATTTCGCATCCGCTCCGCTAATTTCCGGTGAGACCATTTATTCATGCTCATGAATTCCAGGATAACCATAGAAAAATGGAGATAGGAAAAGTAAGCTGTACGCTTATACCATCTATCGGGTCTATCCGGAAAAGCCAATTTCAGACTTTCCAGGGCCACCTTTTTCCGAACTCCGATGATATAATATACCAGAAAGGCAATAGACCGGGCGACTCCGGGCAGGGCTGTATCCGGCAGAGAATTGATAAACTTTTCCACCGCTAAATAGCCCCGGAATTCTAACCGGTGTTGGAAGGAGTGCTCTGGCATGGGCAGACTAACCTTTTATAACCCCGAGTGGCCGCAACCGGACAACCTTCCGGCTGATCCCGGCTTTGTGCATTACTTCTACCACATCTGCCACATCTTTATAGGCATAAGGCATTTCCTCGGCGATGGTCTTGTAACCTTTGGCCTGGATAATGATCCCCTGTTTCTTGAGCTCGCCAATCAGATCCCTTCCCTTGCCGGTTTTTAAGGCCTGATGCCGGCTCTGCACCCGTCCCGCCCCGTGACAGGTGCTGCCAAAGGTGTCGGTCATTGCCTGCTCAGTACCGACTGCAACAAAAGAATAGCGGCCCATATCCCCAGGCACCAGCACCGGTTGTCCGACGCCCTGATATGGCTTGGGGATTTTGTCACTTTTTGGCGGAAAGGCCCGGGTGGCACCCTTCCGATGGACACACACCTTTTTTGTTTTCCCGTCAATCTGATGTTCTTCAATCTTTGCCACGTTATGGCACACATCATAAATCAACTGAAATCCCAGTTCTGAGGGTGAGATATTGAGTGTGTGCATAAAACTCTTCTGGGCCAGAGCCATAATGGTTTGCCGGTTATTCCAGGCAAAATTGGCTGCTGCCGCCATGGCGGCCAGGTAATCTTGACCTTCCTGAGATTGAATGGGTGCACAGGCCAGTTGTTTGTCCGGCAATGAGATGCCATACTTGGGAATGGCTTTTACCAGAATTTTCAGGTAATCGTCACAGACCTGGTAACCCAGACCCCTTGAGCCGGTATGAATGCTGGCGGTAATCTGCCCTTTAAACAATCCGAAAACTTCGGCAACCGCTTCATCATAGATTTCATCTACCACCTGTATTTCCAGAAAATGGTTTCCCGATCCCAGCGTACCGGCCTGATCCCGGCCCCGCTCCAACGCCCGGGGACTTAACACATCCGGATCCGCCCCGGCCAGACAGCCGTTTTCTTCGGTGAAATGCAGATCGGTTTCATCACCATAACCATTTTCCACCGCCCAGCCGGCTCCTTTAACCAGAATTTGCCGGATCTCCTTATTGGACAGTTTGTGGATAGCTCCGGAGGAACCCACACCGGTGGGGATATCCCGGAAAAGGCTCTCTACCAGTTTCTGCAATCTTTTCTCAATCATTTCATGGGTAAGATTGGTCCGGATCAACCGGACGCCACAATTGATATCGTAACCCACACCACCGGGAGAAACAACTCCTTCCTGTATATCAGTGGCGGCTACACCACCGATCGGGAATCCATACCCCCAGTGAATATCCGGCATAGCCAGACTGTATTTCTGAATCCCCGGCAGGTATGCAACGTTGACCACCTGCTTCACACTTTCGTCATTCTGCAGGTATTTTTCCAGCATTTTCCGGGAAGAGTAAATCCGGCCGGGCACCTTCATGCCACCCTGTACCGGGATTTCCCAGAGATAGTCGTTGATGGGTTCAATTTCATAACCACTGAGATGCATAAAAAATCACCTCCAAACAGGAGATTTAATTTGACTAAATTTATATATCAAAAACCACCATGGTTTTGAGCAAATTTCCTTTCTGTTCAATCCTCATCTGGTGATAGGTAACCGCCTTAATTTCAACCTGGATGTGATGCTGTTTCT
>CAZTXJ010000293.1:0-2603 GCA_964617285.1 uncultured Calditrichaceae bacterium | reverse complement strand
TATAATTAAAATCCCATTTCAGGGATTACTCACCTCGTGGAGAAGTTTTTCAACGATCTGAAGGGTATTCACACCTTCGGCTTCAGCATTGAAATTTGTAACCAGACGGTGTCTCAGTACCGGGATAGCGCCAATTTTTACGTCATCGATTTCCGGGGTAAATCGGCCCTGCAGGGCGGCCCGGGTTTTTGCACCCAGGATCAGGTATTGGGAAGCCCTGGGTCCGGCGCCCCAGTTAATCCAGTCTTTGATATACTTCGGTGATTTCGGATTTTCCGGACGGGTGAGTCCCACCAGTTTGACGGCATATTCAATCACATTGTCCGCCACCGGCATTTTCCGGATGGCTTCCTGAAAGATCCAGATATCATCCGCCGCCATCACCTTTTTCAACTGGGGCAGATAATCGCTGGTGGTGGACTTGACGATGGAGATCTCTTCCGTCTCACTGGGATAATTGATCCACAGGTTAAACATGAAGCGGTCCAACTGGGCCTCGGGAAGTGGATAGGTTCCTTCCTGCTCGATCGGATTCTGGGTGGCCAGGACAAAAAATGGCTCCTGCAATGAATGTGTTTCACCGGCGGCAGTCACTTTGTGTTCCTGCATGGCTTCCAGCAGGGCCGACTGGGTTTTTGGGGGCGTCCGGTTGATTTCATCCGCCAGTACGATATTGGCAAACACCGGCCCTTTGATAAAACGGAAAGATTTTATGCCGCTGCCTTTTTCTTCTTCAATGATTTCCGTGCCGGTAATATCTGAGGGCATCAGGTCCGGGGTAAACTGGATGCGGCTGAATTTCAGGTCCAGCACCTGGGCCAGGGTGCTGATGAGCAGGGTTTTGGCCAGACCGGGCACACCCACGATCAGACAATGGCCGCGGGAAAAGAGGGATATCAGCAACTGATCGATAATATCCTGCTGACCGATGATGACTTTCTTTATTTCCTGATCTATCTGACGATTGGCTTCGGCCAGTTTTTCCAGCGCTTCACCTTCGTCCTTAAATTTGCTTTTTTTATCCATAAATTCCTGTTAAGTATAAGATGTTTGCCCATATTAAAAAAGAGGTGGTAAAGATACAAACTGTTTTTATTTTCCTGTGATGCCTCTAAAGTTAATTTTTGTCGAAGGAAGAGTCATCACGAGCGCAGCGCGACGATCTCATTCCGCGGTTAACAATTGCTCCCCTCCATGGGTTATTTATTCTTGCGGAGATTGCTTCACCCGCAGCTGCGGGATCGCAAAGACAAACCCTCCTTGCTGTCATACCCGCATGCAGTAAGCGGGTATCTATTTATACCATCACTGGGCCTGGATGCCCAAATTCAATCGGGCATGACCAAAACCAGTCATTGCGAATTCCTGACGAATGTCAGGAATGTGGCAATCTCCTTCTGTTTTATTGGTCTATCCCTCCTTGGGTAATGCCAAACATGCTGGGATTACCACTTCCGTCACAAAGTGACCACTTTTCATGGCAGCTGCGGGATCGCAATCACTGTATATGCCACCAAACTACCATACCAAGATTTATACGAATCTTGTCTGAAATCATACTCCCATATTTTGACTGGTTAATTAGGAGAATTAGATAAAAACTCCCAAATCTTTCTTTTCCATTTCTTGCACAGAAATTGATTATTCATTATAATTCCAGCTGTTAATCTGAAGGAGCAATTGATGGTGGAACCTGAAGTGACGCTGGAACTGGCCATCCAGCACGGTTTGAATGAAGAAGAATATCAGAAAATTATCGAAATTTTAGGCAGAACTCCCTCCTTTACCGAACTGGGAATTTTCTCGGTGATGTGGAGTGAGCACTGCTCCTATAAAAATTCCATCGCCGAATTAAAGAAATTACCCCGCAGCGGCGGACGATTGCTGGTCGGAGCCGGCGAGGAAAATGCCGGTCTGGTGGATATCGGAGATGGAATGGCGGTCTGCTTTAAGATAGAGAGTCATAACCACCCCTCGGCCGTGGAGCCATATCAGGGAGCGGCCACCGGAGTCGGTGGCATCATGCGGGATATTTTTACCATGGGCGCCAGACCGATTGCAGCCCTGGATTCCCTGCGCTTTGGTAAACTGGATAAAGCCCGCAATCGCTATCTGCTGGATGGAGTAGTGCGCGGGATAGCTGACTACGGAAATTGTCTGGGTGTGCCCACCATCTCCGGGGAGATATACTTTGAGGAGTGTTACAGCGGCAATCCGCTGGTCAATGCCATGACGGTCGGCGTAGTGAAGCATAATCAGACAGCCTCGGCCATCGCCAAAGGTGAGGGAAATCCGGTTTTTGTGATCGGATCGAGAACCGGCAGAGATGGGATCCACGGGGCTACCTTCGCCTCGGAAGAGCTGACTGAAGCTTCGGAAGAGCGGCGTCCAAACGTCCAGGTAGGCGATCCTTTTACCGAAAAACTGCTGCTGGAAGCCAGTCTGGAGATGATCCGGGAGAATATTCTGATCGGCATCCAGGATATGGGCGCAGCCGGGATTACCTGCAGCACCACTGAGATGAGCGCCAAAGGAAAGAGTGGTATGGTGATCGATCTGGATAAAGTGCCCATCCGGGAAGAGGGCATGACGCCCTACGAAAT
>CAZTXJ010000292.1:0-2657 GCA_964617285.1 uncultured Calditrichaceae bacterium | reverse complement strand
GTAATCAACAGCCACCTTGGCCGGCAACCACATATTACCCGGACCTTTATAGCTGCCTCCGAAAAACATCAGTAAATCCCCGTCAGAATTAAAAATCTGAGTGTTCTCGAAACCGGCGTCAGTGACGTACAGATTCTCGTCCCGATCTACCGCAATGCCCTTTGGCCGGACAAATTGGCCAATATTTTTTCCGAAGCCTCCGATGGATGATAAATATTCCCCAGCCAAATTGTAGATTTTGATTTTAAAATCACCCAGATCACTGACATAGATTTTATTCTCTGTAACAAATAAATTTGTGGGAGAAAAAAGATAACCCGGATCCTGTGTGGAAGATTCGGGAAACGAAGCAATCCGTGACATTGACGATTTTTGGTAACTCTCTATCTTCCTTGTGGACAAATTACAGACATAAATTTTATCTTTCAAAACAGCCACATCAGTTGGCCTGGAATTCTCCGGACGACCGATACTGGCTACATATTTATTCTGATCATCAAAAACAACGATCTGACCCCGTTCCGAATCAGCCACATACAGGTATCCGTTTTCATCAACCGCACAATTTATCGGTTTTTTCAACTGCCCCTGTCCCCGCGGGACAAAATAGTCGAAGGTTTTTTTCTCCAGATCAATAATTTCAAGACCGCCCAATATCGTATCACAGATGTATATTTTGCCTCGACGCACTGCAATGCCATAGGGTTTGATGATAGGCTTGCTTTCTTCTTCACCCAGAATATATTTCAGAATTCCCGAACGCTTTCCGGTAATATCGGTTGAAGTGCTGATACGGGTCAAGTACTGGATTCTGGGGGTATCCGGCGGTGCCGGAAAAAATATGGATTCCTCCGGATTCGCTGGCCCGTTTTTATCCGCATAAGCCAGAGCCAGAAAAACAAAAGAGATCAGAAAAGGGGTCAATCCAATTTTTTTAAATATCATTAACTTTCTCCAACAAATTGTGAAATGGGATCGTACCGACATGGATACAATCTTCTTATCACAAAACTGATAAAATCTACAAAGTATGGCAGGTTAAGCACAGTCCACTTTGTGCATTCGATTTTATAAGCAGATTATCAATTCCGCTGGAATTATGCACATCATGGCAGGAGGCACACTGGACCTTATGCCCGATCAGCAAATCCTGATCGATGGTTCCACCGAGCCCGGAATTGGTAATGGTCGGGTCCGCTAATCCTCCATCTGCCAGAGCCAGGGCAGCATCGTAGGTAAAGGAAACCGGGTGGTCGTCGCTTAAATCAGTGCCGATAAGGGTGGAACCGGTCAGAAAAAACGTGCCGGAGGCATTTCCGCCAAAATTATCAACCGCCACCGTACCATCGTGACAGCTCAGACACAGCTTGGAGGAAGCATCCGGTTGACCAACCGTAGCATTCATACTGGCACTGCTGTAAGGGGTAAAAGTCGCCACGGTAAGTTGATGATTCCATAGAGGTGCATCCTGAACCGTCACATCCGTATTGTGCGGACCATGACAGACAATGCAAATCTGACCGGTGGTATTCCATGAGGCCGAGGAAAAATCATGGGCGGATCCTACGATGGTCTGTCCCGATCCGGACGTTACAACCGTCATCAGAAAAAGAAAAACCAGGTTGAGACTAAATACTGTTTTCATAATTCCTCCTTATAAAAATGAAAGTTTTTATGAATACTTTTAGATCATATTTAATGAGGTGATTTCCTTTCAATTTTTGTACTCATCATTCCAACCTATGCCGGGTTAGTAGGATTCCGGGCTATGATTTTCTCCATGACATCGCAAGTAGCATTGACCGGAATAATTACCCAAATCGACAAATTCCAGTCTGCCGGTCTGCGGATCGGGAGATACTATTGAAATATCGAAATTAATTAGGTGCGTATTATTTGTGGTATTCCCCTGAGAACTGCTTATGCCATGGGGGTCATGACAGGCATTGCAGGGGACATCCTCACTAATGATATGCAGGCGATGGACCCGACGGGCAAACTGTCCCGCGCCATCGATAATGGTGTTCCGGTTATGGCACTCGTAACATAACCGGTAATTCTGATAGGATTCCGGCGTATTATCTGCGGTTTCATACTGAAATTTTAAGATATGCGGATAGATTGAGCCATGGGGTCCGACCGGTGAACCACTTCCATCACTGGCATGACAATCCGAACAATAAATAACGCTTGTCTCGGTTAAGGGGGGAATCAGGCTGGGGCAATTGGGATTCTGACCGGGACCTTCCACCGGATGATAGGATGGATTCCCCGGATCGAATTCCAATCGGACATTATTCTGTTCAATTTGCCGGGTGGTGGGACTGGCCGGTTTATCCGGGCTATCCGCATGGCAACGATAACACAATTCATATTCATATAGAATCGCTTCAACTCCGTTACCATTGGTATCCACGCCTTTTACACCCTCAATAAATCCGTTGGCATCGGGCGCACTGGCCGGGAAATTCCGGCTGGCATGCGGATTATGGCAATCCTCACATTCCACGTGGCGTGTTTGCACAACCGCCGGTTCTTCGGGATCGTGGATCTGATTATAAGCAAAAATATCGTGAATATACAATTTAGCGAATTGCGTCTCAATATTCGCTGAAGCCACATTTCCATTATGGCAAATCAGGCAATTGCTTTCTTCG
>CAZTXJ010000291.1:0-2694 GCA_964617285.1 uncultured Calditrichaceae bacterium | reverse complement strand
AAAAAACAAAAAATATCTTGAAAATTTCGTAAAAAAGTGTAAATTGGTAAAAATTACGGGAGAAAATGCATGAATAGAATGGTACGATATCTTTCATTTTTTATCTTTTTAGTAATTATAAAAAATGTATTTGCTCAGTCTTTTATTTGGCAAGTAGGAGATACCATTAAAAATAGTATTCCAAGCAGCACTATTGAATTTCATACATATGTAAGAAACATGACTCCAAATGTCTTAAATTTAAGATGGACAGTGATGAATGCAACACTTCCGGGGAATTGGAGTGGGGGTGTTTGCACAAATGATAATGGATGCCAAATTTATTTTACTGCTGGTTTATTTGATGATTTTAATATTGATCCTGATTCTACCGATTATGTGTTTATTGATTTTATTACGGACAGTATACCGGCAATTGGGGATGCTATTATAAAAATTGAGAATATTAATAATCCTGGTGAATATTTTGCTCAAAAATTTATTGCGAATACCCGAGTAACATCAGTTCAAAATAAAAAATTGCAGGTTTTTAGAGATTATAAATTATATCAGAATTTTCCAAATCCATTCAATCCGGTTACAAAAATTCCATTTGAGATTGGCGGCCATCAATCCCAGCAAACTGTGATTACCATATATAATATCGTTGGTCAAATTGTGAAGACAGTTCTTGACCAGAAAATGAATCCGGGGGTCCATCAGGTTATCTGGGATGGGACAAATAATCAAGGACGACTGGTGTCATCCGGACTTTATCTTTATGAAATGCGCACCCAGAATGTGGTCATGATGGGTAAGATGTTTTTACTAAAATAGATCTTTCAAGTGACGATTTTGACTAAGTAAACAATCATCTCAGAGTCAATATAGTCCATTTTTACCAAGTATTAGTAGATTAATGATAATATTAGTTTATGAAACGAAAAGGAAAAGTTATTATGAAAAAAATAATATTCATTTCTTTGATTCTTGGATTAATAATTCAAGGCAATGCATATGATAAAAAAACGCTTGTTGAGAGGTTTACTAATTGTTCATGTGGTCCCTGTGCAACATTAAATAATGCTTGGTATAACTCAACTACGCAAAACCTTGTAAATTCTGGCTTTATTTCTCATATTATTTATAATGTTAACTGGCCATCAGCTAATGACCCAATGTATCTACTTAATTCTACCGATAACATGGCAAGAAGAACTTTTTATGGTGTTACTTGGGTGCCGTGGCCAGTAATTAATAGCGTATATTTTGATTATCAAAGTCTTGGTCAGACTCAATTTGTAAACACAGTAAATTCTGGAAATTATGAATATGCCCCGTTCAAAATAATCCTTTCTCAGGTAGCACTTGGAAGTAATTATTTGGAAGTTGGTGCAAAACTTATTCGAGATCCTAATGATGTTACAACTTTCAACAATTTAAAATTAAGAGTAGCATTGACTGAAAAAACCGTAATATACCCTTCTCCGCCAGGGAGCAATGGAGAATCTGTTTTTTTTAGTGTTTGTCGTAAAATGTTGCCAGATGCAAATGGAACTAGCTTTACAATCCCTGCTCCGGGAGATTCCATAGAACTTAGTTTGGGATATACCCCGACCACTGCTTTTTTACAGTCAGTTAATCTTGACAGTATTCGGGTTGTGGCGTTTTTACAAGATGATCCAAGCAAGGTAATATATCAGTCCACGATGCTGGAGTTTTTACCAGATTATGTTGCCACAATTCTACCTATTGGGACAGATGTGATTGCAGATAATATGACTCCAGTGCAATTAAGTGCGGTCATTCGGAACGAAGGTCTTGCAGAAGACATGTATTACTTAAGTCTAGATCTCGATGGACCTGTGGGTTGGAGTGGAGAATATACCACAGTAAATGGTACATTTAGTTTGAATGACACTGATTCGGTACAGGTTTCCTCGGGTGATTCAACTCTAATTTATGTGACTATCAATCCCAATGGAGTTGATGGGTATGGAAAGACAAATGTACATTTTGAATCGAAAAATAATCCTGGTTTATCTGGAAGTACTTTGTTAAGGAATGTGACCACAACAGGGATTGATATTTTGGTTATTGATGCTGGTGATCGTGACTATGAAACTTTTACAACTGTTTCTCTTGATAATGTTTTTTCTGGAACTTACGGAGTTGTATCAAGAACCGCCCTGAATGTAATGGGAGTAGATCTTTCAAATTTTTATGCCATTTTCTGGTCGCCCGGAAATAGTGTACCAGCATTTTATCCTGAAGAGGTGACCGCTTTGGAAACTTATTTCAATGCCGGAGGAAATCTCCTGATTGCCGGTCAGGATATCGGCAGCGATATTTTTGAAGCAAACGGTCAGAGTCAGTTTGCCCAGAGCTTCTACAATACTTATTTACATGCGTCCTATGTTGCCAATTCTTCAAACCTGTTCCTAGTAAACGGAGTGGCAGGTGATCCAATTACTAATGGTATTTATTTTGTAGCCGGTGATATTTATGAAAGATCTTATGATAAAATTGCACCATTCAATTTGGAAGCCACTAAAATTCTAACTTATGGGACAGGAACTAATCCAGCAATTGCAGGAATCCGTGCCTCTGCAGATATTTACAAGGTAGTATATATTGGATTAGGCCTGGAACAGATTCCGGATGAAGCAGACCGGGATTCCATTGTGGCACGAAGTATCCGCTGGTTTGAAGAAG
>CAZTXJ010000290.1:0-2698 GCA_964617285.1 uncultured Calditrichaceae bacterium | reverse complement strand
GAATCAATTATTTCATTTAAATTATTTCCATATCCGGCTTCTATATCCACAGTTACCGGAACTTGCACGGCCTTCACGATTCCAGTTATAACTTCAATCATTTCCGACAATTGAATTATCTGGCAGTCAGGATACCCTAAAGAGGCGGCTATTCCCATACTCGTTGTTGCGATTGCTTTATAGCCACTTGCTTCTATTAATTTGGAACTTCCGATGTCCCACGAATTTAACAGAACCAGAATTTCTTTGTTCTGATGATATTTCAGGAATAGTTTGGCTTTTTCTTTTTGAATACTTGAAACCATAATATGATCCTTTTTTAATGTTTATTACAAATACCTGTTTTATCAGTGAACACTCACGACAACAGAAATCTTTAAAGTAACTATAATAAATCTAGATTATTTTGAATATACTTACCTTGATACTGGACTTATAACATATTTAGTTAACTGTTTGAAAACTTCCCAGGTAGTGCTGTTAAAATTGACGACCTCCCTGAATGTTTTTTTACTTCATCAATTGTATCTTCATTACTTTTTGGCAGCTTCCAGTTTGGATCTTTTTTAATTAGAACAGAAAAATGGTCTGCTATTCGATATTAAAAATCTCTCTCTTTCCACCCTCTACCAGGGTCATATAATCCTGCATGATTTCCCTGACCTTCGGCAGAGAAGTGAAACCCTTAACGCTTTCGAAATCTGTCAGAGATTCCACCTCCGATTCCAGCACCACTGTCCAGTAGTTGGATGCCACATCCGTCAAAACCTTTGTATTCCTAAAATTTTGCTCTTTCATATATGGGATGGTTTGTTTGAATTTTTTCACCAGCTCCTTGGCCATTCCGGGTTTGCATTGAAATGTTTCCCGAATTAAGTACATAGGATCTCCTTCATATAATTGGGTAATTCAAAACAAATATTTTTCTTTTAGAGAAGTTCATTCTATTGATTCATTGCTGTTATATAGTTTCCAAATAGTCTATGTGCTAAGGATCAGATATTACTTCATGAGTATCATTTTCATCATTTTATGAAAACTGCCGGCATCGATCCGGTAAAAGTAGATGCCACTTGGGAAACGGGCAGCATCAAAATCCACCACATGATATCCGGCAGTCTGGTAATCATTTTCCAGCACGGCCACTCGCTGACCCAGGCTGTTGTAAACCTCAATATTTACTTCAGAAGCAGTTGGAATACCGTAGCGAATATGGGTCACCGGATTGAATGGATTTGGATAGTTTTGAAACATTTCATAGGCTTCGGGTATACTCGCCAAAGATTGGTCCCCAATAGTGGTGGGATTCGAAAGCGAAAGATCATCCATAATAAAATAGGATCCCGGATGAAAGATTGGATTGGAGTTTGTGATGGCGATTTGAATGATACATTTATCCGGTATCTCACCGGAATTGTAACTAATTGGTACAGAAAACGTGGTAAAATTGGTCGCTAAAGCAGAGATCAAATTTGTTCCACTACCCACCGAAATGTTTCCCTTGTACATTAGGACACCAATCAAAATAATATCATCTCCAATTGGTGAAAATTTGTAATATCCGTTTAGTTGGGTGTATTTTTCCGTCACCGGGAAACCGCCCCCGGCTATACCGGCAGACAGCAGAGGTATCAAAGTATCTCCGGTTGTGGTAGTAATCACTTCTCCCCTGGCAGCCCAGGACCCGCTGCGGCCGGGTGAAACCTGTGTGATCGGAACACCGAATGGGGGAAGATTGCTGGTGAACCAGTTATCGGGATTTCCGGCGGACCATTGTTCGAATCCCGGATTGGGAATCTGGGAAAAGACGGTCAGGGATATTGTGAATACGAAAAAAACGGTTAAATTTTTATATGAAATAACCATGACATTCTCCTGTGATTTATTATTTGAAGAGATATAAATAAAGAAGAGGAGAGCATTAAATCTCCTCTTCTTTGGTTACGAAGATGTTACTTCATTAGCATCATTTTCATCACTTTGTTGTAATTACCAGCATTGATCCGGTAAAAATAAATGCCACTGGCGAACCGGGATGCATCGAAATCCACCACATGGTATCCGGCGTTCTGGTAATTATTTTCCAGCACGGCAACTCGCTGACCCAGGCTGTTGTAAACTTCGATATTCACTTCCGAAGCAGTCGGAATGCCATAGCGAATGTGAGTGGTTGGGTTAAACGGATTGGGATAGTTCTGATAAAGAATAAATACGTCCGGAATTTCCGCAATGCCGGGAGTTATTCCGCCATTATTGATTCCGGTAATTCCAAAAATAAATTCATCCGCACCCATATCCGGGTAATTGGCATCACGTATTTCGCCATCGATATCGTCGGTTACCAGGGAGAGTGGCAGTGCAGCGCTGTCTACCGCTGCTGCAGTGGCGTGGAGATTAGTGGTGGAATAATAACCCGGATTGGCTGAAATCGAATGGGCATCCTGGCTGTTTGCCGTTTGTAATGCGGCGAGATCGGTTATATCCGCTGCATTCCAGTAGGCCATATAGGTACCTGGGGTAAAATAATCATTATAATCTGATATGCCTACTGCTTGTGCTGATTGTACATAGTAGGCATATCCCCCGACCGGATTGGCAAATATATTATTTTGGATGTTGACATTATTTCCCGTACCGGAAATTACGAAGGCGGCGGAGTTTGAGTATCCTTGAGAGATATTGATACTGTTGTAGTAGA
>CAZTXJ010000289.1:0-2718 GCA_964617285.1 uncultured Calditrichaceae bacterium | reverse complement strand
CAATGACTGGCCTCATCCCTATTCCCGGGAAAAAGCGGCTTATCCGGTGCCTTATTTAAGGACGCATAAATTCTGGCCGCCGGTGGGACGAGTGGATAACACCTATGGCGACCGAAACCTGGTGTGCGCCTGTCCACCCATCGAAGACTATGCTGAAGAAAATGTCTGATAATAAATTCCCCCATTCCGTGAATAATACGAATGGGGGATATTTTATACTCCAATACACCTCTTTTTATTAACTTCCTGTAATTATTTAATAAACCACTAATTTATTCTTGACAAGTAAAAAATAAAACCATATATTATCGTCCAATAAATGACCGTTAGTCATAATATAAACATGCATATAATTCATTGGCAGGTGTTTAAATGGGAATTACAGAAAGAAGAGAACGGGAAAAAGAGCGAAGACGCAACGATATTATCAATGCAGCAGAAACCGTCTTTTTTTCCAAAGGGATAAACCTGGCTACTATGGATGAGGTGGCCGAACAAGCGGAATTGAGCAAAGGAACGCTCTACCTTTATTTTAAAAGTAAGGAGGAGCTTTATCTGGCCATTACTCAGCGGGCGCTTTCGCTCCTGGCGGACATGTTTGAAGAAGCCATTGAGCAATTTGTCTCCGGTATCGATCAGATTCGGGCGATCGGGGAGGCCTACTATCGCTACTCACAGGTCCACGCCAATTATTTCAATACTATCCTTCATTATGAAGTATCGCAGCTGGAAATGGATAACATAGGAGACACCCTCACCGAATGTCATCGCCTGGGCCAGAAAGTGATGCTGCTGGTTGCCAGTGCCATTGAAACCGGGATTAAGGATGGAACCATCCGCACGGATTTGGATCCGATTAAAACCGCCTATCTGCTTCAGGGGCAGAGCAGCGGGATTATTCAACTGGTCGCCCGGGAAGCCCAGCATATTAAAACCATGGAAAGTTTCCAACCGCAGGAATTAATGACCGACTTTATGAACATGATGTATCATGCGTTGAAGTCTGATAATTCAAACGATTAGGTAAAAATGTTTTTCCGATAAAAGCGGAGCAAGGTATGCGAATAAAATTTATGGCAATATTTCTGATACTTACCACCTCACTTTTACAGGCCGGTGAATCCGTATTGACTCAATATGTGGATGAAGCTTTGCAAAATAATCTGGCCCTGAAGCAGCAACAGTTTTCCCTGGAGAAAAGCCTGGCTGCCCTCAAGGAAGCCCGGGGACTTTTCCTGCCCTCCGTCGGGATCAATGCCCGATATTCCCGGGCAGGCGGCGGCCGAGAAATCGAGTTCCCGGTGGGTGATCTGGTCAATCCGATCCACCAAACATTAAATCAATTGCTCCAGCAGCCGGTTTTTCCGGGAAATCTTCAGAACGAGGTCATTCCCTTCCTGCGAGAGAAAGAACAGGAAACCAAAATCTCTGCCGTACAGCCCATCTTCGAACCACAGATATTTTACAACTATAAGATTAAATCCACCCTGGTTGAGGTTGAACAAAACAATAAACACATATATACCCGCCAGGTTGTATCGGAGGTGAAGACGGCTTATTTCCGGTATCTGATGACCATTCAGATCAACAAGCTTCTGTTGCAGACCCGGCAATTACTGGAGGAAAATCTGCGGGTGAGCCGGAAACTCTATGAAAACGATAAGGTGACCAAAGAAGTGGTGTACCGTTCGGAAGCGGAATTGAGTGAGCTGGATCAGCAGATTCTCCAGGCCGAAAAGTCAGAAGAGCTGGCAAAATCCTATTTTAACTTTCTGCTTACCCGGCCTCTGGATCAGGATATCACAGTGTCCGAAGAAGATCTTCCTATTTTGAAAGAAGAAGGAGATTTGACCGCGGCATTCCAACTGGCCGTTCGGCAGCGGGAGGAGTTAAAGCTGATGGAATTGTCAGTTGAAGCTTCCAATAAAGGGATCAAACTGAATCAATCCACTTTTCTTCCTTCAGTCTTCGCCGCACTGGATTATGGTTTTCAGGGAGAAGAATATCGATTTACCAGTTCGGACGATTTCTGGATGGCTTCGGCAATCCTGCGCTGGAATCTGTTTAACGGCTTTCAGGATCAGGCCCGGATACAGCAGGCTAAAATTGAAAAGAAACAGCAACAGGTGAAATATGCTGAAGTGGAAAATCAAATCAAACTTCAGGTACAGGAAATCTATAATAACGTGAAGGTTTCCCAGAAGACCATTCAGGCTGCCGAGGACCGGTTGCTTAGTGCCCGCAAGTCATTTGAAATTGTCGACCGGAAATATCGTGAGGGTATCCTGCCCCATATCGTTTACCTGGATGCCCGAAATAACCTGACCCGGTCTGAGATCAATTCGGTTATTACCCGATATGAATATTATATCGATCTGGTCGAACTGGAAAGAGCACTGGGCACTTATCCGATCACACAAAATTAACCGAAAGTCCCGAGAAAAATTATATAAAAAAGGTTTGTCATGAAAAATCATCGAATGAACTACACGATCTCATTTATACTAATGATTTTTTTAATCATTGCCGGGTGCGGAAAAAATGATTCCGTACAGGAAAACAGCGACGCCACTCCGGTAACGGTGTTATCCGTGAAGAAGGAATTAGTCTCAATCCCCATCACCACCAGCGGCGTGCTCTCTTCTCCCCTGGAAAGCAAACTGTCTTTTAAGATCGGTGGGATTGTCGAGAAAATTATGGTGGCAGAAGGAGAATCGG
>CAZTXJ010000288.1:0-2720 GCA_964617285.1 uncultured Calditrichaceae bacterium | reverse complement strand
AGATGATCTGGTTCATTTTTTATCCGTAACCTTTCCGGTGCAAATATCCGTATCTTTTAGAAAACAATTTATGTTAATGAAAAGGGGAGAAAAACATGTCCTTATTCGCGAATAATCTGTTTTTGAAAAAATTGCTATACCTGCTCTTTTTTCCGGTGCTGTTGATGATAAGCTGCAGCAGCCAGGCCCTGTTGAATGATTTTTTTGGCATCGAAATGCCTCTGGATGAGCAGGCCGGTTTTCAGATAAAATCCTATTCGGAGAAGAACGGGGCATCCTATACCAGCACCCCGGATATGGATAACCGCATCTTTGCCTGGGCGGAAATGGGTCGGGATGTCATTCACCTGCAGGTGATAAATGCATCGGATAAACAAATACCCCTCAGTTATAACACCGACAAATTTATTCTGGAGACCACCGATCAGCAGAAATTTATTCTGAATAAGGGAAAGAACTTTAGTTATGCACCTAAAAAAAGGATTGAGCCGGGTGGAAAGATGGACTTCAAACTGGAACTTCCTTCAAAATTCTGGGATACGGTGGGTATGCGTAATGTACAATCTGAGAACGAAAATTATTCTTTCGATTTCTGGACCGGCTTAAATAAGTTTGACTTTCTGAAAGAGAATGTAACGTTGCTGGTGGCCGAACTGGGGGATTCCACAACTATCGTTTTAAAACCAGTCCCCAAGTCTCCGGAAAAAACTTCCGGGAAGAAATAAGCGAATCAGTCTAAATAATACCAAACTTTTTAAGCTCGGTATCGATCTCCTGCTGCCCTGTTTCATCCGGTGAGCGGAGGGGCGAGCGGGGAAGACCGCCATAAAAACCGGCCCGGTCCAGGGCATATTTTAATCCGCCGATACCATAGATGCCGGTGGTCAACTGATTCAAACGGATTACCTCCAGCTGCAGTTCTCTGGCCAATTCGAATTCTTTATTCAAAACGTGCTGATATATCTGAATACACTGTCGGGGGGCAATATTGGCCAGGGCCAGGATGCCACCCACTGCACCCATCATTAAACCGGCCATCAGGGTATTGGCCGATCCGGTGAGAAGTTGAAAATCCTTTAACCGAAGTGAGAGGATAGACTGCTGGTAAGTCAGATTTCCCGAGCTGTCCTTGATGCCAATAATATTGGGATGCTGGGAAAGCCGGGCAATAACTCCCACCGGTATTTCCAGTCCGGTAAATTTGGGAACATTGTACAGAATAACCGGCAGGGAGGAATCCTCGGCCACTTCCTGATAATATTTCAGGATGGACGCTTCCTTCATGTCGTCTTTATAATAATGAGGGGTAACCAGCAAAACCGCATCGCCCCCAATCCGGCTGACTTCCCGGATAAAATTAAGCGTATTGCGGGTGGATTCCCGACCGGCGCCAACGATAATCTTTTTATCTTTAGGTGTATTCTTTACCGCGGTTTCAACCACCTGAAGGCTTTCCTGATCGGTCAGCATCACATTCTCGCCGTTTGATCCCAGCACTACGTATCCGGCCAGATCATACTTATTCCATTTCTCGAGATTATCTGCCAGACGCTTCGGTGCCAGTTCTTCCTTTTGGAAAGGAGTAACAACCGGGGGAAAAATACCTGCCAGAGAAAACATGCCTGCTCCTTATTTTGAGATAAATCTAAATAAACTTTGCTTACCACCCAACTTTATTTTGAGACAGAAAAACTGGATTTTTAGATTTTTTCACTCTAAATTAAAACCAAGTACAATCCGACTGGACATGGAAATGTTTTTTAATTCATCAATGGAGGATGTATGAAATATATTTTACTGTTCTTTTTTCTGTTTTTCACAATTTGGAACAATCCCTTACCAGTATATTCACAGATGATATCGGATGGAGGCTTTAGCTATGAAAAAGCTGTTCCATCCAGCGGATCCTATCAGGCTGCGGTAAGTGCTTCGGCTGTTTCACCATTCCCGGTCATTCAGACTCCACCCTACCAAAATAAATTTCCATTTTTTGGTTTAGAAAGTTTACCGCTGGGGTTCACAATCGAGGGGATTAATTTTAATGAAAATGCAGTTAATACAAACTATTATCAAATACCTCCGGATCCGATTGGCGCGGCTGGCCCGGGACATTTAGTATCAGTGGTAAATTCAACAATTGAATGGTTTACCAAAGCAGGGGTGACCGAAAACAGCCAAAGCTTACAGGACTTCTTTAGTCCTCTTTTCCCCACTACCCTTACTTTCGATCCCAAAGTAATCTTTGATCAATATGCCGGGCGATTCGTAGTTGTTACATTAGAACGAGTTGAAGTCGGAACGAATCCGAATCCCGGTAATATTTCACGCATACTGCTAGCTGTAACGGATGACTCCGATCCAAACGGAACCTGGTATTTCCATGCCATTAATGCAAAAACAGTCATTTCCTCGGCCGAATGCTGGGCGGATTATCCGGGTTTTGCGGTGGATGAAGAAGCTATTTATGTAACCGCCAATATGTTTGCTTTCTCCCCACGTAGTATCGGCAGCGCAGTACGATTATGGATTATTCATAAGGGTTTGGGATCAGGTGGGTTTTATGATGGCGGCAGCGCTTCAGTGAATATCTATAATCCCTATGTCAGTGGAGAAAGTGTTACCACAACTCAGCCCACTCATATTTTTGGCTTAAATCTCCCGTCCACCGTTGGAACTTTCCTGGTAGCCTATAGTGGGCTATCTGATGGAACGAATGAATA
>CAZTXJ010000287.1:0-2723 GCA_964617285.1 uncultured Calditrichaceae bacterium | reverse complement strand
TCCAAGGAAGAGTGGTCCCAGTTCGGGATGCAGCCGCCGTCCTATTAATAAAACTATATCTGCTGACTATTCTCTAATCACAAAGAAAATGTTTTCATTTGAAGAATACCTCTTATAAAAATGCGATTGTTCGCTTGCCCTGCCCCAATATGGTGAACGGACTGACCACCGGTAATCTGGGCAAACCGGATTATCAGAAAGCGCTTCGGCAGCATTATCACTATTGTGAAGCTCTGGAAGCCTGTGGACTGGAGGTGCACTATCTGCCCCCGGATAATGAGAATCCCGATTCTACTTTTGTGGAGGACATCGCTTTGCTGACTCCCAATTGTGCTATTATCACAAATCCCGGTGCTCCCTCCCGCCGGGGAGAAACCAAAGGTCTGGATACTTATCTGAAAAAGTTTTACCGCAACATAGAATTTATTCATGAGCCCGGTACAGTGGAAGCCGGAGATATCCTGAAGGTTGATTCCCATTATTACATCGGATTATCAAGACGAACCAATCCGGAGGGAGCAAAACAGTTGATTAAAATTTTAGAAAAATATGATATGACCGGATCGGCTGTGCCGCTGGAGAAAGTGCTTCACCTGAAAACCGGGGTCGCCTATCTGGAAAATAACCGGCTGGTGGCGACGGGGGAGTTTGTCAACCGGCCGGAATTCGCCGGCTTTGATATCATAGAAATCAATGAAACGGAAAGCTATGCCGCCAACTGTGTCTGGGTAAATGGCACGGTAATCCTGCCGGCCGGATTTCCCGCGAGCAAGCTGCTCATAGAAAAGAACAGTTATCACACAATTCCGGTCGATCTTTCCGAATTCAGAAAACTGGACGGCGGTGTGTCCTGTCTCTCTTTACGGTTTTAAATAGTTAATTTATCGAAAAGGAGCCAATTTTGAAAAAACTGATATTCTTAATATTTATCCTGCTTATCGCCTGCAGTTCCTCCCGGAAAATCAGCAAGGAAGCAACTCCTATTGAACCGGTGGACAGTTCCTCTGTAATAACCGGGGAAGTCGATACGGTTTCCAATTATTATCTGTTCGATTATATTAACAGCCTGGACTCATCCGATTATTACACCCTGCTGGACAGCATTAGAAATAATACCTCCTCCGATTTCTTTACCCTGCGCATGGCCTATACCAAAACCGGGGATTATACTCCTTACGATTCCCGTATGGGAAAGCTTTACGACCGGATTACTACACTCATTGACTCCTCTACTTTTCCCGAAGCCACTTTACTGTGCGATTCCATTCTGCAGCATAAATATGTGGATGCGCTGGTTCATCTCTATTTGGGTTACATTTATCTGCAGACCGGAGACAGCATCCGGTCCAACTACCACTACGACTGTTACGATGGTTTACTCGGTTCCATCGAGGAGAGTGGTGACGGAAGAGCGCCCAAAACAGCCTATATTGTTATCGACACCCGCGAGGAATATGTTTTCCTGGACTGGTACGATCTGGAAGTGAAAAGCCAGAGTCTGCTCAGTGAAGATGGGTATTCTTTCGATCTGCTGAACGCCTATGATCCACAACAGGACAAAGATTTTGAGGTTTACTTTAACATCCAGATTCCTTTCGGCTATTTAAAAAGAGTATTCCCAAATAAGAATGAATAGTTCAACAGATTTCAATAAATGACCCGGATAAATTCGGATTCAACAATTTTGAATAGCGGAAATATTTTTTCGCTGTTTTGATTATATTAGGTTTTATTCATCGCTTTATATTTTTTGAATCAGGAATGTTATATTGAGCGACCCGACCCATAATTCGACAAGAGCATCACGAGATCCGGTGGCACAGCAAAAGCTGGCCATGCGGTTGTCCCTGGCAGTGGGAGTGTTGATGCTTCTGGGAAAGATGTACGCCTACCTGATCACCAATTCCGCGGCCATCCTCTCCGACGCGGCCGAATCCGTAGTGCATATATTCGCCGTGTCTTTTGCTGCTTTCAGCCTATGGCTCAGCTTGCAACCGGCTGATAAAAGTCACACCTACGGGCATGATAAAATCAGTTTCTTCTCCGCCGGCATGGAAGGGGGCATGATTATCCTGGCCGCAGCGTTTATCATCTTTGAAGCGGTCTCCAAATGGGTTACCGGCTTGGATATCCAGCGTCTTGATACCGGGATTCTGTTTGTCTTCGGCGCTTCGGTAATCAATGCCGGGCTTGGTTCCTATCTCGTCTGGCAGGGAAAAAAATATGATTCCCTTATTCTGATTGCCAATGGTAAACATGTGCTCACCGATTTCTGGACCAGTTTGGGTGTTATCGTCGGGCTCATCCTGGTTTTGCTCACCGGATGGTTACCATTCGATCCCATTCTGGCCATTGCAGTGGCAGTCAATATCCTTTGGTCCGGCGGTAAACTGATGCGGGTCGCCTTTGGTGGTCTGATGGATGAAAGCAATCCGGAGATCCGCAAAAAAATCTTAAAGATCCTGGAAGAAGAGGTTAACAAACGGGGGATCGCTTATCATCAGCTGCGTCAGCGGGATAGCGGCACGTCGATCTGGATTGAATTCCATCTGCTTTTTCCAGCCGATACCAGTATCGAGGAAGCCCACTGGCAAGCCACCGAAATCGAAGCGGCGCTCAAGTCAAAGTTAGCCGGGGAAGTGATGGTAACCACTCACCTGGAGCCGATGGAGGAACACGAATCGGTTCACCGGGAATTGAAAAAGACCAAAGAATAGAAGTTT
>CAZTXJ010000286.1:1647-2731 GCA_964617285.1 uncultured Calditrichaceae bacterium | reverse complement strand
CCGCCAAAACCGGCTCCCATCATACGTGATCCGAATACCCCATCCAATTCGAGAGCCCCATCAACCAGATGGTCCAGTTCAGTGCAACTGACCTCATATTCGTCCCGCAGGCCAATGTGCGATGCATTCATTTTCTCTCCGAAATAACTTACATCCCCATTATTCAGGCTATTGCAAGCCTCTAAAACTCTTTCGTTTTCCTGGACAACATATTTACATCTTTTGTAGAGAACCGGATCTAAATGATTTTTGAACTCCGTCAACATATCACAAGTTACATCTCGCAAACTGATAACCACAGGATTCTTTTCCCGAATTAACCGAACTCCCTCCTCACACTGGGAACGTCTCAGATTATACTCCGAGGAGGACAGAGCACGCTGAACCTGGGAATCGCATAAAACTATTCTTAAATTTTCTTGTTCAAAAGGAAAATATTCATGTTCCAGGGTACGGCAATCCAGTTTCAAAACCTGCTTTTGTTTGCCAAAAATATTAATCAACTGATCCATTATACCACACTGAACACCTACAAAATCATTCTCCGCCCGCTGGGATATACCGACCAGTTTTAATGGTTCGAGCTGAAAATGGAAAAGTTCATTTAAGGCAAATGCCAAACCTGCCTCAAGTGCAGCGGAAGAAGATAGCCCCGCGCCAATCGGAATGTCCCCACCAAATACACAATTGAAACCGGGGACTTCATATCCTAATTTTTGAATTTGATCAACTACACCGAGTAAATAATTCGGCCAGCCCTTATTAGATTTTTTGATAGCTTTTTGATTACCAGTAAAAGAATCTATCAGATCAAAAGCGTGTAAACTAAAGTTTTGGCCATTATTCGGAGCTATAGCAAAATAGATTACCTTATCAATCGCTGCGGGCAGGACAAATCCCTCGTTATAATCCGTATGTTCTCCAATCAGATTGACGCGCCCGGGAGATCGGACCAAAATAGGTTCTTCACAAAACAGCTCTTTAAATTTTTGTTCAATTTGCTCAAACAATTTATATCCCTAGTCGCTTTGTTTCTTGACAATATTAGTTCTGTGGGTTATTAGAAAAACAATCCCCACGATTA
>CAZTXJ010000286.1:0-1547 GCA_964617285.1 uncultured Calditrichaceae bacterium | reverse complement strand
CAATTCCTGATCGGGTTTCTTGCTGGTAAAGAAACTGATGACGATGGTAACAATAAAACAAATGAGCCATGCCCACCAGGCCCGCCAAAAATTCGCCGCCATATCGCTGGCAACATCGGACATCGTAATCAGACTCTTGGAAATCCAGTCAAATTTGACTGCCAGAAACAGCGTGAACGATGAACCCATTCCTGCGAGCAACCCCCAGAACGCCCCATTAGGGGTAATCCATTTGACAAACATTCCTAACAGCATGGTGGCAAATAATGGGGCGTTTACCCAGGAAAAAATAGCCTGCATATAATCCATGATGGTGGGCATGCTCTTTGCCCAGTAGGCAGTCACGATGCTGATTAAAATTCCGGCAATTGTGGCAACCCTCCCCATCCACAACAGGTGTTCGGGTGATGCTTTCCGATTGATCACCGATTGATAAATGTCATACGTCCAAACTGTGTTGAACGCGCTAATATTCCCAGCCTGACCCGCCATGAATCCGGCGAGTAAGGCTGTTATCCCTAATCCCATCAGACCTGATGGATAGTACCTTCTGATAAGCATAGGCAGAGCTGAATCATAATTTATTTTTGATCCGTCCTGCAAAAGATGGAATCCGCTATTTGGATCATTTGAGAGGACCAGCGCAATGAGTCCACCGATGATGACAATAAATGGCATTGCCATTTTGAAAAAAGAAGCGATAATTGGGGTCATCCGGGCCGAACGAAGATCTTTTGCGGAGAAAGCACGCTGGACCACCAGAAAATCAGTAGTCCAGTATCCGAAGGACAAAACAAAACCAAGTCCCAGAACAATGCCACCCCAGGTTACTAACATCCCGTTTTGAGTCGGGTCTGCCGATGTCGACCACAACTTTGAATATGCTTCGGGAATCCGGCTAAAAATTTCCTGAAGGCTGCCAATTTCCACAATTCCTAAAACGGTAACCAGAAACAACCCAAACCAGATCAGAAAAAACTGAATGATCTCAGTAAATATGGCAGACATCAAACCGCTCAGGGTGACATAAACTGCAACGGTTGCGGCAGATGCCCACATACTGGCATCCCAGTTCCATCCTAAAAAGGTATGCAAGACCAAAGCCATGGCATAAAGATTAATACCGGAAACCAGTACAGTCATTACGCCAAAAGAGATGGCATTCAGCACTCTGGTTTTTTCATCAAAGCGCAGTTTCAGGTATCCCGGTACCGATTTAATCTTGCTGCTATAATAAAATGGCATCATATAGATTGCTAGAAAAAGCATTGCCGGAATCGCACCAATCCAATAGAAATGTGCGACATACATCCCATATTTAAAAGTGTTCCCGGTCATGCCCAATAATTCTAAGGCACCCAGATTAGCGGAAAGGAAAGCCAGACCCGCCACCCAGGAACTGTTTTTTCGCCCGGCTAAAAAGAAGTCTTCTTCATTCTTAGTATACTTTTTCAGATAAAAACCGATTCCCAGGACGAATACAAAATAGATAATAATAATCAACCAATCTACAAATGTTAACCCTATGGCATGCATAACGACCTCAT
>CAZTXJ010000285.1:0-2770 GCA_964617285.1 uncultured Calditrichaceae bacterium | reverse complement strand
ACAGCATAAACATCGCAATTCTACATGAAGAAAATGTGAAGATATTATTAATTTTATAGAAAATTTGTCTTTCAGGGTGGGCGTAGACAAATTAATTACCTTGTTGATTAAATGCCGAAGGAAAAAATTTTGAGTCTTATGAAAATGGAATGTTCTTGCGTTCTAAAAAATTACTGACAACTGATTTCGGAACCTCAATTGAGTTTATCTGCCTGCTTTTTTAGAAATTCTGTCGGGTCATAATAATATTTCTGCAGTTCACCCCTGGAATAACACTCCAGATTATAAGTCATGTAATATCTGTGAGGCGTATTATCTTTTGGGATAATCGGTCGGGGTGGTATCTTTAAAATTTCCAGGTGCAGATGGTCAAACTGCCAACCAAATCTGTCCAGCTCACCCTTGTTCATGAACCGGGCAATTGGATTTTCAGGAGAAACCGTATCACCTACTTCCACACAGATGCCGGCAACATGTTCGTAAGCGCTCCAAAATTTTTGGCCATCCGGAAACTGGTGTTCAATGATTATCTGGGCGAACGGCCCATCATTCCTCAGACTGATCACCCGGCCGGAGTATATCGTAAATACCGGTTCATTATCATAATTCGGCTGTGGTCGGCGGATATCAATCCCGGCATGCAGATGGGCAGGGATACCCGGTCTGGCTTTGCGGGGATGTCCAAAATCGCCGATCTTGGTTAATTTAATTTCATCCGGTGATAATTGTCTGTCCGCGCCCATCGGGCAGCTGACCACAAATTTTTGAGCCAATAAAAATTGGAAAGTAAAAATGATGAAACTTATGAAAACTACTATTGATCTAATCATTTAACGCATCTTTAAAGCAAGGTACATCCTTTCAAATGGGATAAACAAATAAATATTGACAAAATCATTCCCATATTTTAGATTGATTTAAAATAAATAATGAGAAAATGAGGGTGATAATATCCGCCTAGTTATGGGAGGTGAAATATGAGCTTAAGAGGATTTTATATTTTTTATCCACTTCTGATCCTTACAACTATCTTTCTTTTTTGTGATGATGAAAAGTCTGATTTATTGTTATCACCGTCTTACCAAACACCAAGAATAAATCCTGATAGTCGTATCGGATATGCATTAATTGAAGAAAATGAGGATCTTCGGATAGAATTTCAGACCTTAAAGGAAGCAATCGTATCAATCTGGATAGTGCCGGCAATTGGTCCCAATGAGAGCGGTTCAGGTTTTCCATCTCTGTTGAATAGTACAATATTCTTTCAGGGAGGAGTGGCAATCAAAATAATTTGTAACCAGGAAAATTTGGGAGCAGGATATCACGAACAACCA
The DNA here is from genome assembly GCA_964617285.1 of uncultured Calditrichaceae bacterium. Classification (GTDB taxonomy): domain Bacteria; phylum Calditrichota; class Calditrichia; order RBG-13-44-9; family RBG-13-44-9; genus CAYVKM01. The sequence goes on along the minus strand of CAZTXJ010000285.1, from coordinate 1,436 downwards.
TGGGACACGAGAGACATGAACAATCAACCAGCCCCGGTTGGTTATTATATCATTTATATCCAAATCGGTGACGAATTAATAGAGAGAAATCTTTTTCTGGCCCGCAAATTATCGGATTTGCCACCCGGGGTAAAAATAATCGGCGAGAATTCTCCCAACCAAAATTTACAGGAGTTAAAAAATGATTCTTAACCGCACGTGGAAAAACAGTAATATTTTTGTCTGCTTTATTCTTTGCCTACTGATAAGCGCTGCTTATTCCCAGGAAGAAACCACAAAAAAATCTGTTGGCCTCAGTGCCGCCTTGCAAACCACGCAATTTGATATTGTCCTGCCAATTTTTATCACCAATTCTTTCTCAGTAGCACCATCTCTGGGCTTCACATCCGCCCAGGAAATTGCCCACGAATTTGCACTGGGTATCATCCCAAAGTTTTATCTAGGAAAGAAAAAAGTGAGACCCTTTATTGATTTCCGTTTTGGGGTTTTGATTCTTTCACCTAAAAATCAGGACAGCCGGACGGATTTCATTTATGGCGCTGGATTCGGGGGTGAATATTTTCTGGACAACAGTTTTAGCTTTGGTATCGAAGCACAGTTAAATGCCACCAAGTCAGATCCCGACTCCAGAAGATTTGGTAATCCCGGTAATTTTAATATCAATACCGGCACAATGATCTTTGCGACGGTTTATTTTTAAGGTATATCGGCTGTAGAATTCGTTTTAAAATTCAAGTAATTGCTTTTTATATTTTCCCAAATAAAATTTTACCTTGTGAGATGAAAAAACCAGCTAAACATCCAACCGGTCTCACTAAAATTACCGGTTATCAAATCGGTGCCCGGCGAACGATCAATCTGCCACCAGCGGAAGCCTGGGAACTGGCAACTTCACTGCAGGGGGTGAATCTTTGGCTGGGACCGACATCCCATTTTAGCTTCGAGGAGGGCACAAGATACGAGCTTACCGATGGTTCTTATGGCACAATCCGGGTTTATACTCCTGGCTCTCACCTCCGGCTCACCTGGCAACCCGCGGGTTGGCCACGGCCTTCTACAATTCAGGTGAGAGTCATTCCCAAAGAGAATCGCAGCATAATCGCCTTCCATCAGGAATATTTGCCCGGTGCTGCAGAACGGGAGGAACGCCGGGAACATTTTATTCGGGCACTTGATGCTTTGGAAAAGATTTCAGGATAAACCGATTATTAGCTATTTTTTTAGTACTATTACTCCTTTAAAAAATAAAATGTGAATTAAACTAATACTTTCATAGGATCACTTATTTGAGAAAGATGGAGAAAGGAATAATATGCAATCTGTCACAGAGAAAAAGATCCCTTCCGCCCGATCTATACCTAATGGCGCTAAAGTTATTGCTATCGTTTATGGCATAGCCGCTGTGATTACCGGGCTATTCTGGATTCTGGGACTCT
>CAZTXJ010000284.1:0-2798 GCA_964617285.1 uncultured Calditrichaceae bacterium | reverse complement strand
GCGCAATCTCCGATGCTGAAAACCATCATCCAGCACAAAGGTAATATCACGCCGGTGTTTTAAGATCTTCCGGGCCATTCGCAGCCGGGAAGCATCCACCCCTAATATAACACCCGGTAAATTCTGTTTGAGCAGACAGGGCTCATCCCCTAACATATCAGGAGTTATCTCCTGTTTAGGATTGTCTTCAACAATAATCCCCTCTTTCCCCTTCCGCCGGTATCCCCTGCTTAAAATGGCAACGGATTTTCCATTCTCCATCAGCATTCGACTGATATACTCAACCAGCGGGGTTTTACCGGTCCCGCCCAGCTGGATATTGCCCACACTGATTACCGGCGCATCAACTGAATATGATTTGAACCAGCCCCAGTCATAAAATTTATTGCGCAGGTAAATGATCAGGGTGTAAAGCCATACCAGCGGGAAGAAAAGTATCCCGATAATTCTTAGGAAGATAAACACTTTTGCGCCACGCCTTCCAGTTTATTGGTGATTACATTGAGGTTACGCAAATGCCGGGATAATTTTTGCGTATCTTTGGTTTTCTCAAAATATAACGGTTTTCCATAGACCAGAGTGCATTTGCTAAAGGGAAGCAGAATGAACAGCCGGTCCCAGCTTTTAAGCCGTTTATAGTTTGAGGCGGCAACCGATATCGGTATTACCGGCATTCCGGTTTCAACCGCCAATTTTATCAAACCTAATTTGGCCTCCCGCCTGGGCCCGGTCGGGCCATCCGGGGTAAAAGCGATCTCAAATCTTCCCTTCCCCATTTTATTTTTCATTTCCATATAAGCAGCGCGTCCGCCCCGGGTACTCGATCCCCGCACAGTGCGAAAACCGAACGATTTCAGTATTCTGGAAATGACTTCTCCGTCAAAGTGCTGGCTGACCAGGACGTGGATGCCCTGCTTTTCGTGAACCAGCAGCGGAAGAATCATGTATTCATGCCAGAATTCATAGATAATATTCTCTCCCCGCTTTCGGCAATCCCGGACAAAATCCCGGTTAACGATTTTTATACTGAGGGTTGCCCGATAGACTAAGAGAATGGGTTTGGCCAGGAGGGCTGCCAGAAGCAAAATCAATTTTTCAAAAATTTTTTTCTTCATCCCGGAATCTTTAATTCCCACGCAATTGATGATCTTGCAAGCAAATAGATTGGGAAGGATTTATTTTTTATTGAATAACCAATATCGATTATGTTTCAATGATTTGTTCGATTGAATTCCCCTCTCCCATCAGCAGCACTTTTCCCCTATGAGAAGCAATTTCATTCCCCGGAAGCAGGCAATAAGTGACAATTATGATCCGATCCCCTACCTGACCCAGACGGGCCGCAGCACCATTTAACCCGATTTCCCGACTACCCCGTTTGCCCTTCAAGGCATAGGTTTCGAAGCGATTACCATTGTTTATATTAAAGACATGGATTTTTTCGTTGGATAATATCCCGGCTTTCTCCATAATTTCTTCATCAATGGTCAAAGACCCGCTGTAATTGAGATTGGCTTCGGTAATGGTTGCCTGGTGTATTTTGGCTTTCAGAAATTCTCGTTGCATGAGTCACATCCTAAAAAATTATTCTACCCTTAAGTTGATTTAACTACCCGGACAATACGAATCGACCGGTCGGCTTTTAATTTCAGCAAATGCCGGTCGTACAGGAATACCCCGATATAGGACAAAATCAATCCGGTTAGAGCGCCGATAATCCCGGCGTTAACATCATTTAAACCGGGAAGATCAACATAAGCCTGAAAGATATAATAGCAAACAATCATGACCAGCAAAGGCAGTAAAAATATCAGAAATGCAGATTGAATAGCAAAGGCGGGACTAACCTCGATCTCAACCGTTTCCCCCGGCTGCACCTTTGCTTGCTGACTGACCGATAAAATCTGAAGTTTTGATTTATTGATGAAACAGGCTCCGCAACTGCCACATTCTCCCGATGGCTGCATTTGCACATCAATGTTATTTCCATCGTTTTTTATTACAATTCCTGTTTCTCTCATCCTAAATCCATCATTAAAGATACGACTATCGCATTTTTCAAAAAATGCTCACCAATTTAACCTGAAGCCACAATTTTTGCAAGCTCCATGAATTTAACGAAATTCATCGGTTTTTGTTTTCTCCGGATTGATCAACTTTTCCGTCCCGCGGGTAAGGATAAATTCAGTATATGAAACTATCCTGGAACCAGCCGAGGCAAAATCAGGTTAATCTTGTTTTAACTACCTCACAGACTTAAATTTTTGCGGAAAGGAACTTAATGAAGTCACGTATTTTTTTAATCCTGCTTACCATCACGACCTTGTCCTTCGCTCAGAAAGATTATCAACAGGTTATTTTTCAGCGGGGTAAATTTAACGATCAGGTCCCCATTCTGAATCCGATACTTTTTCGAGCCTATCCGGTGGCCATTGCGCCGGATACATTTCAGGTTTATTTAATCACCGATATTTTGTACGACTTTCTGCAATTCACCCGGCAGCAGAATGATTTCCTGGCAAATTTCTCAATTGAGGCAAATTTTATCAACACCGAAACAAAACTGGTTTACACCAAAACCTGGGAATCGGCTTTCCGGCTGAATAATTTTGAGGAAACAAATTCCAGGGATCAGTTTTTTTTCACGCTGGATTCGTTGCAAATGCCAGCGGGAAATTACCGGTTAAAGTTGATATATCAGGATTTACAGGGTAAACAACACGCTAATCTGGATCTGAAATTTGTTGTGCGAAATTCAAAATCATTTTATGCCGCTCCACCACTTTTTTTACAGAAAA
>CAZTXJ010000283.1:0-2803 GCA_964617285.1 uncultured Calditrichaceae bacterium | reverse complement strand
CCTCCCAAAAAAATTCCCTCTACACCCATACCGCTTTTTTGTCTATATTTGATGCCAAATATTTTAAGCCGGAGCATCTGTGCCCTATCTCGGAGAAATTGCCGGATTGACCACGGCAGTGTGCTGGTCACTCACCTCCATCGTTTTTACCATCGCCAGCCGGCGCATTGGCGCCTTACAGGTAAACCTGTACCGCCTCCCCGCGGCCATTTTCCTGCTGGGACTCACCTATTTCCTGTTCTGGGGCAATCTCAATATTTCCGGTGAAGTGGTTTTCTGGCTGGCGGCCAGCGGGGTGGTGGGGCTGGCGATCGGCGATACATTCCTGTTCCAGGCCATGGTAATCATCGGGGCGCGCCTGAGCATGATCCTGATGGCGCTGGCACCCCCCATGGCAGCGCTGCTGGCCTATTTCTACCTGGGTGAAATCATCAGTCCCATTGGGATCCTGGGAATCGCGGTGACTATCGCCGGGGTGATCTGGGTGGTGGCAGAACGAACGCCTGATCCCAGCGGTAACAAACGGCGCATCTCCCCCAAAGGAGTACTCTGGGGAATCCTGGCCGCCTTCGGTCAGGCGGCGGGGTTGATTCTGGCCAAGAAGGGACTGAATTCGGATATCCACGCCCTGCTCGCGACGCTCATCCGGATGTTAGGCGCAGCCGCTATCCTCTGGCCCCTCACCCTGCTCACCGGAAAGGTAAAAAGTCCGATCCGGATATTTTCCAAAGACCGGGGCGCGATAAAATATATGATCCTGGGGATCATTTTCGGACCGTATCTGGGGGTGACCTTCTCCCTGGTTTCGGTAAAATATACCCAGACCGGTATCGCTGCCACTCTGATGTCCACCATGCCGGTTATCATGATCCCAATGGTGATTGCCATCGAAAAGGAGAAAGTGAGCAGCAGGGCCATTCTCGGGGCAGCGGTGGCCGTGGCCGGAATTGCTATTCTGTTCCTGAGATAAAAAGATATTTGTCCATTAAGAAAAAAAATGATACTTTTGCATTTTTCCTGCATCTTATTTTCAACAGGAAAGTTAAAAATCAAAATTCGAAACATCCATCAAAACGCGAGGAGATTCACCGGTGAGTTTTACTACAAATAAACCAAGATTTATTTTCTCAGGATTTTTTACCATCCTTTTTTCACTGTTCCTGGTTTCAGGAGGATTCACAGCCAATAAAAACCGGATAAATCGCAGTACGCTTCAAAATGATCAGCAGAGCAACCAGAGCCAGATGAAGGATACCCGCAGCATTATGCCCGGCCTGATCATCATCAAGTTTAAAGAGAACATGTCGGGCGCCTCTTCAGCCGCCCTTCGCAGCATTCCCTCCATTGAAGCCAAAACCACTAAATATCAGGGTTACACGTTGGATCAGGCCTTTCCTTTTCTCCAAAATTCCCGGGCTGCTGAATCGGCTAATCTGAACAGAATTTTTTATTTCCGATATAACAGCAGTAAAAGCCCGTCTGAAGTCGCAGAAGATTTTTCCCGCGATCCGAATGTGGAATATGCCGAACCCAAATATATCTATCCTTTGCTGGATACTCCCAACGATGCCCAGTATGCTGCCATGACCCAGTTTCCCCATGTTCAGGCGCCGGCCGCCTGGGATGTGGTAAAGGGAGATTCCGGTGATGCGATTATTGCCATTGTAGACGGCGGCACAGAATGGGATCATGAAGACCTGATGGCCAATGTCTGGAACAATTCCGATGAAATCCCCAATAACGGGATCGATGATGACAATAATGGATTTATCGACGACGTGCGCGGCTGGAATTTCCAGAATAATTCCAACGATCCAACCGGCAGTCCGTCCACACCGCAGAGTGCTGCCCATGGTACCCATACTGCCGGAACTGCCGCCGGAGTGACCAACAATGGCATTGGGGTGGCCAGCATCAGCTGGAACTGTACCCTGATGCCGATCAATACCGCGTCGCCCACAACAGACCGGGCTATTGCCTATGGATATGAAGGTATTACCTATGCAGCGGATAACGGAGCCGATGTCATCAACTGCAGCTGGGGTGGAATTGGCGCTGCTTCCCGCTTTGAGCAGGATGTAATAGATTTTGCCTATGCCAACGGTGCCCTGGTGGTAGCCGCCGCCGGAAATGACGGGGTAAACAACGACCTGACCCCGCACTATCCTTCCAGTTACGACAAGGTTTTATCGGTAGGAGCTACCAGTAAAACCAGTGACGCTAAGGCCAGTTTCTCGGAATATGGAGTGACAGTAGATGTTTATGCGCCCGGCGTTAGCATTCTCAGCACGATTCCTAACAATAATTATTCCGGATTTTACAGCGGAACCTCCATGGCCAGCCCGATGGCTGCCGGCCTGGCTGGTCTGGTGAAAACACAAAATCCGGGTTGGACGGTGGACCAGGTACGGGAACAGGTGCGGGTCACCTGCGACGACATCACTGCCTCAAATGTCAGCCTGACCGGTTTACTGGGCAAGGGCCGGATCAACGCCCTCCGGGCCGTCACCGAATTCACCAATCCATCTATCCGGGTCAACGACGTTACCTTCCTGGACAGCGGCGGGGACGGTATCATCAATGCCGGTGAAACGGTTGATGTGACGGTGAGCTTTATCAATTATCTGGCCAGCACCTCCAATGTATCATTCACCCTCACCGATAATGACAACAATATTACTATAAACAATGCCAGCGGAAACGTATCAACTTTCAATACCAATGAGACCCATGATGTTACCTTTCAGTTCGCAGTGGCGTCGGGTGTTCCGGATGGTTATATCCTTCGGCTTTACCTGGACAT
>CAZTXJ010000282.1:0-2843 GCA_964617285.1 uncultured Calditrichaceae bacterium | reverse complement strand
CTCTTAAATCATCAACATATATCTCTTCATTGTCTTGGTTGTTTAACTCAATAATGGATTTTATTCTGTCATATAATTCAGAAGGCACCGGACCTTGCGGCAGTTTCTTATAAATCTCCCTGGTAACTGTTCTGCCGTATTTAAGCAGGTGAAAACAATCTATGTAGTAGAATAGTTTATTTGCCTTTGTTACCCCAAAATAATTGGTATTCTTGGAAAGATAAATCAATATATTACCTATTTTATTAAGTTCGAGCTTCTTTCTGAGGTTCATTTTGTTCCCTCCCGGGATTATTTTAAATTTAACATATAAAATATACTTTATCTACAACTTTTTTTGAAAGTATGTATATTTATATCTTCGAATATTTTTAAATGATCTTTATTATAAGAATTGAGGTTTGGGAAACCAGGGACTTGATAAAGCGCGACGCATTGGTCGCCGAATCACGGAAGATATACTGGTGGATCGATTCCAAATGCAAGGGGCTTTCCGGGTCCAGATTACTTTGCCCATTTTTGGACTTTTTTTAATAATTCTACTGCGGTGATGGTGTTGCCTTGTTCCGAGTCTTTAAGGCCCTCGATCCCCCGGCCGATAAAATTGATTTCATACATGATATCTTCTAACGAGACGTCATCCGGTAGTTTATCAATATTGGGAATACCAAACAATTCCCAATTGGGATTGCCACTCTTAAAGGAGAGGAGGAATTCCTTTTCCAAAGGAGGGTCTGTGTTTCAACAAATAATTCGAATAATTTCTGGGCATTTTGGCAGAGTACTCTTTTTTCAGTAGGGAAGATTGTTCCACGTAATATCGAGTTAGGTTCAATCTTTACAGCGGCATCGTTTGAATTGATGACCAAACCTTTTAATAAAGTAGAATTATGCTGTAATTGCTTGGTGATGACGGCATCAGGAAAAGTTTTCTTAATATATTTTCCAAGGTCAAACAAAATGGTTGAGATGGCAGACAATGCTTTATTTCTATCAGTAACAGGTACGTAAGTAAGGTCGATATCGACTGAAAGCCGGGGCATGTCACGTACAAAAAATTTTGATGGCAGTTCCACCTTTCAGAGTGAACTCATCATATCTGTTAATTAATGGGAGAATCCTCAACAGGAGGTGTGCTTGCCTATAAAATAATGTTTCCTGCAAACGCGTTATACCTTATATTTGTCGCGGGACAGTGATATTATATTTTTTATCCAAAATACCGTTTTTTTCTACCATTCTTTTCCCTTTTCCCAAATTTAATTTTTTTAAGTTCAATTTGTTAAGCCATGGAAGTTGGTTTTTTCCCGCCATAAAAAGAAAAAGACGTTTTACTTTAATCGAAGAGCAGGTTTCGAGCAATTCCTGTACTAATTGCGGACGGAATGTAGTAAGATTTTCAAATATCAATAATGCCTCTTTAAAAGATATTTTTTGAGGGATATGATAGGCCAATTCGAAAGCAGTTCTTTCTGGTGAAGATATTTTTATTGATAAATCTTGTAAGTTATAAGTGGAAAAGCTATTAATAAGATTTTTGGGAAAAAGATTTGTGGTAGTAAAAACTATCTCAAAACGGGATTTAAAATAGTTAAACCAATGAGGCAGTTTTGTTCCCTGGCATCCAAAGAGATATATTTGTTTTAAATTGTTTACCAGATAATGTGAAAATCCTTTCATCTGCAGGACGGTTTTACCACCTACGTAAACAGGTAATTGTAGTTGATTTTGTAAAGAATAAAGTGCGCCTTTCCAGTCGACATCTTTACCGGTGAAAATATAAGCGCCTCTATCTATTTGGGTAAGCCAGTTACTCACTTTATATTTATGTATCAGATCATAATTAAAACCCTTTGCATGAAGGTCTGTAGCGGTGAGGACGGCGTTTTGGTTGTATTTATTAAACAATTGGTTTAATTTTGATCTATTTTCTTGACCCATAGTCAATGAATTATCAGAAATTTAAACTTTTAGCCATTTCTTTTGATTTTCTATAAAACTCACAAAAAAAGCCCCGGGTAACCCGAAGGTCCCCGAGGCTGTTGCTTTGTTTATTTACGCTTACTGCGTAGCCGAGCGCCACCACTCGTAATAAGTGGAGTTCAGCTCCTTTTCCGACGGGAACGGGTAATACAATAATTTTTGCATGGAACCGACAAAAAATCCATGGTTGATGGTCCGGAAAAGAAAATGCTCCGGATGTCTCCGGTCAACGGTTTTGGTATGCTTGTCGGCCGTGTTTTTTATTTCCTGCAGGCATTTTCTGAGGTTGTCCAACTGTGAATACGGCAGATCGGCCGCGCTGCCTTCCTCCGGATCATCGGCCAGCTTACCCAGCCGCAGATCTACAAAACATATTTTGGGCACATAAAGCTTGTTTTTCTTGTCGGTAATGAATTCGGCGAATTTTATCGGATCAAGGCTGCTGACAATGCTGGGATTTACGGGAATAATTTCCTGGTAAAAAAAACAGCAGTGGCTAATCTCCGGCAGGGCGGGATTTTGTTTCAACGTCAGCACCTTGCCCTGGCGCGTGGTCAGGTACATGTCCTTGAAAGCCTTAATGGGGACCCGCTCAAGGACACGATAAATTGAATAGTACACCGTATGTTTCGGTTCACCGTCGCTGTGAGGAACACAGCGTTCGGCAATATCGGACAGATCGAACTCTTTGGCGCACAGGTCCATGTCAAGCTCAAAGAAAATGGCTTCCTGTCTGCTGACCCGTTTTGTGGTCCCGATTGAAAGATATCTGCCGAACTCCTCCGGCGGCAGCATGGAAGCGATAAGTGATTCAGGATACAATGAAAGATATAAATAGGTTTGCATTCGTTCCTCCCTCT
>CAZTXJ010000281.1:0-2902 GCA_964617285.1 uncultured Calditrichaceae bacterium | reverse complement strand
TTATTTCAGGTGGCTTTAATAACCACCAGTGTGGTATCGTCATGGGGCAGATTTCCATCGATAAACTCATTAAAGCGTTTTAGAATAAAATCCGAAATCACCCGGGCGGAAGAATCCGCACTTTCCTGCAGGGCCTGCAAAAGCCGTTCTTCACCGAATTCCTGCTGCTGCGAATTAAACGCTTCAATCACCCCGTCAGTGGCAAATAAAAACACATCGCCGCTATCATAGTCCGTTCTGTATTCCCGCAGATTTTTCTCAAACTCATCGCTCTGTTCAATCCCGAAACCCAGTCCCTCCGACTGAATGCAATCCACCTTTTTCCGTTCTGCCCGGTAGTGATAGAGTGGAAGATGTCCGGCTCTTACCAGCACAACTTCCCTGCGCTCGGGAATGAATTTACCGGCCAGTCCGGTGACAAAGAAGGTCTTATCCAGATCCCGCCGTATCACCCGGTTGGTCCGGACAAACAGATCCCGCGGGGTCAGGTTAAAGCTCTGCAGGCTGCGAAAAATCCCCTGTATTTTTGACATATACAGGGCAGCGGAAATACCTTTTCCGCTGACATCTCCCACAATCACCAGTAATTCCTGCGAGTCACCGTTCATATAGTCAAAAAAATCGCCCCCCACTTCCAGGGCCGGCTGGGACATACCATGAATATCAAGGCCGGCAATGGTAGGAATGGACTGGGGCAGCGATGACAACTGGATATGCCGGGCAATCCGAAGCTCCTGTTTAATCCGTTCCTGCTCACGCAGCTCTTCATACAAAAAGGCGTTTTCGATGGAGATGGCAGCCTGGGAAGCTACCGATTGCAGAAATTCGTAATCCTCCCGGTGAAAAGCCGATTCGGATAGTTTTTCACCGACCAGAATCAAACCCAGCATCTGGTCCTTGGAACGAACCGGTATCAGGTGCTGAAATTGTGCCTGGGCAAACTTTTCCCGCATTTCATCCGGCAGGATATTAATACTCACTACCTTGTGAAAAGCCTGAACCGTCCGAATAATCTCCTCCCCCGCCTGCAGGCAGTAGGCCGTCCACGATTTGCCGTCAAAACCGTGATATTCCTGACAGCAGCACCCGCTCTGATTCTTGAAAAACAGTACGCCCACCCGTTTCAAATGCATCAGGTCTCCCAGTTTACGGGCCAGTTCGCGGGCCAGACTATACATGTCCAGATTGGTATGCAGCATATGGGACATCTGGTTGGCAGCCAGCCGGTAATCATACCGGGAGCGGTAGTATTTTCCCCTGAAAAATCGTTGGCCCACTCGCCCGATGCGCCATATTCCCCAGCCAATAAAAGCGCCCAGCAGGATGAAAATCACCCGGTCGGTAATCTTTTCCTGAAGGGCCGAAGGCTTACCCTCAACAAACTCTACAAAATTGCCGCTCCAGCGGATGGAGGGAAGGGAGATTTTCAGTTGCGATAAGGTCACCAGCAGATATCCGGTCATGAGCAGTAGCAGGATAATCCACACCAGGGAAATAAGCGAATATTGAATATTGCGCCTGAGCCGGATATGTAAATCCAGCAGGGCATATTTATTAATGGTATAGATATAGGCAACCGGCATTACCAGGACAATGGCTGATACATAGGCCGGATCTGTGATACCATTAAAAAATAGATAGATTAACACCCCCACCAAAATTCCAGTGAGAATACCGGCATATTTCAGCGGTTTCGCCATTTTTTTATACCGCTCGGAAACCAGTTTGCGGAAACGGATTTTATTCACCACAGCGAAAATCAGGATAATCACAATTAACAGGTTCGCTAAAAACCCGTAACCACCCAGCTCCCGTAATCCCGGAATATTAACAAGCATCCCCAACAGAATTAAATAGGTAATTAGCGCAAATAATACAGTCAGGATAATAAGAATTCTTTGATGTCTCAGCCGGGCCGGGGTTCTTTTTATTTCTTCCGGAAAATAATAAGTGCTTATGAACCACAGGCTGATGCTAGTAAACGGCGACAGGGCTGCCAGTGCCAGGATAACATAGGCAAAAAGTCCGGTGCCCACTGCACGCAGACAAAAAACCGTCATCAGGTAAAAACCGTAAATGATCCCGGTGAAACCCAGATACCGGCTGGCCGGAAAATCCGGGCGCTTAAACACCAGCAGAGCACTCAGGATCAGGAAGATCATTCCACAAAACAGGGCAACCAGCCGGGAAAATCGAAAGCCGGCAATGGCCAGCTGAACATGCAGGGATATATGCTTATTCCGGCGAATGACTTCGTATACAATCGATTTGTTGAGCTGGGCCTGCTGCAGGATTTGATCCGCTTCGCGTGAATTCTGGAAAGTCCTGCCGTTTATTTTATAAATCAGGTCTCCCACCTGCATGCCGGCCTGATCGGAAGCACCGCCAGCCGTCACCTGGTTTACGTACACCACATGGGGCAGTTGAACCGCAAATGAGTCGGGAATGGCGGAAACAGGCATGAATACAACTTTTTTCTTGTTTTGCCATGGATCAAAAATAATAAAAGAAACAGGTTGGTCAGCAGGAGCGCCGGAGAGTATAACATCGACCTGGCCCAGGTCGTTAACCTTCTGTCCATTGATTCCCAGCAGCAGATCTCCATTTTTAATCCCTGTTTGACCCTGATCAGTACCGGCAGACGAAGCGGGAAAGTCGCGGATAATGGAAATCCGGGAAGGCGGATCCTGGAATATATTTTCATCGGTGGGAGATTTGGCATATCGGTAAAAATTATAAAAGGCCAGGATCAGTAAAATAGACCCCACCGAAACAGCTGACCAGCGGATATAATTTCTGTTTCGGAAGAAGGGATTCATGGTTTGCACCGCTCGTCGGTTAATTAATGCATCAATATAGATAATTAATTACCGCATAAACATAAAAAATGTTACAGGAAAAA
>CAZTXJ010000280.1:0-2946 GCA_964617285.1 uncultured Calditrichaceae bacterium | reverse complement strand
ATTGGTTTTTAACGCACGGAGCCCGTTAAATATCACCATCAGGCTGGCCCCCATGTCGGCAAATACCGCCATCCATAAGGTCGCCAGACCTGGAATAGCCAGAGCGAAAAAGATTGCCTTTAAAAAGAGTGCGATAAAAATATTCTGCTTGATGATCCGCACCGTCTTGCGGCTGAGCTTCTTAAGATAGGCGATGCGGGAGAGGTCGTCTTCCATCAAAGCAATGTCGGCGGTCTCGATAGCGGTATCACTGCCGGAAACCCCCATGGCAATTCCCATGGTGGCCGAAGCCAGTGCCGGGGCGTCATTGATGCCATCCCCCACCATCGCCAGCATTTCTTTGTTTTTCATGAGCTGTTGGATTACCTCGACCTTATTATCCGGTAACAATTCCGCTTCATATTTGTCGATCCCGATTTGTCCGGCGATGGCCCGGGCAGTAACCGCATTATCCCCGGTCAGCATCACCGTTTCGCGAATACCCAGCTGTTTTAATTTTTGGATGGCCGGAGATGCGGCTTCCCGGACTTCATCTGCAATCGCGATTAAGCCAATAAGGTTTTTGGGACTACCAACCAGTACTGTGGTGTGGGATCTGTTCTCAAGTTTATCCAGTTCGGTATGGACCGCCTCCTGGCAAATCTTTTCTTCTTCAAACAGACGGTGATTACCGATGTAATAAAGTTCTCCGTTTATTACCCCTCTGGCGCCTTTACCGGGTATGGCTTCAAATTGCTCAACCGGTATGGGAGTTATTCCCTGTTTGGTGGCATAATCGGTAATTGCTTTGGCCAGAGGATGTTCTGAGTTGGCCTCCAGGGAGGTTGCAATCTGCAGGAGTTTCTCCGCCGAATGGTGGTTCAGGGTTTGGATCGACTGCACTATAGGTTTCCCGGTGGTGAGGGTACCGGTTTTGTCAAAAGCCAGCACTCTAATTTTGTCAAAATTTTCCAGATAAGATCCACCCTTTATCAGAATGCCATTCCGGGCAGCATTGGTTAGTCCGCTGACGATGGTCACCGGGGTGGAAATAACCAGTGCGCAGGGGCAGGAGATGACCAGTAATACCAGGGCTCGGTAAAACCACTCCGTAAAAATCCCTCCAAATAAAAGTGGCGGTATCACGGCCACCAAAATGGCAAATGACACCATAGCCGGGGTGTAATAACGGGAAAATTTTTCCACGAATTGCTGGGTAGGCGCCTTTCTGGCCTGGGCTTCTTCCACCAAACGGATGATCCGGGCCAGCATGGAATCCTGCATTCTTTTCGTGACCCGCACTTCCAACACACCTTGCTGGTTTATCGTACCGGCAAATACTTCCTCCCCCGGAGATTTATCCACCGGAATGCTTTCTCCGGTTATCGGCGCCTGGTTCACGGCGGAACTTCCCGCGATAACTTCTCCATCCAGCGGAATTCGATCACCGGGACGAATGATGATAACATTACCGACCGCAACGCTGCCTGCCGGTTTTTCCATATTGCCTGAATCGGTCTTTACCAGCGCCACATCAGGCGCCAGCTCCATCAGCGATTCAATGGATCTGCGGGCACGCTTTACCGAATAGGATTCGATCAGTTCGGCCAGGGAAAACAGAAAAATCACATAGGCGGCCTCGGTCCATTCCCCGATTATCATCGCTCCGATTACTGCGATGCTCATCAGGAAATCCATGCCCAGGGTCAGGTGCCGGGCTTCCTTGAAGCCTTTAATGGCAATGGGAAATCCGCCGGTTAAAATGGCAATGGCAAAAAGCGGAATGGAAATATATTCCGACATATGTGAAAAGTGGACAATGGATCCGGCCAGGGCAAAGATGCCGGACAGAACAGTCAGGATAGTCGGTTTGTTTTTCTGCCAGAAACTCCGGGTTGGTTTTTTGAGAGAGTAACCGGCGGATTTTACCGCTTTTTCAACATCCTGCAGATTGGTAAGCTGATCGTCATATTCGATCTTCAGGTTGCCGCTGATGAAATTAACCTGCGCCAGCTTGATGCCCTGAACCTGGTTTACCACTTTCTCCACGTGCAGAGCGCAGTCCGCACAGTCCATTCCAACCACTTCCAGATTTTTATGCAGATATACTTTATCCGTCATTGGCGATTCTCAACTATTCCCGGATGTGAATCAGGGCCTGATTGATTATACTTTCGATGTGGTCGTCATCCAGCAGATAATAAACCATCTTGCCGGATTTGCGATATTTGACCAGTCTCAGATTTCTTAACAGACGAAGCTGATGTGAGATGGCTGAAACCGATAGATTCACCAGGGTTGCCAGATCGCATACACAGAGCTCCTCCTTAGCCAGGGCCAGGACAATTTTCAGCCGGGTCGGATCTCCCAGCACCTTAAAGATTTCCGACAGGTCAGCAATTTCCCGGGTGGAGGGGAGTTCCTTCTTTACCGCTTCCACCTTTTCATAGTTCACTACGGTTTCTTTGCAGATTTCAATTTTGTCATTCTTCATTATTTTCCCAGACATTTGAGCAATTATTCAAATGAATTTAGTTAATGAATATGAGCCATACAAATTTCATTAATAATTCTTTCTAATCTGCAGTTACAAACTGACTTAGTCCCCTTGACCTATCCCTTGAGTGAATGAATAACATTAACACACATGTTATAAAAGAGTTTTTACGATTCATTAAGATTTATTGACTCTATAAAAATTGTTTTGTATAATAAAACAGCATGTGAAAAATATCAAAAACTTGAATACCCAGGGGTAAAAAATGAACAAGTCCGGGTATTTAGCGAGATATTTACCTCCCATTCTTACCTTTAGCATTTTTGCAGAAAACATACCGGTTAGGCAATTCCTGGATATTTTATCAAAATTGCTGCACAACAACCACATGCCGAATTTGAATTGATTGAATTGAAATAGATGAGGCCCTTACCGGCCTTCCTGGTCTATTAGCAGCAATTATCGATCAA
>CAZTXJ010000279.1:0-3004 GCA_964617285.1 uncultured Calditrichaceae bacterium | reverse complement strand
TTTTAATCCTGAAACAGAAATTGAGTTTTATATGCCCAGGCCAGGTAATGTCATTGTTGAACTATATGATATTACCGGTCGCAAAATCAATACTCTCTTCGAAAGTTTTGCTCAGGCCGGTCAAAATTCCATAAGTTTTAATGGATCTTCCTGCGCTTCGGGAATCTATTTTTATCGAATGACAGCCGGAAATTTCACAGCAATTAAAAAAATGATTTTAATAGAGTAATAATTAATTCTCACTAAATTTATCTGCTCCCAGAAAAATTTTAATCCTTTTCAATTGACTAACCAAAATAGCCGGAGAAACGATGCGAATTTATTTTATATTTATTCTTATTCTTTTAATGTGCCTATCCTGCTCAGAAAATAATAAAGGAGAGATGGTAATGCCGGACAAAGATTTTGTTCAAGAACTAAAATTGTTGCAGAATAAAAGAATTTATTTTGGCCATCAATCAGTTGGCAAAAACATAATGCAGGGTTTAACTGATTTAGTCTCCATGCAAGATGAGGTTGAATTTCCGGTAGTCGATCTGGACGCAACCGACTCGCTTCCAGAACACTATTTTGCCCATTCCCGGATTGGGGCCAATACCAATCCGGAAGGTAAATGTGATGCCTTTGCCGATTTGATTGATCAGAAAATTTCCGGTGACCTAGATGTTGCTCTTATGAAATTTTGTTATGTTGATATCGATGAAAACACCGATGTCCGGGCATTATTTGATTACTATAAAGATACAATTGAAAAAATCAGGAAAAAGTATCCCGGGATGACACTGCTCCATGTAACTGTACCACTGATGGCTAATTCCGGTGGATGGAAAATCAAGGTGAAGCGCCTGATAAATTATCAGGATTATACCGATCCGGCAAATATCAAAAGGAACGAATTCAATAATCTTCTGTTGAAAACCTATAAAAATGAACCGATTTTCGATCTGGCCCGGGTTGAATCGACTTATCCTGATGGTAAAAGGGAAAGTTTCAAAAATAATGGTAAAACATATTACAGTTTGATCAGGGATTATACTCATGACGGCGGCCACCTGAATGCTACAGGCCGTAAATTAGTTGCCCAAGAGATGATTCGGTCTCTTGTCAAAAATTTATAAACTTTAATCCTTAAATAATTCACCCTCAAAATTTCCTTCCTTCAGTTATATCTGTAATCGCTGTGGGTTTCTGATCAGAGTCAGCAGATTATTTATTACAATTTTATTATTGGTTATTTTAAAAAATACGAAATATGCTTTCTTATTCTGAAATTTTGAAATCTCTATTAGACGACAAAACCAAAATTATTCCGATACTGCTGTTCTTGTTCGGGATTGTTATTTTTTCTTTATCTATTATATCCACACCTACCAATGGTGACACCTATGCCTATGCCTACAGTATACAACATCTGGAGGGTTCCAGAATTCATCCCGGCTACTATTATTTGGGGCATTTAATTTATCTTGTAACCGGAGGCCTGTCACTGAGTCCATTACTTACTTTAAGCATTTTTTCAATTATTTCAGGGGCCCTGGCCGTTTCGCTGGTATTTCTCCTGATATATAATTTGAGCCAGGATATTCTGGTAAGTGTAATAACTTCACTTGTTCTTCTTTTTTCCGGAGGCTTTTGGTTTAATTCTATCTATGGTGAAGTATATGTCCCGCAACTTTTATTTGTCCTACTTTCTCTTTTATTTACTTGTTATCATAAACCTCTTATTGGCAGCTTATTCTTACTAGTAGCAATTTCTATTACACCAACTTCCGTCCTTGTTTTACCGGCACTTCTTTTTATTTTGTACCGGAATAAATCCGATAAAAAACAATTTTTCTATTTTATAATTCCCTTAATCATTCCGGTACTGGCAGTATTTGTCATGAAATTTTCCAGGATTGGTGATCTTGTTGAGCTGGCCGTTTATTCCCCAAAGATTTTCTTTCAGAATTTTTCCCTGGTCTTTTTATTTAAAAAAATTATATCAGATCTGTTTTATGTTTATGGAAAATCATTTGGTCTGCTCAACTTTATGGCATTACTTGGACTTATATTTTTATACCGGGAAAATCGCAATTTATTCTGGATAATGTTTTTGTTAATAATCCCTTTCACTCTATATATTTTCAATCTGGGTTTACTGACCGAAGATCATCTGATCATAACCTTTGTTCCAATGAGTCTGTTTATTGCATATGGATTGTCCAGGCTGTTTTTTTATTTTAAAAAACAGAGAATCCTTGCCACTGGCGTTGTCCTGATTTTACTATTCAGCCAGATCTGGCTTTCCTTTCAAATTTATATTTTTCCTGAAATGAAACGATCGGTAATTCTGGAAAGTACGCTGAGTGAGTTCTCAGGTCAATATGAGCCAGAGGCCATACTAGTTTCAGACTGGAATTTTGGCATGCCTTTCTGGTATCTCACCCAGAATGAGAGAAATTATTCGCTGCTTACAGGCCGACCGGTAAAATTCTTTCAGAATGATTGTCCGAAGAAGGAGCCTTGTTTACAAAGATTAACTCAAGGATTCTGGATTGATATCCCCAATTTACCTGTTTTTTTAGCAGAAGATGAGTTGAAGAATTTTGCATTCAAAAGTGATAGGGAAATATATTTTGTCAACAGCAAGAATCAACCTAATTGGTTAAAGGGGATATTCAAAGGAGAAGAGTCTCTCATTAAAGAAACAAAAACTGAAAAAAGAATAATCAGATTTGTAAATTATATGGAAGCAAGTTTAGGATCAGGCTTACAGGTGGTTGACAGTCTGGACTTTCCCATGGACAGGATATATAAATTAAAGGTGATTTCAGAAAATTCTAATAAGGTTTTCAGAAATAAATAAAATTATGATCATGAATATAATTGTTGAACACTATTAAAAATTCGATAACACTTATGAGGAGGAAGAATGAAATTTTCCAGGGATTCTATTAATATCGATGCGGCTTCTGAAAGTGAACGGATCATTAATAAACTAAAAAAGGATGTGTTTAATACA
>CAZTXJ010000278.1:0-3046 GCA_964617285.1 uncultured Calditrichaceae bacterium | reverse complement strand
TAAACGTCTGCCAGGAATCTCCGCCATTAAATGACCGATAGATGCCGTAACCGTAAGTGGCGATATAAATATCCTGGGAAGAATTAATTTCAATATCAGTGATATAATCCGCCAGTATACCGTTTTCCATCTTCCCCCAGGTAACTCCGTTATCCGAAGAACGCAATGCACCGGAACTGAGCGTTCCGATAAAAATTGTACCTTCCGAATCGACTGCCAGCGCGAGTACCGAAAGCGCAGTCAAACTGGTGTTTTGCCAATTTGAACCTTGATCATCGGAAAAGAGAACCCCATGCCCGAAAGTGCCGCCGTAAATTCTTCCGGAGGAATTAATGCCAAAAGACAAAAAGGGCTGTTGAAGTCCCGGGACGGTTATTAAAGACCAGCTTTTACCATTGTCTTCGGATTTCAGTACACCTGCCGAGCTACCGGAAAGTATTGCACCGTTTTCCAGGGTAATAAAGGACCAGACAGTGGTATTCAGTGTGTCGGGGTGAATCCATTGGTCATTAAGGATCGGAGAACGGAAAATCCCCTGGTTTGAAGTACCGGCAAGAATGAAGCCGGTTGAATCGAAAGCAAGACAAATTATCTGCTTGTCCGGCAATCCATTATTAAATGATTCCCAGGTATCCCCCTCGTCATCGGATTTAAATACACCCGCACTATCGGTACCAAGGAACAAATTGTCATTAGTATCCGAAATAATTTTATTGATTAAACCTTTCCCTGGATTTTTCTTTTCTGCCCAGGTTTGTTTAACCGGTGGTTCATTATTTCCGTTATTTTCTGTAGGTGTATTGCGTTCTGAACATGAGACTAAAATGGAGAGAAATAATAAGCTGGATAAAACAATATAAAATCTGATTGCTCTGACATACATATTTAAATCTACTACTAAATTTGATATCTAAATGTACGGCGTCAGATGAGTTGATGCAATATCAAGTATATTGTTTGACACAGATTAACGGTTTAAAACTGTGCACTTATGCCAATTGAGGGTAAAATTCCGATGCTACTGCTGGTATTGATCTCGTTTGCCCAAAAGTCATAAACCGGACGTTGGGGGATCTTGTAATTGTAAATATTTTGGATATCAAGGTATAATATCAGTGTCCAGCTATTGAAATTGAAATATCGGTCAGCCCGAATATCCAGGTGATGACCGGCAGCTAAACGGGAAGTGAGATATTCCGCAGGCAGGTTTTGAATGGTGCCGGGATTGACCGGATTTTGCGAGGGAATATAGACCGGGGTATAGGGAACACCGGTAAAATAACGGAATTTTGCACTTATTTCCCAGTTCGAATTAAAAATATATCCCCCGGATAAGTTAAAAATAAATCGCTGATCGTATTGGGTTGGGTAGGTTTTTCCGTTGAAAGCTATTACTTCACTTTTTCCCAGAAAAAAGCTGGCCTGACCATAACAGGGAATCTCTGAAAATTTCTTTTGAAAAAGGAGTTCCAAACCATACGCTTTGCCCGTGGCCTCGGAAACTAAATCGATGTAACCAAAAGACTGAAAATCATCTTCATTTCCCCCATATCCGATACCGGTGTTGGTGATCACAATGTAATCCGTTACCCCGGGCACTACGCCGGTGGGTAAATCAAGATATCTTTTGTAATATGTTTCTAAGGATATCCGAAAATCATTCTGAAGCAAATAATCGAAGCCCAGCACAGCCATCTGGTTTTGCAAAGCTTTCAGGCGCTTATTATCCCGATTGACCACCCAGACGTAAGATGGGGATTGATAATAAATTCCCCCGCTTAAACGAATACTGAAAGGGTCGGTCAGCCGGTATTTGAGGGCAATCCGGGGTGCCAGGTAGAATGGCACATCAATAAAGGAATAATAATCGCCACGTAATCCAAGGTTCATGGTTATTTTTGAGCTTGCCAGCCATTCAAATTCAACAAAACTGGCGTATTTTTGGGCCTCTGAATTTGTCCGGGTATTTGGAGGAATGCCCAAGTTTGTTAAGGGAACGCGGTTGCCGCTTCGATCATAAATCGTATCGGCAAATACCGTTGTGTTCTGATTACGGATTTGCTTGGCGCTGATCCCACTCAAAATGCCTAATGATTTGGATAATGCCCAATAATGCTGAATTTTCAGACCGTATTCATACTCATCGGCCTTACTGTTGAAATATTCCTGTTCAAATTGATCCAGCTGGCTGAACTTGTATTGAAACAAATTTGAATTCACGGTTACATCCAGATAGCCTTTATTGAGCAGCCGGCGATAATTTATACCGGCAATGATCTGGTTCTGGGTGTTATCCAAAAGTGCTGAATTACGGACCCGGTTTTCCAGACTGCTTTGATCCCGGTTTACCCGGTCGATGGCTGACAATCCCAGAAAAAACAGTTTATCCCTGGGAGACAGATCGTAATGGGCCAGAAAATTAAAGTCAGTATACACCGGGACAAAAGGTAAACCTGCTGCCTTGAAAATAAGATCAAGATAACTCTGGCGGGCGGAGAAGATGAAATTTCCCCGGTCGGTGACCGGTCCCTCAAAATTAAGTCCGTATTGGGTAGCTGAAACCAGCAATTTACTTCCAAAACGATCATTTCTTCCTTCGGTCATTTTCAGCTCTAAAACAGAGGACATTTTATCGCCATAACGGGCTTTGAATCCGCCGGTGGAAAAAGTGATATTATCGACAAAATCCAGATTCACGAAGCTCAGGCTTCCGCTGCTGTTACCCTGGGTGCCGAAATGATTAATATTTGGTACCTCAATATTGTTGATGATATAAAGATTTTCCGAAGGCCCACCGCCACGCACCAGCAGGTCATTCCTTCCGCCTGAGGCATTAATTGCTACACCGGGCAGGGTAGATACGGTGCGAACAACATCTTCGAATCCTCCGGGAAAACGTCGGATTTCTTCCCGCGACAAACCGATGGTGCTGGATTGGGTCATTTTTTCTTCCACAAAGTATCCCGCGGTCACAGTCACCTCTTCTCCCTCAATCGTCCCTTCCCGCATTTCAACATTTAAAATCGCCGGTTTGGAATTAGTGACC
>CAZTXJ010000277.1:0-3110 GCA_964617285.1 uncultured Calditrichaceae bacterium | reverse complement strand
GGCAGCAGTTATGCCTTTGAGATTGCCCGGCGCTATGGTTTGCCGGATGATATCATTAAACAGGCGGAAAAAATTGTCGGGCCGGATAAGGGACAACTGGAGAACCTGATCCTGGATCTGAATGAGAAATTGCAGCAGGCGGAAAAGGAACAGCGGGAGTGGAGCATTAAACTGTCCGAAGCCGAAGGTCTGCGCTCTTTGTATGAGGGGGAACGCAACCGGTTAAAACGGGAAAAGATCGAGCAGCGGCGCAAAGCGGCGGAAGAGGCCAAAAGGATTGTGGACGAGGCCAATGCCCGGATCGAAAAGCTGGTAGCGGAGATCCGGAAATCCCAGGCCGGAAAAGAGCAGATTGCCCAGGCTCATCGGGAAGTAAAAGAACTTCAGCAGAATATAGATGATATTCTGGAAGAAACCACTCCCAAGCCGGAAGCTGTAGGAGAACTTCACCAGGGCGATGTGGTCTGGATTGAGGCATTGCGGGAAGAAGGGGAAATTTTGAATGAACCGGGTGAGGACAATAAAGTGTGGGTGCTGGTGGATGATAAACGGATGCAACTGGATTTATTCGGCCTGCGCAAACTGGAAAAGGAATCGCTGGAGTCCCGCCGGATTTTCCGGCAGGAGACCGGGGGTCAGGAGAAATTGGCCGAAGGTATTTTACCGGAGCTGGATTTACGGGGAATGGATTCCTACGAAGCGATCGAGGCTACCAGCCGTTACCTGGATCAGGCTCTGAACCAGGGTTGGGACGAGGTACGTATTATCCATGGAAAAGGAACCGGGATCCTGCGCCAGAAAGTAAACGATTTTCTGAACCGGGACAAGCGGGTGGAGGAAAAACGTCTGGGGAAATGGGGCGAGGGGGATACCGGGGTAACCGTAGTAAAACTGAAAAAAGAATCGGGTGAAAGATGAGCAAAATATTTATTATACTGGGCAGTCTGAATGCTTTTCTGGCGGTAGCCCTGGGAGCATTCGGCGCCCATGGTTTACAAAGCAAATTAAGCGAACAGATGCTGGCGACCTACCAGACCGGGGTAAAATATCATATGATGCACGCCCTGGGACTTATCCTGATCGGGATCATCTCCCGCTGGACATCGGATTCCCTTTTAGTGAACTGGTCCGGCTGGTTTATTTGCGCCGGGATCGTGCTTTTCAGCGGCAGTCTCTATCTGTTGAGTATCAGCGGTATTCGCTGGCTGGGAGCTGTTACTCCGCTGGGTGGATTGTCCTTTCTGGCCAGCTGGATTCTGCTGGCGGTTGCAGCGTTTAAATATTTGTAACTGTATCCTGCTCCTCCAGATACCCTTATTTTACCTTAACTAGTTCAATACACCGCCTGTCATTTCGGAAATCGCCACTGGCAATTGACGGTGATAATTATTAACCCTACTCTAAAAGTCTATTACCATCGATTTGTCATTCTGAACTTGTTTCAGAATCTATATTTCAAAATTATCAATGTGATTCCGATCCCGCAGATATAGAATAGGATGAAATTATTTGTCAATCCCAAATTTTTCTTGACAAAATCGATCCCGGGAATGTACTTTAAGTGTGAACTGGATATTTCAAAAATATTGGGATCTTCAGGGAGGCAGGATGATTTTCTTATCAATAAATTTGAGTCCAACTTATAAATCAATACTTTTCACTTTTTACCTTTTCCTTTTTACTTTATCCTTCTGTTTTCTCTCTTGCGAGGACAATACCGGCCCTGGAAACAAACCAAGGGTAACGCTTACTGCTGAATATGTGGGTGTTACCGAAGCGGAGTTTTTACTTCAAACCAGAAATACAGAACCAAATACCCAATATCAATTATTCCGGGATGATTCTTTGATTAGCGATGGGATTTTGATTTATAATGATACTACAATTACTGACACCTTGCTATTACCGGCTTATAATTACATTTATAATGCGCGGCTGATAACAGACGGTAAATCGGTAGCCAACAGTCAGCCACTGGATATTGCTACAATGGATAGCACCAGCCATAAGTTTCAGTGGGAAACATTTTCCTTTGGTGGTTTGGGAAGCAGCCTGTTATATGATGTAGCTATTATTAACGAAAATGACATTTGGGCGGTAGGAGAAATTTATTCGGATACAGTACAGACTTGGTTACCCTATAATGCCGTGCACTGGGACGGGCAACAATGGGAGTTGAAACGCATACCATTTATAGGGTCGTGCAGTGCGGTTGACTACCCGCCAATTAGAGCAATATGGGCCTTTTCAGAAAATAACATTCTTTTCACAAATGGTGGTGCGATTGCAAAATATAATGGAAGCAGTTCGTATCTAGATTGTGGTATGAATGCACTCCTAGATGGCGCAATAACTAAAATATTTGCTTCTGATCCTTCTAATATTTATGCAGTCGGTGGTAGTGGCACCATCGTAAGGTACGGCGGCCAGGGGTGGCAGAAGCTGGAGAGTGGAACTGAGACTGTTATCAATGATGTATGGGGTTTTGATCGAAGGGGTGAAACACTTATATTGGCCACGGTTTCCAATGAATATCATCCCGGTTACGATTTTCTTCTGCTTTCCATTTCCCCTTTTCATGTATCGGATACTTTATGGAATGGGATGTTAAGACCTCTGCACAGTGTATGGTTCAATGAGTACAGTCCGATCTATATTTCCGGAGATGGTTTGCATGAATATAAAAGGGGTAAATGGCATGAAATTGATATTCCTCCTTATTTTGGTAATAGAGTAAGGGGTTCGGGAATAAACAATATTTTTGTTGCAGGTGCTTTTGGTTTGGTAGTTCATTATAACGGTTGGGACTGGCATCATTACCCCTCTCTGATGATGAATGGTACATTACTTGGCTTGGCAGCCATTGCTGATTTAACAGTAGCAGTGGGAGAGAGAGATAATTATGCTTATATCATTGTTGGAAGAAAATAAGGTATTGATGCAAAGCATTTCTAAGTAAGTGATTAGATCATTAATTCATTACTATAATCAACCACCGCATTGTCTGGCATTCTAAGGTTTTACAAATTTACCGTTCATCACATAATCAACGATAACAACGCCTTCTGCACATGCAGGCGGTTTTCCGCCTCCTGATACACCACCGAATG
>CAZTXJ010000276.1:0-3133 GCA_964617285.1 uncultured Calditrichaceae bacterium | reverse complement strand
AAATAAAGGAGATTATCATGTCAAAAATGAATCCCGTGGTGCATTTCGAAATGCCCGCTGAAAATAAAAAAAGAATGGCAGAATTTTATACAAATGCATTCGGATGGAGAACACAACAGCTTGGTCCGGAAATGGGAGAATATATTGTAGTAACAACTACAGAACCTGATGAGAATGGTCGTCCAAAGACCCCGGGCGCGATCAATGGTGGATTTTATCAGAAAACAGACGATCCGAATACCCACCATCCCTCGGTGGTCATCGCAGTGGATGATATCAATGAGTCGGTTCGTCAAGTTAAGAAAGCAGGCGGCACGATTTTAGGAGAACCCACTGAAATACCCGGTATAGGAATGTATGTTTCTTTTATCGATACCGAAGGCAACCGGTTGAGCATATTGCAGCCTTTGTCAAATATGTAAAATTTTTATGAGCAGGATGCTGTTAAACTCCAATAATTGCCACAAGTGACACGGAGGGCACAGAGAAAATCCTTTAAAGCTAAATTAATCTTTGCATTCATTGATACTTACCTTTGGGGGCTGGGGAATTTCGGCAACTATTTATTTTTTGTCAAAGACATTACTACCCTGTTTATTTAAATTGGAGAGATACAAATGACGAATAAAAATATTGTTAATCAAAAACAGGTTGCGCAGGAGTTTCTGCAAATGGTAGTTGCCGGTGATATCGAGCTGGCCTACCGGAGATATGTGGACATGCAGGGAAAGCACCACAGTTTTTTCTTTTCTGCCGGTTTTCCTGCCCTGCAAAAAGCGATGATTGAAAATCACGCCCTGTTTCCCAATAAACAGATTGAGGTAAAAAATGTACTGGCAGACGGTGACCTGGTCGCAGTACACTCCCGTTTGATCTTAAAAGAAGGTGGCGAGGAAATGGCGGTTGTCCATCTCTTTCGGTTCATAGGAGACCGGATCGTTGAGATGTGGGATATTGGGCATAGCATACCAGGAGACTCTCCTAATGCTGATGGAGCGTTTTAAACAAGATCTATTGTGAAAAATGAAGTTGGAGTAGGATAGTACTGGAGTAGTGGAGTACTGGAGTGATGGGTATTCACAAAATATTTCTCGGAATTTTGAATTTCATTTTGTAATATAAATCAGTTTTGGATGGGTTAGGACTGGAAGGGAGACCGGTAGGAACGAATTCAATTTAAATTTTCATCAGAGCAAAATTCTTAAAATATTCCTCCAAACAAGGAAGGTAAATGACAAAGTTTGCCACAATTCATAAGGGCCCACCTTTAAGAGACATACCGGTTACCGGAAAGACGCTTCCGGAGATCTTTTTGAAACAGTCGACAAAATACGGTTCGAATCGTGCTGCCCTTCGGTATAAAAAAGATGCTCAATGGCAGGAATACACCTGGGATGACTATTTTGATAATGTGGAAAAAGTGGCTGGCGGACTTGCAAAATTAGGAATCGGACCACTGGATAGAGTCTGCTTGTTATCCAGCAACTGTCCGGAATGGGTTTATATATCTCTGGCGGTACAGAGTCTTGGTGCATACCTGGTCTCCATTTACCCCAGCAATACCCCGGAACAGGTTAAGTATGTGGTTGAACACAGCGAAGCCAGGTTACTTTTGGTTCAGGATCGTGAGCAACTTTCCAAAACCGATAGCTGGCGACATAATTTGGATACTCTGGAGAAAACCGTCCTGTTGTTTAATGAGCCGCCTGCCGGAGTAATGAAATATGATGAGCTTATTGCACTTGGCACAGAAAAGCAAAATGAATCAGCGGGATTTCTTAAGGACCAAATTGAAAAACTGACACCGGATTCTCCGGCCGGCATCATTTATACCTCGGGTACCACCGGTCCGCCCAAAGGTGTAATTCTGACCCAAAAGAATATTGTTTTTGAAATATCCAGTTTAATGACCCGCTATAATACTGCCTATGAAGAAGAAACCATATCATTTTTACCGCTGTCACATATTGCCGAGCAGGTTGTGACCATCTATGTGGGAATTATCCTGGCCAATATCGTTTCATTTGCCCAAAGTCTGGAGACGATCAGGGATGATCTGGTTGAGGTGCGTCCAACCCTTTTCTTTTCTGTCCCGCGGTTGTATGAGAAAGTCTACTCCGGAATTCTGGAGACGGTATCAGAATCATCATTCATTAAAAAATCTTTATTTAACTGGGCTGTGAGGGTTGGTGAGAAAGCCAGAATATACCGAAACGGCAATAAGGAGATGCCTTTTATGCTAGGAAAAAAATGGGCGGTGGCCAGCAAACTGGTTTTCAGCAAGATCAGGCAAAAACTGGGTTTGGACCGAACAAACTTCTTTGCCAGTGGTGCTGCTCCGCTATCCGCCGAAGTCTCCCGATTTTTCGGAACGATGGGAATTGATATTCTGGAAGTATTCGGTCAAACCGAATGCACCGGGGTGTGTAATTCAACCCTTATGGGCAAAACCGTCCCTGGCGCCGTCGGTCCGGCCATACCCGGATGTGAGGTCGCTATTGCCGAGGATGGGGAGATCGTTACCAGGGGGGACAATGTTTTTTCCGGATACTGGAGGGATGAAAATACCACTGCTGAGGTTTTAAAGGACGGTTGGTTATATACCGGTGATATCGGATACTTTGATGAGGATGGATACATTCACATTACCGATCGAAAGAAGGATATTATAATAACTGCAGGCGGGAAAAATGTCACACCGCAAAATATCGAAACCCGGTTAAAGTCATTCCCGGGCGTTTCCCAGGCTGTGGTTATCGGGGATAAAAGAAAACACCTGACCTGCCTTTTCACCCTGGATATGGATGGTTTGTCCAAATTATGTAATCAACTGGGTATCGCTGTTTTGAATGCAGTTGAAGCGGTTCAAAACCAATCCATTATTGCCAGATTTCAGCAATATGTCGATAAAGTAAATGCCGATCTGGCCAGCTTTGAGACCATTAAATATTTTCGCATCCTTCCCAATGATTTTTCCGTGGAAACCGGAGAATTAACCCCGACCCTGAAGATGAAGCGTCAGGTTATCAATCAGAAATACAAAGATATCATTGATTCGATGTACACAGATAGAAATTGAGGACAGGGGATTTATAAAGCTGAAGTGTTGGAGTACTGGAGTTTTGGAATAATG
>CAZTXJ010000275.1:0-3162 GCA_964617285.1 uncultured Calditrichaceae bacterium | reverse complement strand
ATGAATCAAGTTTGGATCGATTATCAGGACACTTCTTGAATAACGGTAGTAATTTGGTTTGGTTACCGTCACATACATGGTATCTCCGGCGGTTTGTTGCGAAATGCCGAGGTCAACCGGAGCACCGGTACCAATATCTACACCAATAATTTCGCCATTCACCGTCAGTGAAATTAATGCTCCGGAATCTGCCGAAACAGTAAAATAATCCTGTCCGCTGGCTAAAACGGAATCATGCAGAACGGTCAGGTATTGCGGCATCTGGGTGTACAGGCTGGAAAATGCTTCGCCGAAATGATGAAACAGATGATAGGTGAGCTCTTTGCTATTGGGATTAAAGGGCCAGTTATCCTGATACAGATAATATTTTCCGGCCACATTTGCAAAGGCAGGCATTATACCTGCGTGGGCAGGGGTTGATGGTAGCCCGGGAAAAAATTCCGTCCAGAGATAATCATACAGTCCCCAGACATAACTATCGGTAACAAAAGCATAGGTTATTTCGGAAGCAGCAATAACACCCAGTGCACCACCTGGATTTTTATAAATTGCCTCCGCAAAACAGTCACTGCCATAGTTAAACTTTCCGGTCAGGCTGGTGAAGGAAAAGATGAATGCCGGTCTGGCCTCATTTAACCCGGACAGGTCGCTGATAGAGTAAGCCGGCTCTCCCCACCCCGTTTCACTTCCCGATCCGCGATAGTGAACAGCAAAAGCGCCACTGTTTATTGCTGTATTAATACCGGCAGCACTACCGGTCCAGTTGGTAAGATAAGATGGAGTGGCAGGAATATAGCCGAGTCCAGAGGGTCCAAACATGGCAACTATAGACATGGAATAGGGATCGTTTGGCCAGGCGGAGGGAACACCACCGCTGTATCCGGCATATTGACGTGCAGGTTGTTTGCCGAGAATATTTTCCCAGAAACCCTCAATGACTTCAGCAGAAAGTACGTATGTTCCTGTAGATTGCCAACCACTTACACATAAAGGATTCTGATAAAAATTTGAATTTTCCGGAGGCCTACGTTCATAATCTAAAAATCTGGTTACCATTGTTTCCAGCTGGCCGGAATTTTGGGCAGGAATCCGGGATACAACCACATCCACCATTTGATTTCCGCTCACATCGGCGTAGATATGATCCGATACACAATAATTGTTATATACCGGGGAAACAATTCCATTACCTGTCGCCGGCCCTGTTCCGTAATCAGCCAGCAACAATACCGCGACGGGAGGAATGGTCCAGGTATTATAGGCAGTGTTGATATAATTTTCTATATCATTTACCGTATTCCCTCCGATTTCAGTGAGGGTAACAACTCCGGTGCGGATCCCCTGCCTGGTTCGGAATAATTTAATGGAGTCTGCCCAGGAGATATATTCCGGATTATCCGGCGTAATAATGACGTACTCAAAATCCTGATTCTGTGAGGTTGACACCTTTTGATACTTTACTTCTGGTAAGGTTTTATAATTCAGCAATAGCCGTTGAAAAACAGGATCCCACCATCTGCTCCTCAACCGTTCTTCGCCAAATTGACCATTTCCCCACTGATAAGTCACTTTAAGACTTAAGTGACGATAAATCCGTAATATTTTGGTTACCGGATTATACTGGAAGG
This sequence comes from uncultured Calditrichaceae bacterium, assembly GCA_964617285.1. Classification (GTDB taxonomy): domain Bacteria; phylum Calditrichota; class Calditrichia; order RBG-13-44-9; family RBG-13-44-9; genus CAYVKM01. The sequence continues at coordinate 1,534 of CAZTXJ010000275.1, read as the reverse complement.
GTGTGACTTCCAGTATGATCATATCAATCCCACGGATCGTGATAGGATCTGATATCCCAACCGGATTTGCCGGATAAAAAACATCCCGCCGGTATAAATCAGCATTTTTTTCATAACAGATTTTGTCAATATCCGGTTCAGGTGTGATAACCGGGGCAGGTGCAACATTCAGATCCCGGATAGTTTCAATTTCAGAAGAAATAATTTCCACCTTCGCGGTAGCACCGTTGGGAACAACAATATAACGTCCGTATCCCGGCAAGTTCGGTGCTCCTGCCTGATTGGGTGATAGGCATCCGTCCAGAAAGATTTTATGCATCACTTCTCCATCGACAGACGATTCAGCAATTCTAAAATCCGGAATGGAAAAAGAGATGGCTACTCCCGAGGGACTTTCCTCAATCATGTGGAAGATCATTCTACCTTTATCAAAATTTCGGGCAGGTGAAGAATATTGTTCTGCATAAATTTTGGAAATCAGATAAAAAAGCAGGAAGGTGCAAAGAACAAGAATTCTTCTCATTTTCTTCGCCAAATTTTTTCTTTAGACAAGTTAGTCAAAATTAACTATCAATATTAAATGTTTTAGAAAAATTGAGGTAAGAAGCCCATTCAACGAACTGTTTATTCCCCGATGAGACGCTGGAGGTATATACTCATCTAAAATCGTTTCCTTCTTCAAAGTTTTTACCAAAGTTGGATTCTTGTACAATTTGCTATTTACCTAAGGAGAATCAATTGACAGCAAGAAATATTTGTATTAAAATGAACCATGATTCTCATCTATTTCCCGGGAAACATTAACTGGATAAGATGAAAGGTGAAATGGCGGACTACAATGAACCAGGACGAAAATGTGTGCGGCCATTTAGAAAGATGTTTTCTTTTAATTTTGATAACAATATCCATGAAAACAAAGCATATGTTTGATGAAATCTATATTTACAAAACTATATCCTGTCGACTCCTAAAAGATGAATATTGAACATCTAATCCACATATTGGGTTATCCGGCGGTTCTCTTACTGGTGATGGGAGAAAGCATGGGTCTGCCATTGCCGGGAGAAACCGCGTTATTACTTGCCTCGGCCTATTCGGGAATGAGCGGGGGTTTGGCTTTGTGGGGTATAATGGTCGCCGGATCTGCCGGCGCTATCCTGGGAGATAACCTGGGCTACTGGCTGGGGCATCGGGGCGGCAGACCGTTTGTCAACAAAATAATTTCCAAATTTCATCTTAAATCTCAGTTACTGGATAAAGCCGAAGGATTTTTTAAAAAACACGGGGCCAAGACAGTCTTTTTTGGCCGCTTCGTTGCCTTTTTGCGAGTATTCTCGGCTCTGCTGGCGGGTGTTTCCAAAATGCATTATCCCACTTTTCTGTTCTATAATGCAGCCGGTGGAATTCTCTGGGCATGTCTGATATCCATCATCGGACATGTCTTCGGCAAAAACCTGCCCCTGTTGCTGAAACGTTTCAGAGAACTGGGATGGATTCTCCCTGGAGTATTAGCTGTGGGAATAATTGCCTATTT
>CAZTXJ010000274.1:0-3164 GCA_964617285.1 uncultured Calditrichaceae bacterium | reverse complement strand
CGTTCCACAAACATGATGTAATTCTTCAGGAGGGTTCCCACCCCGGACCAGTGATGGGTTCGCATCGGCCGGATATTAATCAGCGCAGTGGCTTTCTGAAATACCGGATCCGATCGTATTCCCCGGTCATTGACGCTGATATCTTCATCCTGCACACCTGCGCTGACCAATTTTTGCCGGATAATTTTTTCCAGACTTTCCGGTGTGCGCAGGTAATGCCAGACATTGGTTTTAATCCCCACCATATCACCGGGGTGAAACAGCTGGCTCCAGGCTTTCGAATCTACGTCGACATTGAGCAGGGTTGTCATGGCCTGGTCCAGCATCCGTTCCAGGATTTCCGGTTTCGGCTTCCCGCCACTATCCAATAAATTTTCATCTCTGATCAGTACAACCTTACTTTTCTTTTCAGCCTGACTGTAGACCGGTTTGGGAAGATTTAAATACAGCGCACCGGCAAGAGCTGCTGCACTGCTGTTTTTTATAAAATCCCGGCGGGTAATCAATTTGTCTTTCATGTCTGACCTCGGTTTATTTCTGTTTCAGAGAAACTTTATGAATCAAGTCCTTTACCTGTGCTTCCGAATTTGCGTTAAAAACAGCGGCGATCAGATTTCCCTTCAGGCTGGTTCCGGTCCAGCTGCCATCCTCCAATCGCACTGCAGAAGGATCCGAAACACCCAGGAAATAATGCTTGACAAAATCCTGATAAGCCGCTTTTGCCAGAACAGTATCCGGATAATTGACCAATAACAACAGTAATTTTCCATTATTTTCCCGGTATTTGGCCAGGACGGCTTCGGTATGCTCATCAATGTGCAAAAGATTCTGATCGGCAATAAAGTAAAAGGAATTTAACCAGATATAGTGTCTAAAAAACCTTACACTTTCCTCAATCAATGAATCCCGGGGTAACAAACCAAGAAGTTCCGGCAATGGTCCCTCTTTCTCGATATGAGACGCAATTAACCCGGCAAGGTCCTTTACGGTCTGCCTGGACTCTGGCGTCTCCGGACTGGCCAGAATGGAGATAAAATACCGGTCTTTCCAGAAAAGAAGCAAACCGGCGGTGTACTGTGAACCCTGTCCGAATTCGTGCTCCACCTTCTCCCGGGAATGGGAAAAAACACCGAAGGCATTTTGGGAACTGCCCATATCAAAAATATCCAGGATAATGTCCGGCTGATCCGGTTGCTGGTATGTTCGATTCAGCAGGGACTGAAATCCATAGGAAAGATAGAGCTCCGCCCCGCCATCGATGTAATCATAAAGATTTTCCCGATTGAAGACCTGATCCGTTTCCATCTTTGACCAGCCATTGATCGTTTCCGGCAAATATGTCGCAAAATCATCCATGGATTCTCCCCAGATTTTAGGATTCCAGAGAAATATCATCAGAAATATCAAAGTTGTTACAAACTTCAATTTCTTCATATCATTTAAACTTTAATTTAAAAAACGCCAGCCATGCTCCCTGAGCTTACCGCGGGGACAATATAATTGGCGACAATCGCCAGGACTTCCCGTTCATGTAAATCTGCAGTATCCGGATAAAAGTCCGGATTGCTGGTGGCCACCACAATCATATCATACTCCGGAAAAATGAGAATAAACTGCCCGCCGTAACCGAGCGCCATATAAACCTGCTTTTGCCGGATCTTTCCCAGCCACCATTGATAGCCATAACCGATCTGATCCAGATCCCCCCAGGAATTGCTGAGCCTGGACCAGTAAGTATGAGACGCCCGCACCCAGGCTTCCGGAATAATCTGCTGGCCATCAACTTCACCCTGTTGCAGATAAAGTTCACCGAAGCGGGCCAGGTTTCGCGGGGTGATGTACATATTCATCCCACCGGTATAATACCCCTTTGGATCTTTTTCCCACTTACTAATTGAAATCTGCAACGGTTCAAAGAGAAAACTCTTGGCAAAAGCCAGGGCATTCATTCCGGTTGCTTTGGCAAGAATAACAGCAAGCAGATGGGTCTCCGCGGTTATGTAAGAAAAGTGAGTCCCCGGATTGTAACTGAGCGGCCATTCGATAATGTACTTGACCCAATCCTGGCTGTTGACCCAATTACGCCAGTTGACATCATAATCCTCAATGGCGCTGTCGAAACCGGCGCGCATCTGCAACAAATGACGGAGAGTGATGTCCTGTTTTCTCGGGTCAAGGCCGGGACTATTATATTCCGGAAAAAAGTCCAGCATCTTTTGCTCCAGACTGTCGATAAATCCTTCCCGCAGGGCGATCCCGACCAGGGCGGAAATGAAACTTTTGGAGACGGACATAATGTTGCTGGCAGTCCTGGGATTGTGCCCATGGAAATATTCTTCCCGCACCAGATAGCCATTTCGGACAATCAGCAAGCTGTAAGAAAATGTTTTATTGCGGGCGGCAGTAAAGGCCTGATCCAGGACGAGAGTATCAAAGCCCTGTGATTGCGGATCGGAGCGGGGCCAGTCATAATCTTCCGTCCCCTGAATGGCGGTTAAATCTTTTTCACAGGACAGGATCGAAATAATAAGAAAGGTGAAAAACAGAGAAATTATTTTTGAGATCATGGCAGAATTCCCAATAATAATCTATCACTTTTTAAATTAAGCAAACCGGCGTTATTTTCCAATGCTTAAGGCATAAGTTGTTAAAACGAAGACAAATGGGATTTACGTTAACTCTAACAGAATGGTTGCTTGCTACACTCATTACCACTGCCGGTGCCGCCCTGCAGGGTGCGGTTGGTTTTGGCATGGGATTGCTGGCAGTACCCCTGCTTATTTTGATTGAACCGGATTTTGTCCCCGGTCCGTTGCTCCTGGCTGCTTTTTTTCTGAATGTCCTGGTCTCCATCCGGGAACGGGAATCTGTCGATTTTTCCAGTATAAAGTGGGTAATCGGAGGGAGATTGCTGGGTACGGTTGTCGCTGCCGCGGTACTCACCGTTCTTCCAAAATCTCTTCTCTCCCTGTTATTTGGCGGACTGATTTTATTAGCCGTTCTGTTCAGCATCAGTGGTCTGCATATTTCCCTGAAACCTGGTAATCTGGTGGGAATAGGAGCCATCTCCGGATTTATGGCCACAACCACTGCGGTTGGCGGCCCACCCCTGGCATTGCTGTATCAGCGGGAAAAGGGTCCCCGATTGCGCGGCAATTTGGCGG
>CAZTXJ010000273.1:0-3169 GCA_964617285.1 uncultured Calditrichaceae bacterium | reverse complement strand
TCAATGACAGTGAATTTTTGGATGAACATCGGCGAATTATACCCCAGAGAAGCATTTCCCATATCTCATGGCAGTTGGGAAAACCGATGGAAAGTATCAATTATACCTGATCAGAAATTAAGATGGACGATTAAATGCAACACTGGAATAATTGACTTAGACACGGAAACGCAATTGACCATAAATAACTGGCATAACTATACCGTATTCTATGATGGATCCGATTTTGAAATCTATATTGATGGCGAACTGGATAATTTTTCACCCTGGTCCGGTTCCATCCTTACAACTACCATAGACTTAACTATTGGCCAAATGTTACCCAATAACAGCAGTTATAATTTTAAGGGGATTATTGATGATATTCGAATATTCAATTATGGTCTATCGGTGGAAGAGATAGAAAATTTGGCCAGCAGCAGTAGTGATATCAAGGATAGAAATTGGTTCAATTTGCCTTATACTTTTAGACTCGACCAAAATTATCCTAATCCATTTAATCCCTCTACTACTATTCAATTTACCATTCCCAGAAAAATGCATGTCAAATTAATAATATTTGATGTGAGTGGAAGAAAAATATCTACCCTGATAGATAAAACTTATCTCCCAGGTATTCATGAGGTCAGCTGGAATGCATCTGGATTAGCCAGCGGAATTTACTTCTATTGCTTGGAAGCAGAAGATTTCTCAAGCACCAAAAAAATGATTCTACTTAAATAAATTTATCTAATAAGATTTATTAAACCTCAATTAAAGAGGTGACAAAATGGACCGATCTTTCTCCTTATTTTTGATTTTGGGAATTATACTGTTTTTGATTTTGACTAATATTCATGGTAAGGATCTGGATGTGTTTTTTGATGGAAAAACTGGGCAAATTGAGGTAGGGGGGAAGTATGCTGGTGTTGAGTTCCATCATAGTCGCCCGTTGCCCTCAAGAATCAGTTTTTATTATCCCGTGGCAAATAGCCTTGATTTAAGTACGGATTACTGGAAGCGGGATGAGTCAATGCCCTTTTCCCTCTCCATTGAACATGGTGGTAAAATCGATTCTATTGGATATTATGGATTTGTTTATCGCTATACTCCATATTCCATTACATTTCAAGAAAGCTTCACAGATTATGATATAAACCTAATTTATGACTTTTGTGATGATGTTCCGGTAATCGCCTATTCTATAATTTTGAGGAATATTACAGAAAATTCACAGGAATTTAAAATTCATACAGGCACCAAAATTGTGCTACGGACTTGTCAAACTTACACATTTAAAGTACCAACATCATCAGATTATGCAGAAGATACCGGCTTGTTTACCGCACATTTTGATTATACTGATACCGATTCTGCAATTGTATTTATCTCCAATGCCGGAGAAAAACCACAACAATTTATGCAATTTTTACCAGATGAAAAAGGAATCTATAGTACACAATTTTCTTATCTAAAAATTTTAAAGCCAAAAGAGGAAATAAAAATTATCCAATTGATTGGGGCTTGTGCGAAAAGTGATGAAGATAAGATTGTCCGTAAATTTTTATCAGATTGGAATACAAGTGTTTCAAAATATAAAGACCAGATCGAAAACTATGCATTATTAAATTCTCCGATAATGGTTGGAGATAGCATCATTGATCAGACAGCGAGGTGGTCAAAAGCAGTTCTGGGAAGCAATATTCATTACCTTGATGGTAAATTTGTACCGATGCCCTGTCCGGCAGAATATAATTTCTTTTTCACCCACGATGCATTATTAACCAACCTGGGAGCAGTATATTTTGATCTGGAAAGAGTGAAGAACGATTTGTTGTATTTAAAATCGTTGACTCAACCGGATTCCATCTTGCCCCATGCTTACTACTGGAAAGATGATAGATTCATGACAGAATATTGCGGATCCGACAATTGGAATCACTTCTGGTTTATCATTTTGGCCAATTCTTATTTGAAGCACAGTGGAGACATCAAAACCATTGAATTGATTTATCCGATTATTCATAAGAGTATAAACCTGGTTATGAGAAATAAGCTCGATGACGATCTTCTGTATGGTACCCAACCGGACTGGTGGGATATCGGTCATGTATTTGGTGCTCGTTCCTATATAACCCTTTTAATGATAAAAGCTTTACAAGATTATGCCGCGATATCCCAACAGTTAAATCATACGGAAAATATATTACCATCCCTCAACTTAGCTCACCGGATGAGATCAAGATTGGTTGATTATTTATGGAACGATGAGAAATCGTATCTTATGAATATGCTCGATACGGTTCAGGTTGATAACCATTATTATGCCGGTTCTTTAGTAGCAGCGGCATTTGATATATTAGACAGGAAGAGGGAAACAAGATTGCTTGAAACTGCCAGAGAACAACTCCTGGACGAAAATTTAGGTATTCGAAATGCCATGCCGGCTGATTTTCATAAATTGGTTGATGTTTACAAGTTTAAAGGGACCGAGATGGGTGAACCCTATATTTATGCGAATGGCGGTATTTGGCCGCAAGGAACAATTTGGTATGGTTTGGGTCTCCTGAACACTGGTAGAGTAAATGAAGCAAAAGATGTATTGACCAAATACCTTACTTTAGAGGGGATTAAAAACAGTCCGAATGGTCAACCTTCTTTTTATGAATATAGAATGGCCGATGCCAATTCGCCTGACTATGGCAAAATAGACAAACCTACTTTTTTATGGGCAGGAGGGTGGTATCTCTACACACTTTATCAATTGATGGGAGTAAGGGAGAATCCCTGGAATATCTGTTTTGATGCCAATATACCGGAAGATTTTACAAATGTGAATTACCCTATGACAGTTTTTGGTGAGAAAACAGATGTCAAGATCGTGGGCAAAGGTCAATTTTTCAAATCAATTCAAGTAGATGGCCAACCAGTCAATTCAGCAATACTAAAATCACCATCTAATAGCATATTATTAGAGCGAGGGAAGCCTGAACAACCCTACTTAGCAAAAGTGGATTGTATACTTAATAATGTAATTTATTCTTCTATGGACAAAAATCTTCGGATAGATATTAAAGGCGTAAAAAATCAATCAGCTAAGATAACTATTGTCTCACCGCAAAAGATTAAGCATATCATCTTGAATGATAACCAAAGCATAAAAGAATATTCAGAAGCTTGGGAAGAAAAT
>CAZTXJ010000272.1:1944-3172 GCA_964617285.1 uncultured Calditrichaceae bacterium | reverse complement strand
TGGTGCTTATTTAACAGCAATATCAGAGAACTTATGATAACATGAAAATCCTGAGATCTGGATAGAATGAAAAATCAACATATTTATTCTGCATCTGAAATGGAGGGCTAATGGTTTTAGCAAAGGTTATTGGCACAGTGGTTTCCACCCGAAAAGAAGAAAGTATGCAGGGGATGAAATTTCTGTTGCTGAAGCAGGTGGATCTGGATGGAAAACCCGCCGGCGGGAATGTGGTTGCGGTGGATGCGGTTGGCGCCGGGATCGGGGAGATGGTGCTTTATGCCTCCGGGAGTTCGGCCCGGCAGACAGTAATTACCAAAGACCGCCCTTGTGATGCAGTGGTGATGGCAATTGTGGATAACTGGGAAGTCGCGGGTGAAATAAAATATAAAAAGGGACAGAATGACTAGGCTCTGGTAGAGTGAATCATCTGTCCATAAATCATTAGACAGGAGTCAGTGAATTTGGCTGGGCTTAAAGAAGAACAGATAAACAACATTGCGCAACAGATCGTTTCCCGGTTGACACGGATTTCACCGGAGAGAGAAAAGGCAGAAGTTTCATCCAATGTTGGTGAATTCACCAAAGGTATCTTTCCAGATATAAACTCTGCGGTTGATGCGGTTTTTGCGGCCCAGAAAAAGTATATGGATATCCCGTTGCAGGAGCGTGGCCGCATCATCAATAATATTCGCATGAAGATGCTGGAGTTTGGCGAAGAGCTGGCCAGAGATGCCAATGCCGAAACCGGTCTGGGTCGTTTCGAAGATAAGGTCATCAAGAATAAGCTGGTCACCGAAAAAACACCCGGGATTGAGGATTTAACCACCGCCGCTAAATCCGGGGATCATGGCTTAACTATTTATGAACGTGCTCCCTATGGCGTAATCGGCGCGATTACCCCCAGCACCAATCCGACTTCCACTATTATTTGCAATACCATCGGGATGATCTCGGCCGGAAACGGGATTGTGTTCAACGTACATCCGTCGGCAAAAAATGTTTCCATTAAGAATATTCACTTGATCAACCAGGCCATTACCGAAGCTGGTGGACCGGACAACCTGGTAACCGCGATTTTAAATCCGACCATTGAAAGCGCCCAGGAATTGATGAAGCATCCCCGGGTCCGCTTGCTGGTTATCACCGGTGGTGCGGTGGTGGTGAGGGAAGCCATGCGCAGCGGGAAACGGGCAATTTGTGCCGGACCGGGGAATCCGCCGGTGGT
>CAZTXJ010000272.1:0-1844 GCA_964617285.1 uncultured Calditrichaceae bacterium | reverse complement strand
ATGTTCTCCCGGAATATTGATAATTTAAGCCGGATGGCCCGGGAGATTAACTGTAGTATTTTTGTCAAGAATGGGCCCACCCTGGCGGGACTGGGGTATGGCGGTGAGGGATACTGCTCCTTTACCATAGCCAGTCCTACCGGCGAAGGACTTACCAGACCTTACAGTTTTACCCGGGAAAGACGATGTGTTCTGGTAGACCATTTCCGGATTGTTTGAGATCAGCGGATTAGGAAATGCAGATATGAATAACAAATCGAATCAAACTAAAACCTACCCGGCGATCGCGCTAATTGAATATAATAATATTGCGGATGGGATAACCGGTACCGACGCCATGGTTAAAAAGGCACCCATTGCCATGTTGAAATCGGGAACGGTGAGTCAGGGGAAATATCTGGTACTGATCGGTGGCTCCACTGCCTCGGTGCGGGAATCATTTCAGGAAGGACTGTCCCAGGCCAAGGAAAGCGTTGTCGATTCTGTTTTCCTTCCGGATATTCATCCTCAGGTTCATCAGGCTATTCTGGGTATACGGCAGCCCTGCCAGGCAGAATCACTGGGAATCATCGAAACCGAAACGGTTGCTGCCACGATTCAGGCGGCGGATGCCGGGATTAAAGGGGCTCTGGTCAACATTGTCGAAATGCGAATTGCTGATGGCTATGCCGGTAAGGGTTACACTTTATTCAACGGAAAAGTGGAGGATGTTGAGTCAGCGATTGAAATTGGTCTGCAATCCATACACTCCCGCCGGATTATCGTTTACAGCCGGATCATTCCTGCCGTGCATCCGGATGTTTCCCGGGAAGTCGAATCAAATTTGAGATTCAGTCAGTCCGATAAATTGAATCTGACGGATGGAGAATAGCTATGCTGCTGGGAAAAGTGATAGGCACGGTAACACCGTGCATCGTTTATCAGGGATTGGAAGGAGTTCCTTTCCTGGTTATCCAACCTGTGGATAAGAATAAAAATCCCAAAGGTTCGCCCCTGATTGCCGCGGATTCAACCCGGATGGCCGGTCCTGGTGAGTTAATATATTATGAAGGCGGAAGGGAGGCCGCTCTGGCGCTGGATCCCTGGTTTGTCCCGGTGGATCACACCATTATCGGTATCGTTGATGGCGTGCAGTTAGAATTGCCGGAGAATGACCAATGATATTGGGAAAAGTTATCGGAACAATTTATTCAACAATTAACCACCCTTTTTATGATGCCAAAAAATTATTGGTCGTTTCAAAAATGGATCCGACCGGTAAAACAAGCGAGGATTATTTGATTGCGGTGGATTCGGTGGATGCTGGTATCGGTGAAACTGTTCTGGTTATCGATGAAGGTAATTCCGCCCGGCAAATTGTAAATGATACTTCCGCGCCGATCCGATCGATAATCATTGGTATTGTTGATGATATTCAGGGGTGACATATAACAACACCCTTCCGGATAACAACAACCTCATTTTTAATTTATTGCCAAACCTAAAACATGTCACCACTCTGTGGTTTTGGATATGAAATTTGACCTGGGTTGTTACAAACATATCACCGCTTCGCGGTTTTTGTAAAATTTTGATTAACTAAACCGGGTAAGGCGTAAAATATTATTAGAAAAAAATACTAAAATTCAGGGAAAGCTGATTGGGGTGCGATATAGATAGCGGCCGCCTTCAGGTGGTAATAGAATCCCTTCAGCGATGGTATATTTATAGTAGTACCTCGGAAAATAATAAAGCAAATGAAATCGGTTTATCTTGCCTCCTCCTCCGGCAATCATTATATTTTTTCATTAATAATTTAAGTGTGGGATTGTGTATGCCCGGTAGTCCCTTTTCATCGTCTGATT
>CAZTXJ010000271.1:0-3174 GCA_964617285.1 uncultured Calditrichaceae bacterium | reverse complement strand
ACGGCCAGCTTTTTCGGTTCTTTCCGGCAGGAAAGGCTGAGGAAAAGTAAAAAAATCAACAGGCAGAAAAACAATCGGGTAAATCTTTTGTCACAAGAGACCATTTCTGTCCCTCATTTTTTGGGTAATTTAAATAAACCTAAAAATGAGGAGAGCGCAAGTAAATTTGTGAAATAAAAAAGGCAGCCGGGGGAAGGCTGCCTGATTTAAAATGTTTTACATCTTTAAACTCAGCCAAGATAATGCCAATGCTGTATTCCACCGCCCGGTTATTGGCGAAGGCTTCCGCCTGTCGCTGCTGGAACTCCAGTCCCGCTTCCCGCACCTGTGCCGCAAAAGCAGCCCGGGCGTCTTCAACCTGTTCAAGATATGCAGCCGAAGGTTCAAGCTGGTAAGACTCAGCAAAGGGTTGGTCTATCCCGACTTTATATTCCGAAGGGGCGAATTCTCCATTTTCGTCCAAAACGGCATAATAATAATATCCATCCACATAATTTTTAATAAACCGGTAACCCTCATCGGTTTCCATATAAAATCGAAATTCATCGCCCCAGGCTCTGCCCATAAAGGTTACTCCGTTGGGTTGTTTCCATTCGATTATTCCGGTATCAGTGGTAACAGCAAAAACATAGAAACTTAAAGTCACCAAAAAAAGGAATGTACAAATAAATATTTGTAGTTTCATGATAGTTCTCCTTATTAAGATTTAATTTCTTTTGCCTGATTTTAAAGTATTACTTACATTAAAAAAGCGTATTCTCCGGGTTTAAATACCAAATTAGCATACGAACGAGAATACGTCTGTTAATGGGGTTAAGCGCGGCAACGCTTAACCCCTTATTTTTATGTCCGGCATAATAACCACCTCCTTTCCATGTTTACCGTAGCAACAGCATTTTGCGGGTTTGGGTTTGGGTACCTACTTTTAATACATAGTAATAAATACCGCTGCTCACGGGTTGACCAGATTTATCCAATCCATCCCATTCAAATTGATATACTCCAGGCATTAATTTTTCTGAAATTATCTTTATAATTTTTTCTGCCAAAAGATTGAAAATGGTTAATTCAATTTCTCCGGTGTTTGAAAGATGAAATTTAATAGTTGTAGAAGGATTAAATGGGTTCGGATAATTTTGAAATAATTGAAATTCTTTTAAAACCACATTAGGTTTAACCCCATTTAAAGATGTTATTATTTCTCCTAAATGGCCATTAACACTTACCTGTTGAACAGAAACATAGAAACTTGGTTGTTCAAACCAAGATACTATTGCTCCTCCCCTCATATCGGAAGTAATATCGTTATCAGTAGGAACTGCCGGACGAGTGGTAATTACAGCATCATCCTCTCCCCACAATCTTTCACCGGATGAATTTATTCTCTGGGCATAAAAGCCAAAGGGATTCCGTAAATCTTCCCAAATACAAATTATTGAATTTTCATCCCCACTACTGGAAACAAGAAGTGAACTGTGCTTGGAAGAAGGATGAATACTTGAGGGAATTCCACCCATATCAAATACTAATTGACTATTTGGTCTTACCCATTGAACAAATACATCCCAGGTACCAGCTATAACCTCTTCATTCCAGCTTATGGCTATACCATTATCAGGAATAATGTCGAATCCACCTACCCTGTCATCAACATTTAAAGTATCAATGGTCACTCCCAGAGAGTCCCAGAGCAGGCTACCGTCATTTAACGATAGTTTATTTACTCTCAAAGTGCCACCGGAATTATGTGTATATATTGCTTGATTTACGGTATCCACAGCTATTTTGAATGCACCTGAGGGGATTACTACCCCTCCCATTCCCCAGAGCGCCTGCCCATCTCCATTAAACCGCTGAATAATGCTGGCATTATTGAAACCATAATTTAATAGAAATCCACCAGAACCATCAGTGGCAAAGTCCCTGAATCCACCAGGCTCCTTTAGTAAAATTCCGTCATTGCCCCACAACCGGTTTCCCTGGCCATCAAAATGCTGGCCATATAATTTGGAAGGTCTGTACAGGCTGTCCCGTTCGTTGTAGAGCGCAATAATCCCACCGGAATCATCGCCTGTAATCCCGCCCCAAAAACTCTCATAAACAGTATGGGTGGATACCACCATTCCGTCAGGTCCCCAGAGCAGGTTACCCAGGCTGTCCACATGCTGCACTCGAGCCGCGGCTGCAGTAATTTCCGGAGTGATATAACAAAAATCATGAAAGGCTAGATAAACGCCACCCTCATTGTCCAATACCAGGGGAAAATCGCAGGCGATGGCCTGCCCGCAATTGGGTGAGGGATTGCCGCCTACGGCAATGCCCCCCTGGGGAGTAATGTTTGTCCATTGAACATAACCGTATTTATCCACCTTCTGCAGCCGAACCCAATCATCCCCGTCAAAGAGCACAAAAGCGCCTCCCTCATTATCGCTGATGATATGGGTATAATCTCCCACGCCTATCAAAAGTGCAGAATCCGGGCTGGTGGACCATTGAGAAAAGGCGGCGGAAAAAGATGCAATAAGTAGTATAGTACATACTGATAAAAAGCATCTTGTTCTCTTAAAATTTTTCATATTATTTCTAAAGTTATGGGCGCAAAAATCGTATAAAGTAATTTTTAATTTGAAAAAAATATATGGCTTCTTATTTCACCCATTTGTGTTTTTATACCTTGGGCCCTTCTTTATTCAAGATTGGCACTACTTCTATCTCTATTATTTAGTAAATTAACTTGTGTTACCGATCAATCTTTATATAAAAGACTTCTCAATTTTACTTACAGACAAATAGAGTAAATTTAACAGGAATTTGGTAGGGCAAGACTCTGCTAAAACAATCATGATTACCTCCCGGAGGGTTCTTCCTTTCCCTCCTCTTTTTTCTCACATTCATTTTTAAGATACAAATCTGAAATATTTTTGTCAAGAAAAATCGCCTCATTTTTAAATTTTAATGAATACAATTACAAGCCTGAACGTAGTTTGAAGAGTGAAATTACCGGTAGTAAATATTTGCCAGGATGAATAATCGCTGGCAATTCTTATAGTATTAATGACTTATTGATTTTATGACCTTATTGGGTTCGTATGCTTGAAGGAGGGTATTTAACGCAGAAAAAAAGTGATGCCATCGCTCAAACGATGGCATCACTCCTAATGTTTTACTTCATCA
>CAZTXJ010000270.1:0-3185 GCA_964617285.1 uncultured Calditrichaceae bacterium | reverse complement strand
ATCAGTTCCTGAAACAGGAAATTTTTGTAGCTATTTGACTACTGCAATTAATGTGTCCGACGGCTCACTATATCCATAATAGTCACAGAGAATAGCGCAAATGCATTTATACAAAGCCGGGTTATTCTCGAACAATACTCTTCGTTTCAGGAATTCCATCGACCAGTTGTTGCCCATCTTATGCAGGGCAATCAGAGCCAAATGACGAATTCTTTCGTCCGGATGATTGCGATAGATACGCATTACATCAAACACTGCATTGTTTACATCCAGGCTATCAGAATATTTGACAATCTGATGCAAAACAGAGATCTTCAATCCATCGTTATTCGACTTTAGTGCCCAGACCATACTTTTGCTGGCACTTTCCCAGTTATTTTTTGCAGCATAAGAATTCATACTAAACAGAAAAATGATGATAATGGCCAGAAATCCAAATCTTATCAGACGATACATTTTGACCTCTCTATTTTTAGTTATTTTTAAATTCATAACAGACTGTAAATACGGAAAAATTTCTGCGAAGTTACACGGTTCTTGTTCAGATTGTCAAAATTCCAAAATGGCCAGTTTTTAAATTGATTTGTGTATTGAGTATGATTAAAATAAAACAGCATTTTGCATAAATAATAGAGGATATTTCAATGAAAGGATCTTTAGTATTATCAACTATTTTGCTCTTTATTTCAATTGTGATCATCCAGTGTGAACGGGATAAAATACCAGACAGCCCTATGATTCCGGGAGCCACAATCACCGATCCGGAGCCCAATGCTAATGAAACAGGAAATCTGGAAAGGGAACTGTATAATTTGGTGAATCAATACCGGGAAGTAAATCAACCGAATCAGCTAAATTGGAGCAATACCATCTCCAAGCAATGCCGTTACCACAGTAATGATATTGCCTCCGGTCGTATTCCATTCGGGCATGATGGAAAAGAAGCACGTTTAGAAAAAATTCGAAACACCTTTCCCAATGCTGTCGGTGCTGAACTTATCTATCAACAGAACTCCGGGTACCAGTTTTATCAGAAAGCAATCGATCACTGGAAAAATGATCAAAACAGAAATCAAATACTTGTCGGTAATTACCAGAGAATGGGCATCGGTATTGCAAAAAGTGAGAACGGAAATTATGTTGTAACCATGATATTGATTTTCCAGGAGAATTAGTTAATCTGAGAAATACTATATAGTGCCACAGAGGTCACGAAGAATTTCAAGTCCAAATTTAAATGCTTGATATTTTCGTTTATTGGAAAGAGGGGTATTACATGAATCGAATTAATCTTTGTGACTCTGTGGCTTGGTGTGAAAAAAGATAATCTGCTAAAGATCAATTTTTCTATTAAATCAGCTAATTCTCAAAACCTTTGCACCCCGAATCTTGCTTTGATGTACTTCCATCAACGCTTCATTGGCCTTTTCCAGGGGAAATTCCTGATATTCCGGTTTTAAGGGAATATCTGCCGCGAGCTTCAAACACTCATCCACATCCTTTCGCGCCACATTGGCCACACTTTTGATCTCCTTCTCCAGCCACAAATGAGTGGCATAATCCAGTCTCAGCAGTTCATCCTTATCCACCTCCAGCTTGCGGATGGCATTGATCACCAGCCTACCTCCGGGGTGCAGATTCTTCATCCCTTCCACAATCGGTTTCCATACCGGTGTGGTGTCGATGAGCGCATCCAGTTTTTCCGGACTCTCCTCGGCGGTATCACCGGTCCAGACCGCTCCCAGCTCTTCTGCGAATTTTCTTTCATTCTCACTTCGGGCAAAAACATACATCTTGGACTCAGGAAATTTGTGGCGGGCTAAAGAAATTACCAGATGGCCCGAAGCACCGAATCCGGTAAAACCAAGATTTTGTCCATTTTTCAGATCAGCCAAACGCAACGATCGATAACCGACTGCACCAGCACAGAGCAGGGGAGCCGCATCCATATCGGAAAACACTGAGGGAACGGGACAGGCAAAATCTTCCGATATGGTCATGTATTCGGCATACCCACCGTTTGCATCCCGGCCGGTGGCCTTAAAATCCTGACAAAGATTTTCATTTCCTTCCCGGCAGAATTTGCATTTACCGCAGGCAGAGAAAATCCAGGCCACCCCAACCCGGTCACCGATGTTAAAACGGCTGGCCCCGGTTCCATTCTTTGCCACGGTTCCGACTACCTGATGTCCCAGCACGATAGGAAATTTGGTGGGAGCCGTCCGTCCTTCAATTTCATCCAGTTCGGTATGACACACTCCACAGGCCGAGACTTTAATCAGAATTTCCTTTTCTTCCGGAACCGGATCGGGCAAATCCATCATTTCCAGGGGAGTAGAGTTTTTATCCAGATTAGTAATTTTTTTCAGAACCATGGCTTTCATCTAAGATCTCCTATGAAATTTGAAGACGGTAAAATATGATATTGTCCTGCTCGATATCAAAGCCGAAATGACACCTCTTTTGGAGTAAGATATAAACTGATCGGAACGATCAACATATTCAAGCTCCTTTTTGAAACGACTGCATGCATCATATCCCAGCTAACAAAACTTAAAATAAGGTAGCCAAGTTTTTGGATTGAACTTTCCCCAAAGACCAGAGATATGGTTACCAGCATAAGGATGGTACAAATTTCCCGGCGAAATTCAGTGGAAAGAATTTTATCGGAGATGATGATCAATGGCAATTCAAAACCAGAGGGATGGTAAATATTGATAGAGTGAGTTTGAAAAACAGCCTGCAAAAGACAGGTTATCACGGCAAAAACGGCCAGGTAAAACAATCTGGGTTTGGTATCAATCTTCATTCAGGTCACATCAGAAAATAGTTAATCCGTCTCTTTTTTATTAAAATATTAAAAATAAAATGAAGATTTTATGAAGAAAGGTTTAGGACAGATGAACCTTTTTTTGCTTGAATTTTTGACCCGAAATCTTCTAATAAAAGTGGCTATTTTGCCAGATTCGATATTGGTAGGATCATTTCAAATCGGAAAAAAATTTTGGATGGGTAGGTGTAGAGCTTTAACGCAATCATTTACAGACTACTGACAAATATTTGAGTGGGACAGTTAACTAACGTCCCTGATAATCCTCAATCGATACAATCCTTACCTCTTTCTGATTGAACCGATAGGAGGAATGATAATCCGGGAAACAAAATATTTTTACTATTTCCTCCGG
>CAZTXJ010000269.1:0-3192 GCA_964617285.1 uncultured Calditrichaceae bacterium | reverse complement strand
TATGTTGAGACGCGCAAGATGATGTTAATCCGGTAGTCTGGATTAATTAAAATAACAGTAATCAGAGAGCTGGCTCTAGCAATGAGCCAACTTTTTTAATTTTATTTAGATTGTAGCATTATTTGATAATGATGATGCTCGATATGTGCATGATTCCTCCAGGTTGTAAAGGATGCTTATACTGGAAGAATAGGATTATATTTCCATTTACCTGATTAAAATTGCAGAAGATAAAAAAAATTATTATTTTCTTCTGATTTCTTTAGGTAAACCATTTTTGAAATAAGTCTTATGAAAAGACTTTTCATACCGATATTATTTGTCCTATTTTTTGTCACCTCAATAGCTTCAAAACCAGTAAATTTAAAATGTGAGTTGGTTAAAAGTATTTATAGCCCTTCTCCTACCTGGGTAAGATGTGTTATCAAAGATAGACTGGGATTTATGTGGTTTGGTACAGCTTTCGGATTAGTAAGATATGATGGATACGTGTTTACTTACTATGAATCCAATCCACGAGATCCTCATAGTTTAAGCCAGGATTTTGATTGGACATTATATGAAAGCTCGGCAGATTCGGGTCGTATTCTATGGGTAGGAACTCCTGATGGATTAAATAAATTTGACGTTGAGAAAGAATTATTCTATCATTACTTCAATGATCCTAATGACTCAACAACTATTAGTTTTAATTTTGTTTCCTCAATCTGTGAAGATAAATCAGAAAATCTGTGGATAGGAACAAATGGTGGAGGAATCAACAAATTCAATCGAAAAGATGAATCATTTAAACGTATCACACACAATCCTGAGGATAACAATAGTCTAAGCAATAATTATATTGGGACAATGTTTTTTGATAATCAGCAAAATCTCTGGATTGGCACTGGTGCGGGAATTGATACCTATAATCCAAATGATGAAACATTTAATCATTATTATCCCAATCCTAATGATTCCAATTCTCTGACGAGTAACCATGTTACTTCAATTTTGCAGGATTATTCTGGCGTTATCTGGATTGGAACAAGCACGGGTTTAAATAAACTGATCAATTCACCACAAAATAATATGAAGAAAAGCTTTAAGAGATATTTACATGATCCTAAAAATGAAAGATCGCTTAGTCATAATTGGATCCAAAGCATGCTGGAAGACCAGAAAGGTAATTTTTATGTCGGTACACTTGGAAGTGGAATTGATATTTTTGACCGAGATTCTGATAAATTTTATAACTTCTCTGAAGATAATGCCCGCCATGTTTGGTGGTTATACGAAGATGAAATTCAGGACATAATCTGGGCCGGTACTGAGGGAGAGGGAGTGTTTAAGCTATTTGTTTCTCGCAATAATATCAAAACAATAGAAAGAAACCCCCAGGCAAAAAACACTTTAAGTGACAATAGTATTTATACTATTCATGAGGATAAACAAGGAAATATATGGTTAGCAACTGAGACCGGTGGCTTAAATAAATTTGAACCTGAAAAAAACAAATTTTCGCATTTTATGAATGATCCTACTGATCCTTATAGTATACCAAGTAACAGACTAACCTCAATATATGAAGATACCTTGGGCATATTATGGCTTGGAACTGCAAATGGCTTAACTACTTTTAATCCATCGGCACAGAAATTTTATTTAAAAGTGCGAGCCCAAATTGAATGCATGTCAATCGACCCGTCCGACCCCAATATTCTTTGGATAGGAACCTGGCAGTCTGGATTAATAAGATATTCTATTGACCAGAATATTATTACCCAATATAAAAACGAATCTGATAATCCCTTGAGTTTGAGTGGTAATTCTATTCAATATATTTATGCCGAAAAAATCAAGGATAGTTCCATCTTATGGGTTGGTACAATCAATAACGGATTAAACAGATTTCAAATAAAAGAAGGTACATTCAACCGTTATTTAAGTAATCCGAAAAATCCTGGATCTTTAAGCAGTAAATGTATATGGGTGATTTATAGGGACCGTCGAGGTATTCTATGGGTGGGAACCAGTAGGGGTTTAAATAAACTGAATGAGGATAATGGGACGTTTTCCTGCTATACCGAAGCTCACGGTTTACCCAGTAATAAAATTATTGGAATTCTTGAAGATGATCTTGGAAATCTGTGGTTAAGCACCCAGAATGGCATATCAAAATTTAATCCTTACAAGGAAACTTTCCAGAATTATGATATTAGGGATGGGTTGCCCAGCAATGTGTATATGCCATTCTCGTTTATGAAAAACAAACAGGGAGAGTTTTATTTGGGATCAAATAACGGGTTTTGCATATTTCATCCGGATAGCTTTCAGATTAATAATCAAATCCCACCTATACTTATAACAGATTTTCAGATTCTTCATAAATCTGTAAAACCTGGGCTGGATTCACCCTTAAAGAAAAGTATTAGTTTTACCAAGGAGATTACTCTTAAACATCATCAGAATATTTTTTCATTTGAATTTGCAGCCCTGGATTATCTAATACCGGAAAAAAACAAATATGCCCACAAATTGGATGGTCTTGAATCCGATTGGGTTTACACCGATGCTTTCAATCGAAGAGCAACCTACACAAATTTGGATCCCGGTGAATATATATTTAGAGTAAAGGGTTCGAACAATGATGGTATCTGGAACGAGAAGGGAACTTCGATTAAGATAACAATATTACCACCTTGGTGGCAAACTACCGTTGCATATGCTGGTTATATCATAATAATTGGCCTGGTCATAGTCGGTCTCTGGACTGCTCAAGTTAGACGACTGAAGACCAGACACCAGCTTGAAATGAAAAATCTCCAAGCAGAAAAACTGTTGGAAATAGACCGGGTAAAGTCGCGATTCTTTACTAACATTTCCCATGAATTCCGTACCCCACTAACCTTGATTCTGGGACCCCTCCAAAAAATCTTGAACACAACGCGCGAGGACACCACTTTTAATGAACTAAGTCTTATGCAGCGTAGTGCAAAGAGATTAAATAGCTTGATAGAACAATTGTTAGATCTTTCCCGGCTTGAAGCAGGTCAGGCGAAACTTAAGGCTCGAAACCTTAATATTGTGAATGTTTTAAAGCCAATGATACTTTCTTTTGCTTCATTGGCTGAAAAGAGAAAAATAAAGTTGTTCTTTTCTCCTACAAATAAAACTATCATGTGCTGGATTGATAACGAAATATTAGAAAAG
>CAZTXJ010000268.1:0-3199 GCA_964617285.1 uncultured Calditrichaceae bacterium | reverse complement strand
TGTAGCGCAGGGTGGTGGTTTCATTATCCGGATTAAACGGATTGGGATAGTTGTAAATGTTCTCGTTGGTCAGTTTGCCGCCAGTTCCGGGGGTCTGCCGTTGGTTAATGACGAAAGCACCACTGGTGGAATAAGTTTTAGCATTGGAAGAATTTACTTCACTGATCCAGGTACCCCGTGTATACCCGGTTCCGAAAAGACCAACGTTCCAGGAAACTGTATCGGATGTCTGACCGGGTGATAATGATCCAACATAAATACTATCCGGTTGTTCTACCATCAAAGCTGGATTAGTTTTTAAAATAATGTTCACACCATTAGCAGGCATCGAGCCGACATTTTCTATCAGGATTTTAATGGTTGCCATTTCATCCGGTTTTAGTTCATATAGACTTTGATTGACAAGTTTGGCAACCACAACCGCCGGTATGGGTAAAACCGATATGGTATCAAGAGTAGCAATTACCTGATCTGTTAAGACATGATTCGAATTTACCGACCTATCCAAGTATGCCAGAACCGTATCTTTCATCTCCTGGCTTGAATCGCTTGGGAAAAACAAAATAGCGAGATAGTTTTCAAATCTTGTTTCGCCGGCTTGAGCATAACTGGAAATGATTGAATCGTACATAGTGGAAAAATTTACCAGACTGTCCCGTGCCATTGCAGCGACAGCATAGATAGGCGCCAGCGATGATTTAAGGTTATTTTGATAGTTATTTTCACTCTTTATTAAATCATCCATAGCGATGAGTGCCTGATTTACCTCGCCATTGTTTACGTTCTGTTTAATTTCAGCAATGGTTGAATCGTAATCGTTAAGACTTCTCCACAGCTTTGCTTTCAAATCAGCACGCAGGCCTGGGTCCATTTTTCTCAATGGGAGTTCTGGTGGACTCCCCCGGGAGAAAAGATTTTTCCCCTCGGGGAAATAGATTCTATTTACCGCATTATCCATATCGCCAGGTAAAGAGAAAAATTCATAAGCAGAATAACCAATTGCGCTTAATACCTCAACATACGCTGTAATTTTCAGGGCGGTTTTTAAGGCACTTAGAAATCCTAGTCCTGGAATGGGAAAAACTCCAAGGATGTCCAGAACAGCAGAAGTTCTATAGAATAAATTTGCCGAAATTCTCAAACCACGGCATACAGATTCAGCAGTTTCGACATCGCTCAGTTTACCCGCGATAAAATCACCCGTGTAATCATAAGCCTCAGTGAATTCCCCATTATATTGGAAATTTTGGGAATAGTTTTTTCCTTCCTCAATTTGATCATCAGTTAAAAGATCAATATAGACATCTTGAAAAAGAATGTTCTTAAATCGATCGTAAATCAAACCTTTCATATGCGACCATGATCCGGTTGAAAAACCGCCTAAAAGAACCCCCCATCCCGAATACTGGCTGCCGATGTCGTGCCAGGCTGCCATTACAATTTGTTCACCTCCGTCCGGGAGCAGTGCCGCCGCTTGCTGGATACCTTCACCGATGAGGTCGAACAGATGTGATTGCATATAACTCATCACAGCGTTAACCACCAACCGAACCAAAGCTCCCATTGGATCGCCGCTTATTATAGATACAATGAAATCAAACAGAATTTGAAGGAAGCCGGGCATATATTGGTCGGAATAGAACACCATATTGATTAACTCTCCCACATCGTGGACAAATTCTGTTCCCATTGAATAACCGGCATCAAATAAACGATAAACCATGTGTTCATCCAGGATAAGCCTACCGGTGCTCACGTCAACTTCGACAGGCAAATTAAGCTTCCAGAGGTCCAGCAAAGCTCTTACTTGATTTTCACTGTTATGATAATGGAAGGTTGTGGTATAATCCCAGCTGGTTTTGTCAATATGGGTTAAATTGTAGATATGCTGATACTTCTCGACAATTAAAGATTCCGGGAAAACAATCGATTTGGAATTTCCTCCGGGGCCCAATTGAAAAGTTTTTGTTAACCCAAGCGTATCTAACAATGTGGTATTAGGTTGATTACCAGGAATTGAGACCTGTTTGGTAATCCTGAAATCGTATTCCCCAACGGCGACGTTTGGTAAAAATATCCGACCATCGGATCCGGTTTGAACTGGTCCGTAAATTGGTTGTCCGTTCTGGTAAAGCACAACCGTGGCATCTATCAGAGGTAAATCTCTCTTAAGCAACCGATGAGGATGATCAATATAGGCATTATTGACTGTAAATGTGAGATCTCCGGTTGTACCGCTGGTGGTTCCGCTGCCCTGAACGGTTATCTGACTTTCTAATTGTAAAGAATCGTTAGAAGAAATAATAAGCGTGTCGTAAAAGGTGGCTTCGGCATCCGGTTTGAAACGGAGGGTAATAAAACCGGTATCATTTGGCAGAATTGTTTTTGGTAAAGGTGTATTAACCACCTGAAATGCCGTATCATACCATTCAGAGGTGAGATTCAATTCACGGAGAATCAGTGGAGCATCACCCTGATTTTCCACCGGACATTCCCAGTCGGCATAACTTTGGGTCCAGACGGTTCCGAAATCATGAGAAGGTTCCGGTAAGGTAATGAGTGGATCGCCCGGCCAGTAACGATAATAAAACAAACCGCTCCGGCTATAACTGGTGGTCCTTCCCTGTATTGCAATGCAGGGATAATTATCGCTATTAAAATCCAAAGAACAATACAGTGTAGGATTAATTCCGTATTCAACCTTATCAACAATTTGATAGTGCCATTGCCCGCTTATTTTTTTATAAAGACGCACTTCATCACTGTAATAGAATTCAACAATTACTGGTTGATCCAGATGGTCGGCTTTGATCGTCAGTCCTGGGGAACTATACAAACCGTGATCCTCAGTAACTGTCTCAATACTCCAGCTTTGACCGTTGTAGACTGCTAAACGTAAAAAATCATACCAAAAACTCCGGTAAGTAAAATAAGCGTTATTTTGACTATCCATATCAAAACCAAGTAAATCGCCATAACTGATGCTTCCAATACTATCCGGCACCGTAACGATGGACCAGCTTGAGTCGGTTGGATTCAGATGAGCAATTTTTAGTCTATTATGATAAACCGTATCTTCCGTTTCATAATAGTGAAAGCCAATTACGGGTTGATCAGAGTTATCGAAAACCAATTTCGTGAAGTAGCAAGTATAAACATCGTTGACATCCGCAATATGCCAGCCATTTTCATCTTCATA
>CAZTXJ010000267.1:0-3240 GCA_964617285.1 uncultured Calditrichaceae bacterium | reverse complement strand
ATCATTTTTGACTAAAATTGAAATATTGCCCAATCCCGAATTTGTTGAACATCTCAGATGTTATTAATCAGACATCAGCTCGCTGGAAATCCCGTTAGGGATGACATGTTTATAGCGAAAGCGCAATCAAAAATCAAAAAACAACCCCGTCAGGGGTGACATGTCGGAAAATATTTAAATTTGAAATGTATTTAGTGTTGCGAGATATAAAAAAGAAACCTCACGCAAGGTAGGATTTTTTTGAGCGTGAGGCTTCTTTCGGGTTGAGGAGGGAATTTTTGATCTATGTCAACGAATTGACATGTTTCATCATCCTCGATTTTTTATTGGCAGCCGTGTTTCGGTGAATAATACCCTTCGATACCATTTTGTCCAGTAAAGAGGCTGCTTCAGTAAAACGGGTTAAACCTTCCTCTTTTTTTGTGCTTGCCAAAACCTTTTTCGTTTGGCTCTTCATTGTAGATTTATAATATTTGTTTCTCTCTGCATTTCTTTGGGCCACGTCAATTCTTTTAAGTGCCGATTTGTGATGCGCCATGCTAAAATTTTTCCTTTCCTTTACCTTTAAGCGGTGAAAATTTAATAAATCATATATTTTTTGTCAAATAAAAAAATGCCTATTTTCAAATTTGTGAATCAAGCACCCTATTTTACTACACTGTACCCCCGGCAGGAATCGAACCTGCGCGCATGGCTCCGGAGGCCATCGCTCTATCCACTGAGCTACGGGGGCATTTCGGACGCTGCGAATTTAGGAATGAAGATAGTTAAAAACAAATGGAAATTAAGTTGCTGCACAAGCCTTCGCGGGTTGTTGTGTGACATATCCCCGAATTCATGGCCATCCAAATATAAGAAATCTTGTATCATTTATGGATTAAGATATCCCATAAAGAGCAACACTTAACTGGCGTTCCGTTAGATTTTCTGCTAAATTGGTGAGAAATGACATGTTTATAGAATTTTCCACCACCGGGTTAGCCAAACAATTTTCTCAAAATTATACTTGACAACTTCATAAAAATTGTTAGTTTAATTACAAGCAGGTATATTTACCAAAACCAGGTGGAGGAGGTCTGGTGTCTGGTTTTTGTAAAAATTTAGTAATTCTTTCCGCTCTGATTACCCTTATAATTTTAAAAACTACCGGTCTGTATGGGCAAAGTATTGAATGGACGCGGGTTTACCATGACGATTATTGTCGGCCCTTATACACCGGAGGAATATCGCAAACAGGTATAATATTTATTGATTTAATTCAAACAAATGATTAGGAAATCGTCATGGAAATAGAACATAAAGTTCTTATCATTTTTTTAATACTTAATACTCTCCTCTTACTTTCCTTCTCACAACAATTTAAATGGACAAGAAACATTTACGACGAATCCGGCAACCCACTGTTTAGCGGAGGATATTATTATCGATCTTTAATTAATTTTGTAGATATAGATGCCGATGGAGATGACGATATTTTTTTTCTGGCAGGTTATGAAACAGATAAATTTTATCTACATTATTATAGAAATGAAGGGACACCTGATAGCGCCAATTACAGACTTGTAACAGATAAGTACTCTCCTTACAACTACAATTATGGTTATTACAGCAGCCAATTCCCACCAATGACCACCTTTGCCGATATTGATGCTGACAATGATTATGACTTGTTTATGGCTTTTGGAAGAACATTGAGATTGTATAGAAATTTAGGCGATTCTTTAAATGCTGTTTTTGACTGGATGAATTATGACGTAGTTATATCAATTATACCTCCCAGTAATGACAATTATACGAACTATCCTGCGCTAGTTGACATAGACGATGACGGTGATCCCGATCTATTTTATAATGCTTTTATCAGTCGAATTGAAGGCACAAAACTACAATTTTATAGAAATATCGGAAGTCCAACAAATTATAATTTTAATTTAGAAATTGATGATCTTCTACCGCAAAATAAACCTTTTGGAAATATGAAATTTACTGATATTAATGATGACGGAGACTATGATCTGTTTTTTAACAGTTCATCCATACCACATCAAAATAGTATATTTTATTTTGAAAATATAGGTGACAGTGCAATTTTTGATTTTCAATTAACCAATGAACATTATTTTGACTTTGATGTATGGGAAGCGCCGGCGTTAAAGTTAATTGAAACCAGAGATATTGATAATGATCAGGATCAAGATTTTTTTGTTGGATTTATAGACGGACCTGTTTATGAATACCTGAATATTGGCACCTCTGATTCTGCTAGATGGAATTTAGATACAAAGAATTTTCTTGATATCGACGTTCGTTTTATAAGCTATCCTCAATTTGTTGATATTGACCACGATTACGACCTGGATTTAATAACAATTGGTTCATATGCTCCATTGTGGCCTGGAGTTACTGATGTTGTACCTCTCTGGCTTTTTGAGAATATGGGTGATTTATTTTCTCCAATTTTGAAATACCGAACGTCCTATTTAGACTCCATATCAGGAGTTACCCAGTTTTGTTTTGCTGATATTGATGCGGATGGCGACTACGACCTATTTACCGGCAATACCGATTATGAAAATCGCATTCGATTCTATCGTAATGTTGGCACACCGGATTCGGCTTCCTTTTTTCTGGAGGACAGCGGTATTGTGGCAGTTAATGGCAGCGGGGCTAATGCTCCTGCGCCATTGCTGGCTGATATGGATAATGATGGCGATCTGGATATGCTGGTCAGCGAAAGAGAAACGGTAAATCCCACAGAACCTGCCTTTAATTTTTTCAGAAATATTGGAGACTCAGTTAACCCTGTTTGGAACTATGAGAGTGATGACTATTTTAACTTGCCTTATGGAGTTTATGACCTGTGGGATTATGATAATGACCGCGACCTGGATTTAATTGCTGGAAGTAATGCATACACAGGTGGGCAAACCTTACTTTTTGAAAATACCGGCACACCCGATTCAGCATATTATATTTTTAATTCAGTTTTGGATTCATTGTATTTGGATCCTCTTATTTATAGTGTGTCCACAATCACCTTAGTAGATATAGATGCCGATGGTGATAAAGATGCCTTTTTAGGTACCACCTTAGGTGGTATTTTCTTTTTCAGGAATGATGGGGTGGTAGGAATAAAAAAATTAGGTGAGACAATTACTTCCGATTTTAAGCTGAGCCAAAATTATCCCAATCCTTTTAATCCGGTAACCACAATTAAATACCAGCTGCCAAAGACCAGTA
>CAZTXJ010000266.1:0-3241 GCA_964617285.1 uncultured Calditrichaceae bacterium | reverse complement strand
CTGAATCAATTAATTGTCAACGGGGAGGTAATCCCCATAAATCTGGAAAATAATAAATCTTCTCTATACTATGTGCATTCCAATACTCTTGATAAAATTAATTCACAGAAATCACCTAACAGAAATGTATTTCTACTCTCCCCATTCGATAATCTGATTATTCAACGGGACCGGCTAAAGCGGATATTCGATTTCGACTATGCCCTGGAATGCTATCTGCCTCCGGCAAAAAGAAGTTTTGGCTATTTCACCTTGCCGATCCTGTGGGGTCATGATTTCGTGGGGAAAATCGATCCCAAGGCGGACCGGAAAAATAAGACCCTGGTTATCAACAATTTGCTTGTAGAGCAAAGTGTGGCAGACTCGGATGATTTCCTTTCTTCTCTGGCCAAAAGTATTGCGGAATTCACCCGGTTTAACCAGTGTGAGTCCGTAAAGATCGTAAAATTGTCTCCGGCTAAGTTAAAACCGGTTCTGAATCGGATGATCAAAAAATTTCTGGTGAGCAATAAATGAATTTTTACCGTTTATTTGTTCTTGACAAAAACCTGGTCAACACGTATTTTCCAATAAACCAGAGAACTGAATTTTTCAAGGATGATACTTATTTGTCATTGCTTGCTAAAAAATTTTTGCATCAAAACTTATCTGGATTGATTTGTGAATATTCTATGATAAGCCTAAAATAAATTTACGGAGGAAAATCAATCATGATGGATGACAACCAGCTTAAAACCAAAATAATTGATGAAGAACATCTCCGGCTGCTGAGTATCTTTTATTACATTAAGGGCGGAATAACTATCTTTGGATCCCTTTTTGTCGGGTTCTATTTCCTCTTCATACTTTTTATATCCAGAATCTCAAGTCAGGGAAATATGCCGGATTATGATTACTATTCCGAAATGCCCTTTGATGTGTTCAAATTTATGGGTCTAATCATGGGTACTCTCTTTCTGCTCCTGGTCATTTTCGGAATTCTACAGATCGTCTGCGGGTACTATCTCCGGAAACGAAGGAACCGTTTGTTCATCTTCGTTATTGCAATTATCCAGTTGATTGAGATACCATATGGAACAATCCTGGGAATTTTCAGCATAATGGTTCTCTCCCGGATATCGGTCAAGGAATTGTTCGGTCCTGCAATTGTGCCCGGATCGGATGAGAGCTAAAATAAACGGTCCAAATCCTAATTTTCATTATGATAGATACCAAACAAATTTAGGAGGAAAGCTTTATGAGGAAAAAACTATTTTTGTCTTTTGCACTGCTGGTTTCCTTGATAATTCTGAGCAGCTGTGCAAACAATGGAATGTTTGTAGGGTTGAATCAAACCAGTGTGGAACTGGGCGAAGCAAATTATGAAATTGTAGCCAGCAATGTTTTGGGACAGTCTCAGGCCGGATATGTCCTTGGATTTTCAGCCCCGCTTGGAGCCGCAACCAATACTTTTGCGGTAGCCAGAGTTAATGGAACAGGTATGTTATATAAAGAGGCTTTGGAAGACCTGTGGAAAAATTTTGAAGCAGAACACGGAAAAATTGATGGTCGGAAACTTGCCCTGGCCAATTTACGATACGATTCCGAGGCATTGAATTTAGTGGTTTACACCGAAGTTAAGGTTTTTATCCGTGCTGATGTTATCGAATTCAAATAATTTAGAATGATTAAACCGGAATGATGACATCAGAAGGGTGATGATTTTGTTGTAAATCATCACCCCCATTTTTTAAAGCTATTTGGGAAAGAATCCCGATTACCTGAAATCTTTTCTGCTGTCGGGCATTTGTTTTAATAATAGTAGTTACTTGGCTTCATACGTATAATTGTTTACCGATATCTTTATATCAATATGCTTTTTTGTGTTAAAAATTTTAAATAAGAAGATATAGGGAGTTATGATAAAAGAGAATTCAAAGGATTTTCTTAAAAACGATTCCTTTGACAGCGAAGAATTTATTTCTCTGAAATTATCCGGTCAAAAATTAATATCCAAGTCCTTTTATCAATGCCAATTCAAAAGCTGCGATTTTACCGGAGGCAATTTATCCGATACGCTTTTCTCGGACTGCTTTTTCGAATCGGCAAACTTTAGTTTGACCCAAATTCATCAAACCAAATTTCAAACTGTACGTTTTAATGATTGCAAAATTTCCGGGGTAAATTTTTCCGAAGTAAACACCCTTTTACTGAAAGTCCGGTTCGAGGATTGTCTGATCAGTGATTGTAATTTTACCGCACTCCCACTGCCGGAAACAGCATTCCGGAATTGCCGGATCCACAACTGCGATTTTTATCAGGCAAATCTCAGTGGTGCCGACTTTACCGGATCGGATTTACAGGATACTATTTTCGAGGATACCGATCTAACCAAAGCCGACTTCCGTAACACCCGGAATTACGCAATTAATCCCCTGACCAACAAAATAAAGCAGGCACGATTCTCCCTGCCGGAAGCCATGGTATTATTAAATGCCTTTGAGATTAATCTTGAAGATTAAGCAAAAAATCAAGACAAGGAGATAAACTGCAGTGTTTAATAAACATGACCATTCAGGATTTCACAGTCGGATTACGGGTATCGATCAGAAGACTTTAGTTTATGGAGAACATACCCTGATGACTGAATTCAGACTGAAAAAAGACCATCAGGTTCCCCGCCACAGCCATCCCTGCGAGCAAACCGGTTATATGATTGCCGGAGAAATGATTCTGACTATCGGATCGACCCCGCATCGCTGCCTGCCCGGGGACAGCTGGTGTATTCCCATGAATATGGAACACCAGGCAGAGATTATCAAGGATTCAATTGCAATAGAAATTTTTTCACCGGTGCGCGAGGATTATCTGCCGGTAAGAAAGGAGGGCCGGTGACCATTTCCTATAAAGTCAACAAGCCAATCAGTGCCAAACTGTTTGTTGATATACTTAACCGGTCAACCCTGGGAGAACGTCGCCCGGTGGACGATCCGGAGTGCATGCAGGGAATGATTAAGAACGGTAATCTGCTGGTAACCGCCTGGGATAATAAAAAACTGGTGGGAGTTTCCCGTTCGGTTACCGATTTCTATTATGCCTGCTACCTATCCGATCTGGCAGTGGATGTGGCGTATCAAAAGCAAGGGATTGGAAAAAAGCTGACTGAAATGACCCGGGACGCCCTGGGACCAAAATGCCGGTTAATATTGTTAGCCGCACCGGCAGCCAGGGATTACTACTGGCACATCGGATTTACCCACCA
>CAZTXJ010000265.1:0-3265 GCA_964617285.1 uncultured Calditrichaceae bacterium | reverse complement strand
GTGCCATAATCCATCATCAGTTTGGCCCGGGCCATTCCTTCCCGTCCGGTAATACCCTGAACGATCACTTTTTTTTGCTGATCAATTAAAATGGACATGTGAATATTCCCGAATTTGTGATATTAAAATTTTATCTTAGACAAATTTGATAAAGCATGTCATTATTAAGTCATTCATACTCATTTAGTCACTCATGGTCATTCATTTTCATTTGTAGTCATTAATAGGCATTAATGGTCAGTTTTTTTATCAGATTTGTGACCGATTGTGTTTATGTAGTTATTTAATTTGATTCCCATAATTTCTAAGTCCTTTAAAAATATTTTATATTCCTCTTCAGTAATAAGATTTCGCTTAATCACCTTTCTGCCAATACATATATGACCACCAATGACAACCTATGACTATTAATGACCATGTCTTTCACCCCTAACGACCATCAATTACTACTAATGACCGCCTTTCCTCTTTGTATTGCTTTAATGAGCCTCCCGATATTCCTCCAAACCTTTAATCGGCAAATCCACATATCCGCCTTTGTTTCCATGAAAATAACATTCCACCTCACAGGCCAGACATTCGGTGCATTTCCCCTTTTTGGCTTCCTCGGGAGTAATATTCAGGACCGGTTTGCCATCTTCAATTTTCAGAATTTGGGGAACACATTTTGAAACGCATATCTTGCTCTCACATTTCAGGCAGAGCTCATGATCGTAGGTCACCTTCCCGGTAATGGTCTGAAAGCTGTATAAATTTTTTGAGGCCCCGGGCTTTTCCGGTTTTGGTACTGATTTAATTTTTGAATCCTTTACCAGTTTGTCAAAACGCTCCGCGCAGTATTCAACTGAATCATCTTTTTTGTATCCCTCCACCGGAGCAGGCAAATCCCGGGTATATTGGGTCAGAATTTCCACCGCCAGGTCCTCGGAATTACCACCCAGACGGATCACTACCGGAATCCGGACCCACTCTTCCCGCAGTGCCTTCACCAGACCCCTGGCGGAGTGAAACTGTTCCTGGGAAGCCACCCCGGAACCGGATCCGAAATAACCGACAATGTTTTTCTGAGACAGAATGATTTTCGCCGCACGGTAAACTTTTGAGGCGGGGGGATTGCCGGAGGTATCGCAGAAATTGGCAATCTTGTAGCCTTTCCGCTGGACCGCATCCATGCTCATCATCGAACCACCGCCACCGGCGCCATGAAACCCAACGTACTTATCCTCCGGACTGAATCCCTGCGCCATCTGGATAAAATAGAACGTGCCCCGGTAATCGTTCTTTTCCACCTCATAGGCAATTTTATCCAGTTCACTGGGTGGGCGATTCAATTCCCGGGCGATTTCAATGCCCAGCTCGGGATGGCGGTAAACGGCGTAATCGTCCACGGTAATCCGGCAATCCGCCGCCAGAAATTTTCCTTCGCTGGTTTTGACAATAGGATTGATCTCGGCAGACCGGGCGTCATTTTTCCGGGCAGTCTCCCATAAAAGCACCATCATATCCGCCAGTTGCATCTGGTCTTTTCCGGAAATACCTACTTTCCGGAGCAGATTACGGGCCTGATAGTCCTTGAATCCGTTCACCACATCGATAGGGTGAAAAGCCACTTTATCGGGATGTTCCCGGACGATCTCTTCCACTCCCGTGCCGCCCATCGCACTGAAAATGAGCACCGGCGCTGCTTCGCTGTCACTGATGATCAGGCTGGCGAAGTATTCGGTTTCGATGCCAATCTTTTTCTCTACCAGCACTTTATCGATGATAAAATTGCTGACCTCTTTTCCGAACAGTTCTTTCGATTTTTTTTCTGCCTCATCCGCAGTGGCGGCAAATTGGATCAGACCTTTGCTGAAACGCCCGGTAGTCCAGGCCTGTGCTTTAATCACCACCTCACCACCAAGCTTGTCGGCAATTTTTTTGACTTCCCCGGGATTGGAAGCAACTTCCCCTTCCGGGATTTTGATTCCTTCTTTGGCCAGTAATTGTTTCCCCTGATATTCATGTATGCGTGCCATTCATACTCCTGTATCTTTTATTCATCTTTATCCCGGTGCGGGATTCGATCCGGTCCGCGTGCAAAAATGCCGGGCAGAAAATTATTAATTTAGCAAGGGCAGGGGCAATGGAAATATAATTTTTACAGGCTGATATTTATCCGGCTCTCTTTAAAAATAAAACTTATCCAGCAATATTTATTGTGACATTCATTTCATACTTGCAATGGGATAGAAATTTATGTAATTAATTTGCTTCAAAATTGAGGATAATTGAGGCTATGAATAATACACTGTTTATCGATAACCGCGGGAATACCGATCCCCGTATCAATCTTGCTTTGGAGGAATATGCCCTGCGCAACCTGGATATTGCGCAAGATTATATTCTGTTTTATATCAACCGTCCTTCCGTGATTATCGGGCGACATCAGAATACCATGGAAGAGATCAATTATGAATATATCCGTAAAAATGGGGTCATCGTGGTGCGTCGAATTTCCGGGGGTGGCGCGGTATATCACGATCTGGGCAATCTCAATTTCAGTTTCATCACCAGCTACGACCGGTCGAAATTCAATAATTACGAGAAGTTTAACCGACCCATTATTGAAGCGCTGAAGTCGCTGGGTGTCCGGGCAGAGCTTACCGGCAGGAACGATATTGTGGTTGGCGAACGCAAGATTTCCGGGAACGCCCAGTTTACCTCCAAAAACCGGATGTTCAGCCACGGGACGTTATTATTTGATTCGGATCTGGACAAGGTGGTCCAGGCACTGAAGGTGAAAGCAGGAAAGATTGAATCCAAGGGAATAAAATCTGTCCGTAGCCGGGTGGCCAACATCTCCGAGTTTCTGAATCATGGAATGGATATAAACCGGTTTAAAGATTATCTGTTGAAATATCTGTTTACTGGTTCAGAGGAAACACCGGTTTATCAATTCAGCGAATCGGAATGGAAAAAGATCAACCAGTTTGCCCGGGAAAAATATTTCCAGTGGGACTGGAATTTCGGAGAATCCCCCCAATTTAATGTGAAGAATGCACACCGGTTTCCCTTCGGCGAAATTGATGTCCGGATTCTGGTGGAAAAAGGGCATATCAGCAATATTAAATTTTATGGGGACTTTTTTGCCCGGGCAGAAATCGAGGAGTTGCAGAACCTGCTTATCAATCAGCCCTATGATCGGGACCGGATCGAGGAATCACTGCAAGGGGTGGATTTAACCGTCTATTTCGGGGACATCCAGCGGAATGAGTTTTTGGAT
>CAZTXJ010000264.1:0-3317 GCA_964617285.1 uncultured Calditrichaceae bacterium | reverse complement strand
CGCGATCATTGGGCAACAAATATAATTTTTATTTCCGCTTCAGTCAAGTCAAAGACAAATTTAATTTTCAATGTTATCTAGTCAACATTTAATGCGAAATCTTTACTCGCTAATCGGGTATGTTTTAAAAAATATAAATGTAAAGGAAAGTTAAAGAGGATATGGAATTCACTAATACTTTTACAAACACAAAGTATTTGATTCCGTGATTTTTATATTTCTTCAATAGCTTAAATTAAATCCAAAACGCCAAGTTTTTTCCCGGTCTTCATCATGTAGATAAAGTGGATAACCGCCATAAAAAGCTTCCAACCGGGCAAAATCTGGTCCAATACCAAAACCAAAGGTGAATTCATCATTATTGTCTGAATCTATGCTATACAACTTCTCATAACCAAAATATATTGAAGCTAGATGGAAAA
The DNA here is from genome assembly GCA_964617285.1 of uncultured Calditrichaceae bacterium. Classification (GTDB taxonomy): domain Bacteria; phylum Calditrichota; class Calditrichia; order RBG-13-44-9; family RBG-13-44-9; genus CAYVKM01. The sequence continues at coordinate 2,895 of CAZTXJ010000264.1, read as the reverse complement.
AATTTAAATCCACACCGGAATGCAGTTCATCAAATCCATTTTCCTGCCAGGAAGTAAACCAGGCTTTGATAAAATTATCCGCTTTTCCATTCTCAATTTTAACCAAAATCTTATTTAGATCCATGGCAAGAGTTGTCGACACCCAATCTGATTCAATAATTTTATAACCAAGGCCCAAATTCAGCATTTGAGGAATCGGTTCCGGAGAAGCAGCGGGATATTCTACTTTTCCATATCCAGTATTTAATAATGAAAAACCAATCGTAAACCCGGTAAAATCATTCTTTCTAAATTTATTAACATTGCGTATGATGCTTTTCAATGGCATTTTAATTGTTGAGCCAGGTAAAATATTAGTTAATAACACACCTAAATCACCGGCAAATACGGAAGACTTGTCAGAGTAATAATTTTGATATAAATATTTAACACTAATGCCAATATGAAAATTAGTTGATATTTTGCTAGCATAGGAAAATTGATAACTCCTTTGTTTAACAGGAAACATCTGGTTAGAAAAGAAATAGGTACTAAAACCCATGGTACCGTATTTTGTTCTGATGGCACCACCACTAAAAGATAACAGATATCTAAAAGTAATAAAACTGTACTTCATGTTGGAAAAACCTAAAAGACCTTTTTTTATTCTAGACAGGCCGGCAGGGTTATAATAGAACGACTGATAATCATTTACGATTGCGGTTTGCGCCCCACCCATAGCATTACTCTTAATACCGGGTCGCAAAGTGAGAAAGAATAATGACTGAGAGAAAGAATTTTGAACAATTAGAACAGATATTACAAATAAAATAAGAAAACTGATTTTTATTTCTGTTTTCATTAATGACCCATAAATATCTCAATTTTTCTTTAATCAAAAATTGTCTTGAGCAAATTGAAGAATTTTGTTTTTTCCTGTCAGACTAAATTAAACTTGGAGATAAAAAAACCAAAAGTACTCTTGAAATATCGATTCTTAGTTTTTTTACATATTACTACTATTAAAATCCTGCGGAATTAAAAAACAATATTACCTGCACTGACAGAAAAAACAACAGAATCCATATATAGCGGAGCCAAATTATTCCTATCAAGCCAGGTGCCGTATTGAAAGGATACATATTTTAGATTTATACCAAATCCTATGGTGGTCACATTGGAATTAAAATAATCCTCAAATGGTTGATATTGATACCCCCAACGAAAATTAAATATATAGGCAAGCCGGATATCCACCCCAAAATGGTATGTGGCCTCTTTGAGTGTCTTTCCTTTCCAGGCAGTAAACCAGGCTTTATAAAACTCATCGGCATAAATTCCCGGTCGATATACTAATTCTTTTTCAAAATCGAACAAAGTCTGTACCTGCAACAGAGAAGAAGTTATAACATGGTAAGCAATTCCCAACCTTATTCGCTGTGGAATAGGGTCTTTCTGATCCGGAGACAGGTAATGGACATGAGGACCGGCGTTTAACAACGCACAACCAATATTTAATCCCTTAGTTTCTGTTTCTGGCTTAAAGAAATTTAATTTTCTAATCCCTTCACCTGGAAAATTTAAAGTTGTATTTGGTAACAAATTGCTCCATTTTACTCCCACATCAATTGCCCAGCCATTTGCCACAGCCCACACCATGTCGCTTCTTAAATATTTAAAGGTCAACCCACCGGTTAAACTACTGGATAACTTTCGACCATAAATAATCCCAATCGCAAAATCTTTAGCAGTTCCCCTCTTAACGATATTCCCCATAAAATCTGTAGTCACGAACTCTCCAAAACCAAACTTTCGCCAATAAAGGCCAACAATATTTTTTTCATTAAAACGATAGACGCCCCCGACGGTAAAATAATTCAAATCAGGTAGTATTGCCGGAGATGGAAATGAACGGTGACCATACGAGAGATCCCAGGTTTTGAACTGGTCAATATTTGCCGGATTGTAAAAAACAGAGTTAAATCCCTCACCATCTGAAGTAGCTGTACCACCTCTGCCCACTGCCACCGGATCAATATCCAACTTCAGAAAATCCATAATGGTTTGGTTTTGAGCGAACAAGGGAAAAAATTGAGATATTATAACTACCACAATTGTTGAAAAAATTGAGTACCGCATACCTGCCCTCTATATTAATTTTCAGAAAATAAATTTCAATAAAAGAGTACGAAAGAAGAATTTATTTTTCAAGTGAAAAATAAAATTAGAGACTAACTTTGAAATGTTTGTTAAGGAGTTTTAACTGAAATCGAGAATATAATACAAGATGAATCGTACACTTATTAATTGAGTGCTTACAACCACATTCTCTATCTACTTTAAACTTTGTTTTAACATTAAATCCAATTGGCCCTTCGGATCAATCTCCCAAAAAATTTTTAAGAAATATAGGTTTTTTATACCTGAAATAATTTTACCGTTAATTTTAACTACATCCTTTTGCGTGGTAACAATAAGTTCAGCACCTGCTTGATGTGACTGCAGTAGAATTTTCGATAATTCTTTTTCAGTATAATCATGATGATCCGGAAATGTTTTTTGCCATACAATAGCTGCCCCAATAGCCCCCATCATTTTGAATAACTGATCTGGATTGGCCAACCCGCAGAAGACTGAAACTTTTTTGTTTTGTAGAGACTTTAGTGGAAGAATTTCACCGCTGGATACTGATTGCAACGACTCCGGTTTAATCTGTGCAGTTAGGATTGGTACTTTATACCTATGCTCTAAATCTTTTTTCAAATCCTGGACTATTTTTTCCGAACCCTGGGTTCGGTTCAAAATAATTAAATAGGCCCTGGCTAAAGAAGATTTAACGTCCCTAAATTGGGTGATGGGAAACAACAACGAAAACTTTGACCAGCGCGAAACATCAATCAGGACGATATCCAGATT
>CAZTXJ010000263.1:1456-3370 GCA_964617285.1 uncultured Calditrichaceae bacterium | reverse complement strand
AAAAGCGGTGACAAAGTCGGCATCGATCCCCGGTTATTTTCCTATAACGAAACCAGAAAAATGAAATCGCATCTCAAAGAATGGGGAATCAAGATCACCCCGATTGAAACAAACCTGGTCGATGCCATCTGGCCGGATCAACCGGCATTCCCCGGGAATCCAATAAAACCCCATCCGAAAAAATATGCCGGTTTATCAGTTGAGGAAAAACTGGAAAAACTGCGCCAGGAAATGAAAGAAGAAAAAGTAAAAGCACACATCCTTACTACGCTTGATGCCATTGCCTGGCTTTTTAATATCCGCGGCTCAGATGTGGAATTTAATCCGGTGGTCATCGCCTACGCCATCGTCACCCCAAAGAAAGCAATGTTATTTACAGATCCTGAAAAGATTACCCGGGCAGTGGAACGGCATTTTGGAGAAACCGTTCGAATTCACCCATACGACGCTTTCCGCAAACAGCTAAAAAAATTGACGAAAAATAAGGTAAAAGTCTGGCTGGATCCAGGTTCGGTCAGCTACTGGATTGTCGATATTTTGAAAAAAGATTGCGATCTGTTTTTTAAAGAGAGTCCGGTTACCCGGTTGAAGGCCTTAAAAAACAAAACTGAAATTGCCGGCGCCAAAGCCGCCCACATCCGTGATGGCGTGGCCATGGTAAAATTTCTCCAGTGGCTGGAAAAAGCGGTTCCCCAGGGAAACGTTACCGAGATATCCGCGGCTGAAAAACTGGAAGAATTCCGGAAAGCACTGGATCTTTATCAGGGCCCCAGCTTTGAGACAATTTCCGGATATCAGGAACACGGGGCAATCGTTCATTACGCCTCAACTCCGGAAACCAATGTGGAATTGAAATCGCGGGAAATTTTCCTGATCGATTCCGGCGGTCAGTACCTGGACGGAACCACGGATATAACCCGGACCATCGCCCTGGGACAACCCTCGGCAGAACAGAAGGACCGCTTTACCCGCATCCTGAAAGGCCATATTCTGCTGGCAATGACCCGTTTTCCACGTGGTACTGCCGGTAACCAGCTGGATACCATTGCCCGCAAACCTTTATGGGATATAAATCAGAATTACGGCCATGGTACCGGTCACGGTATTGGCGCCTATCTGAACGTGCATGAAGGCCCGCAGGCAATTTCTTACTACCGGGGACTTGGGGTACCGCTGGAACCGGGCATGATTATTTCCAACGAACCTGGTTTTTATAAGGCCGGTGAATACGGCATGCGGGTGGAGAACCTGATTGTGGTGGTTGAAGACAAATCAGGTAAAACGGAACAGGAATTTTATACTTTTGAGACGATCTCTTTTTGTCCCATCGATCTCAAACTGATAAACAAAAGTCTTTTAAGTTCCGACGAATTGAACTGGTTAAACAGTTATCATAAAGCGGTTCGAAATCATCTGTCTCCCTACTTAAATAGAACTGAAAAAGAATGGCTGACCAAAGCCACCCAACCAATTTAAAGGAAATTATCGCATGAAATTGCGTCATAAATTTCTCCTGTTCATCTTTATTTTCGGACTGCTGACCGGACATCACTATTTATCAGCGCAGGAGCCCGTTTTCGGATTCCGGGATATGTTCAGAATCCAAAAAATATCGTCTCCCCGGCTTTCACCCGACGGACAATATGTTATATTTGAAAATGCCCGGGCAGATACTTCCCAGAACATCTGGGTAAAACAGATCTGGCGCTCCCAGGTCAGTACCGGTGAAACGCTCCAGATCACCCGGGGAGAGAAATCTGCCCATTATCCACGGTGGTCACCTGATGGACAGTTTATTTATTTTCTCTCCAAACGAAATACTGAAAATCAGAACATTTACCGGATGCGGATGGATGGCGGTGAAGCGACCCTTCTGTTTCAGTTTCCATCCGATATCAGCGCCTTCGAACTGAG
>CAZTXJ010000263.1:0-1356 GCA_964617285.1 uncultured Calditrichaceae bacterium | reverse complement strand
TGGAATCCAAAATAACTGATAATGAAATTGCAGAAAAGCAGCTGGCCTGGTCTCCCGATGAAAAATACCTCACCTTTACCTCCGATGCGAACAGTCGGCTGGAAACGTATTATCAGGATACAATTTTCCTGATTAGTCTCGATACCGAAATGATCCTGAACATGCTGCCCGATTTTAAATATCAGGTGCTGGATTATTTCTGGGATGCCAGAGGTCAATCGGTATATCTTATCGCCAACACCGGGGTGAATACCCAATTATTTATGCTGAATCGAAGAAGCGGAGGTACCCGGCAGCTGACCTCAGGCGATCATGAAATCCGGTCTCCCCATTTCGTTCCCGCGGTCAACCGGATGGTTTACCTGGAATCCACCCCGGAGCGACCCTTTGAGGTTCTCTATGGCGAACCGGAAAAAACCACCGATCAGGTTCTAACTCATCTGAACAGTTGGCTGAATGATTATCCCAAAGCCCGGTATCAGACCATTCAATGGACCAGCCCGGATGGTCACACCGCAGAAGGCATCCTGATTCTGCCGGCGAAAAAGTTTCTCACCCCCTATCCACTAATCGTCCAATTGCACGGCGGACCGGAGGATTCCTATCGCAACTATTTTGGCAGCAGCTGGTCAACCTATCCCCAAATCTGGGCTGCTAATGGCTACGCGGTGTTTCAACCGAATTACCGGGGCAGCACCGGTTATGGCGACCAGGTGATGCGATCCATTATCGGCCATTATTTTGAGAAAGATGTGGATGATATCATCAGCGGTGTGGATGATCTGATCAATCAAGGAATAGCGGATCCGGAGAAAATGGCGGTAATGGGCTGGAGCGCGGGAGGGCATCTTACCAATTGGATCGTCACCCACTTCCAGAGATTCAAAGCGGCCTGTTCCGGTGCCGGCGGAGCGAACTGGTCATCATTCTATGCCCAGACGGATGTCCAGTATATCCGCGAAATCTGGCATATGGGCCCGCCGTATACCCGAGGCGATTATTATCAGAAAAAATCTCCGGTCAGTTATGTGGCCAATGCCAAAACACCAACCCTGATCCTTTGCGGAGAGGAGGACAGGAGGGTCCCTTTCGCCCAGAGCCTGGAAATGTATCGTGGACTGAAGCGAATGGGTTGCCCGGTAAGATTTATCGCATTTCCGGAAGAGGGCCACGGTTTGAAAAAAATCCGACATCAAATGACCAAGATGCAGACGGAGTTTCAGTGGATTGAACAGCATCTTTTCGGAAGACTCTGGAAACCGGAAGATCTCAATTAAGAATGGGAACCTCCCGAATGGACCGTCAACCATCAGTTCCGAACACCGGAAAACCAGTTGACTTGCATCAGAAGCTGAC
>CAZTXJ010000262.1:0-3382 GCA_964617285.1 uncultured Calditrichaceae bacterium | reverse complement strand
TTATATGAATTTGAATCAACTGCTACCTCCAGAGCCTGTTCAAGGTACTGTTGAGAAGGAATAATCTTATCCGGGGTTTTTTGCTGAAAACCTAAATCGATGTCAAATTGCTTTGGCGTCTCTGTGTTTGGCTTTTGTTCAGCTTGCCTATCGGGTCTGATTGATTGTGCATTAATATTGGTAAAAAGTAAAAAAGTACATAGCAGAAAAAAGGATGCTATTTTTCTCAAATTGATTCTCCGGTAAAAATTCTACAACAAAATAATTATCATTTACTTAATCGAAATCGAATTTAAATTTACCCGACAGGTAAGGCAAACACTTATTAATTTGGTACTTCAATATTTTCGATAACGAGTTTGGTAAATTGAACTGATACTATTCGGATGAATTCTGTAACAATCCAAGTTTTTGTAAAGCAAATTTTGCTGCTTCCTGTTCGGCCATCTTTTTACTCTTTCCCCTTCCCTTACCCACTTCCTGCCCGTTCAGATGAACTGAAATGATAAATTCCTTGTCATGATCCGGTCCAATCTCATTCAAAACCCGGTATTCCGGTAATTTATTGAGATTGGATTGGGCATATTCTAACAACAGACTTTTATAATTGCGAAATAACTCCCGCTGCATAATTGACTTGAAATTGGTCAGCAAATTTTCTGACACAAAAGTTTTAGTAAGTTCCATCCCCTGATCCAGATACAACGCTCCCAGAATCGCCTCCAGCGTATCCGCCAGAATAGATTGACGTTTTCTGCCGCCGGTTTTTTCCTCCCCTTTATTTATCAGGATGTAATTGCCCAGGGAGAGATTGGTGGCTACCTCTGCCAATACCGGTTTACTGACCAGAATGGATTTTATCTTGGATAACTGACCTTCGGTTCTCTTGGGAAATTTCCCGTACAAATATTCGGTGACTATTAAATCCAGAACTGCATCCCCTAAAAACTCCAGGCGTTCGTTAGAAGCAACCCGCTCTTCGTTAGTGACATTCAAAAAGGACCGGTGTTTAAATGCGGTGGTTAATAGATCGGAATCGTGAAAAGTAATACCAATTTTCTTCTGGAATTTTTTTATATGTTCGCTAAAATCAGATAAAGAAGAAATACTTTCTTTATCATTGTTTTTACTTCTGTCATTCGAACCGAAAAACTTCTTAAAAAATTCCAACTTCCAAAATCCACGTTATTTAAATTCCGAAACTGATAATACGGCGTTATGTCCGCCAAATCCAAATGTGTTGCTGATGGCCGCCTTCACTTTTCTCTCCACCGGTTGATTTGGTGTATAATTCAAATCACAATCGGGATCCGGTTCCTCATAATTAATGGTTGGTGGAATAATACCATTATTGATTGCCAGAACAGAAGCAATTAACTCAACGCCGCCCGCTGCACCCAATAAATGGCCAACCATTGATTTGGTGGAACTGACATTTAATTTATAGGCATATTCCCCGAACAGGGTTTTTATGGCTTCACTTTCAGATCTATCGTTATAGGGAGTTGAGGTACCATGCGCGTTAATATATTGCACTTCCTCAAGATTCAGGCCACCATCAGCCAGACATTGTCGCATAGCCCTCACTGCGCCTTCACCACCAGGTGATGGTGCGGTAATATGGTGCGCATCGGCAGTAAATCCGATGCCCCGCATTTCGGCATATATCCTGGCACCGCGTTTTTTGGCGTGTTCCAGCTCCTCTAATATAACAATTCCCGCACCTTCTCCCATCACAAAACCATCCCGGTTCTTATCAAAAGGGCGGCTGGCATGTTTCGGATCATCGTTTCGTGTGGATATGGCTTTCATAGAATTAAATCCGGCAACTCCCATGGGACAAATAGCAGCTTCTGAGCCACCGGTGACCATCAGATCCGCATCCCCGCGTTGAATTGTCTTGAAAGCATTGCCAATATTATGTGAGGCTGTAGCGCAGGCCGACACTGAAGCATAGTTTGGCCCCTTGAATCCATATTTTATGGAAATATGACCAGCGGCGATATCTATGATCATCTGCGGAATAAAAAACGGACTGACCCGGCGTGGGCCACCCTCCATATATTTTGTATGTTCCTCTTCAAACGACTGAATCCCTCCGATTCCCGAACCAAAGATAACCCCAATCCGCTCTTTATTTGCTTTCTCCACATTTAAACCAGAATCTCTGATAGCCTCCTCAGCTGCGACGATGGCAAACTGGGTAAAAAGATCCAAACGCTTTGATTCCTTGGGCGAAATAACGTTTTCGGGAGGATTAAAATTTTTAACCTCACAGGCAAATTTAGTGGCATATTGCCCGGCATCAAATCTGGTAATCATTTCGGCACCGCTTTTCCCGGCCAGCATTCCATCCCAAAATTCCTGTACCGAATTTCCCAGCGGGGTTACCGCGCCCAATCCTGTGATGACTACTCTTTTGTTATCCATAAAAACCTCATGTTTAACTCAAATCTTTTCAAAAAAACAAAATTCCGAATCATACCAATCTTATATGGGGTTTATTTTGTGGAATTCACTCAGAGAGTTACTTTAAATCAAACTAATGAATTCATACCTCTATAAAACTTAAAAATCCTCAACCAAATTCAGGTTAAAGAAACCAGTAATAATATACCTACAAATTGATTCTGTGATGCTTGTCCAGTCTGTCCGGACAAGCATCCCTGGAAAAACTCGCTATTCAGAATCAGACATTTTTTTGCTGAGATAATCAATGGCACTTTTTACCGTGGTGATATGCTGGGCATCATCATCAGGAATCTCGACATTGAATTCTTCTTCAAAGGCCATCACCAATTCTACCGTATCCAGAGAATCAGCACCCAGATCATCAATAAAATGTGAATCCGGTTTTACCTTATCCGGAGAGACACCTAACTTATCCACGATGATATCTTTTACTTTTTCTTCTAACGACATAAATCCTCCTGTGTTAATTAAAATACAATAGCTTTCATTTTATGACATTACCATGCCCCCATCGACATTAAATACCTGACCGGTAATGTAAGAGGCATCATCACTGGATAAAAATGCTACCAGTTTAGCTACATCCTCCGGTCTCCCCAATCTTTTCAGAGGAATATTTTGCAGAAGGGCTTCCTTTTGTTTATCGTTCAATTTATTGGTCATTTCAGTTTCAATAAATCCCGGAGCAACTGCATTCACTGTTATATTTCGGGAGGCGAGTTCCCGGGCCACAGCTTTGGTAAATCCTATGACGCCAGCCTTGGAGGCAGCATAATTCGCCTGTCCGGGATTACCAATTAAACCGACCACTGAGGAAATATTGATGATTCTGCCGTACTTCTGTTTTATCATGTATTTCATTGCGGCTTTGGTATAATTGAAAACACTCCGCAGGTTTACACTTACCACC
>CAZTXJ010000261.1:0-3385 GCA_964617285.1 uncultured Calditrichaceae bacterium | reverse complement strand
TTAAACAGATATTTCCGGTATTCTGGTTTTTAAAATATTCTGAAATATTTACCCAAAATAATCTGAAAAATGCTGTATTTGGGTATCGATTTCAGGCTAAATTTTTTGCCGGTGGCAATAGCGCTGGCCGCCCGGAGACCGCTATCCACTGCTGGACCAATACCTTCTCCCATGTCAATAGTTGCCAGGCCGGCCGCATCACCGATGAAGTAGAGATTTTCCCTGGGCATGGTGTCCTGCTTATGCCGCAAATAATATTGATAACCCCTCGGTTCGATTTCGACATCATCTATGAGAGAAGCGTGTTTTAGTTTGTTGATAAAAACATCCCAATGTTCCTTAATGGTCTCCTGTCGAGATTGAAGGTGAAGGAATTTTCCCCCAATGCCGATATTGAGAAAATCAGTTTTAGGCACATACCAGGAATATCCTGGCAGGTTGTTTTCGTAAAACCAGAGGTAACAATTTTTATCTTTCACCGGATAGGGAAATTCGGCTTCCATCGCCACAATCAACTTTTCCTTTAACCGGGGATATTCATTTTTGTAAAAGGTTTGGTAAACCGGGCAATGCGTGCCACCAGCGCCAACCAGAATTCGACAGCGGTATTTTTGGTCAATCACATAATAACCGTTCTCCAGCACAATGTTTTTAGCTTCATGCTGAATTACTGGCACACCCGATCGCCGGAGTAACCATTCGTCGAACTCGATCCGTCTTATCGCATACTGAGTGGTTTTTATGGAGAAACGGCGACCGTGAATCTGAAAATGAAGTCTGGGGAATATGGTCAGATTGTGAGGATAGCCCGAAATATCTATTTTCAGCTTTTTTATCACTCTGGGAGTAATCCAGCCGGCGCATAATTTATTCCGGGGAAATTTACTCTTGTCCAGGATAAGTGCTGTCTTACCCAATTCCCTTAATTTCCAGGCGCAGGTGGAGCCTGCTGGTCCCCCACCGATGATAATGATTTCTTGCTCAATCATTTTTAACTTATGCGGCAATTCGGTTGTGTTCTTCCCTGTCTGGTCATAACAAACTGCCAGAGTTGGGTACCCCGGGCACGGAAACCACCGGCAGAGCTGAGCAGGTAAAACAGCCACATCCGGTAAAACCGTTCGTCATACTTATCCTTTAGATTCGGCCAGGCATTAGTGAAATTCCGATACCAGGCCATCAGGGTTAAATCGTAATCCGGCCCGATGTTGTGGAAGTCCTCGATAATAAAGTAGTGTTCCATGGCTTTGCTTAACTGGGCAATTGAGGGAAGCACCCCATTCGGAAAAATATATTTGGTGGTCCAGGGATTGCTGGCTGTTTTACTGATGTTGCTGCCAATGGTATGGATAAAAGCAATACCGTCTTTTGCCAGACAACGATCGACAACCTGCATATAGGTGTGGTAATTTTTATAGCCCACATGTTCCATTACCCCGATGGATACAACCCGGTCGTAGGTCCCACTTGCCGACCGATAGTCATCAAGGATAAATTTAACAGGTAGTCCTTCGTATCTCTTTTTAGCCAGATCCACTTGCGCTTTGGAGACATTGATGCCCGTAACAGAAACGCCATACTTTTCAGCAGCGAATCCGGCAAATGAGCCGAAACCACAACCGAATTCCAGGACTTTCATCCCCGGCTCCAGCTCGAGTTTTTTACAAACCAGATCCAACTTTGCCTCCTGTGCGTCATCCAAATTATTGGCATTTCTCCAATAGGCGCAGGTATAATTCAATCTTTTATCCAGCATTGCCTGATACAGATCATTTCCGATGTCGTAATGTTGTTGAGCTACCTGGTAGGCCCGGTTCAACTTTTGGAGGTTAAAAAGCTTCGAACGCAGAATATGCCAGGAGTACTTCCAGTTTCCTTTTACTTTCTCTTCTAGTCCAGCCAGAATTATTTTAGTAATCAGGTCGTCAATCGCATCACAATCCCACCAACCATCCATATACGATTCACCCAGCCCCAACACCTGTTCGCGTAAAACCCGGCTATAAAATTCCGGATTATGGACTTGGATATCGTACGGTTTGTTACCGTTTACTGTGATTCCAGCTTCGGCGAGTAATTCTTTTGCTATCTTCTCTGCATTTTTTGAACTCATGTCTGCCTCCGCAAATTTAAGATCAATTCAAAGAAGACGATTAATCTTGCTATTCTGGTGCAATCAGTTCAATTTCAAATAATTTACACCAGTCTTTACCGGTTACAAATATCCGGTCGTTCTGGCTATCATAAGCTATACCATTTAAAACATCAACCGGTTGGCTGCAGGTTCCTGCGGGGAGAATACCAGTAAGATCTAACCATCCGGTTACCTTGCCGTCCCCAGGATTAATCCGGACGATTCGGTCGGTTAGCCAGACATTTGCCCAGATTTCACCATTTATGTATTCCAGTTCGTTCAGATTTGTGACAAGTTCATTCTGATCCCGGACGGTTATCTCTCCGGTAAAGGTCATGGTTTTGGGATCGATAAAGTGAATGGTAGAGGTGCCGTCACTCATGATCAGACGCTGACCATCGTGGGTTAATCCCCATCCCTCGCTGGAATAAGTGAATTTTCCCAGTGAATCGAAGGTCTGCACATTGTAGATGAATCCGATTTTTGAACGCCAGGTCAGCTGAAAAAGACTGTCTCCGAAAATGGTGATTCCTTCACCGAAATATTTACTTTTTAAATTTCTTTGCTGAAGAATTGTCCCGGTAGTGAGTTCCAGCTTTTGGATTGAGGATTTTCCATATAATCCGGTACCCTGGTAAATAAAATTGTTATAAAAAACCAACCCCTGGGTAAAGGCCTCCTGGGAGTGAGGATATGTATTAACAACCCGATACCCTTCTTCTTTGGGTGGTTCTTTTACGGACGGGGTAGTGGCGTCTTTGCACGACAGAAAGAAGAGAATCCACCCGATAAGAGAGAGTATCCATGGAAAAAATCTATTATTAGAACATTTTGCATGAATAGTCAGCATGAAGAGCCAATCTCTATTATGGAATCTGATATCTGCTTAATTATTATCTGTCGTCAGAGTAGTCCGAAAAACTTTTCCTGATTCTGTTGCCGCCACTAAAAAATCCTGTGAATCGAATGTTATCGAGGTGACGATGAGATCGGTTAAACCTTCATTAAACGTCTGCCAGGAATCTCCGCCATTAAATGACCGATAAATGCCGTAACCGTAAGTAGCAATATAAATATCCTGGGAAGAATTAAGTTCAATGTCAGTGATATAATCCGCCAGAATGCCATTTTCCATCTTCTCCCAGGTAACTCCGTTATCTAAAGAACGTAATGCACCAGAACTGAGCGTTCCGATAAAAATTGTGCCTTCCAAATCGACTGCCAGCGCGAGTACCGAAAGCGCAGTCAAAC
>CAZTXJ010000260.1:0-3432 GCA_964617285.1 uncultured Calditrichaceae bacterium | reverse complement strand
CTTTTGAATTCCTCCACCCCGATATCGATTTTATCCCGCTCGCCCTTCTTTTTTAGCTCCCCTTTGCAAAATACCTCCAGGAACTCCCAGGTATATTTCAGGTAGGGATTTGAAGGACTCTTCCAACTGCCCCAGGCGGTGTATTTGCAATTATAGTTGTTTTTCTCCCAAAGAATCTCGCCCTTCCAGATCATCTTCCGGTTAAGGAAGTGATTGCTGATCATATGATGGCTGGGAATATAATCCGAAAATAACGGCTGGATGTTGACCACAATTCTGCCACCATATTTCAGCACCCGGATACACTGGTCGAAAATCCGAAATAGTTTATCGAAATAATCCTTCCAGTAAGAATCATCCGGATGGGCTTCATAGTCCAATCCGAAATTATAGGGTGGTGAGGTAAAAACCAGATCAACGCAGTTATCGGGCAGTTTTTTCAATACTTCCTCACTATCGCCGGTGATGATCTGGTTTTGAAATTCATTTGGGCACTCGGTATTCACATCCTGATAGGCATGACCGGTGGTATAAAAATGTTTCACCCTGGCTTTCTCTTTACTTTTCCGGTTTTGGACTTTACGTTCCTTGTTATATCCGACAAAAATCCGCTTTCCCCCTTTTATCCCGTAACTTCCAATCTTTTCAATGGCAGTAATCATTTCGTCGATCAGAATCGGGGGTAATTTTTTCCGAAGCGAATGTAGCTCTTTGAGATCTGCCTTATTCAGGTATAATTTAAGACCGTGATTATCGGGCTCAAGGTACAGCTCCTCCCGTTTCAGCTGCTGGTTGATCCGTTGCACATCCTCCGGAGCAGGTTCAAATTCAAGCGGAATATTAATCAGTTTATAGGCCATAAATTTTCCAATAGATTTGAAACCAATTTAGCCATTCGCAGGAATTGAATCAACCGGAGATATGCATCAAGCGCAAACAAAAAAGGGCTCATCATCCTTAATGAACCCTCAGTAGTTTATTTGAGGCGCCGGGCGGATTCGAACCGCCGAATGGAGGTTTTGCAGACCTCTCCCTTAGCCACTTGGGTACGGCGCCAGTATAAAGGCAAAAGTATAAAGTTTAAAGGAAAAAGGAGTAGATAAATTTAATTTGAAATTTTATTGTGTTTACTGAAAAAACCGGTTTTGCATTCGTGGGGAAAATTCGATTTTTAACTTTTTACTTTTGCCTTTTTCCTTCTTTAGTGGAGCTGAGGGGAGTCGAACCCCTGGCCTCTTGAATGCCATTCAAGCGCTCTCCCAACTGAGCTACAGCCCCATTTTTCAGCAAAACCAACTACAGCAAAATGCGCCTAAAGATAACATAGATGTCATGATATGTCAATATCGTTTTTAAGTTTCTGACCGCTCTCAAACATTCCTTAGTGGTTGTATCGAAACCAAGAATATGATATATTAAAACGAGAGAAATTAATAAAATTAGATGAAAAGAATCTTTATAATCGGGCTACTTCTCGCGGTCTGCACAGGTCTGTTGCAGGCCGAAGTCTATCATATCAAAATTGAAGGGACCATCGATCTGGGCTTGCCTCCATATATTGAGCGTATTTTAAAGGAGGCGGAAAAGGACAGTGCCAAAGCCATTATTCTGGAGATTAACACCTTTGGTGGGAGGGTGGATGCTGCCACCCAGATCAAAGACCTCCTGCTCAATACTCCCCTTTTAACAGTGGCCTGGATAAACAAGCGAGCGATCAGCGCAGGTGCCCTGATCAGCCTGTCCTGCAACAAAATAGCCATGGTACCGGGAAGTTCGATTGGTGCCGCTACGGTGGTTGATCAGAGCGGGAAAAAAGCATCGGAAAAGGCTATCTCTTATTTCCGGGCAGAGATGGGCGCAACTGCGGAAAAGAACGGCAGAAACCGGCAAATCGCCGAAGGTATGGTGGATGAGGACGTGGTGGTCGAAGGTCTGTCGGAAAAAGGTAAACTGATTACCCTCACCGCCCAGGATGCCATTAAATGGAAGATGGCGGATTTTATCGCCGAGCACTTTGGCGATGTCCTGGACAGTCTCAATTTATCCGGTCAGAAAGTGGTGGAGCCGGGAATTAACTGGGCGGAAAAAACTGTTCGTTTTCTTACTGATCCCATGGTCAGCTCGTTGCTGATCTCCTTAGGTCTTCTCGGATTATTCTTCGAAATAAAAAGCCCTGGCTGGGGAGTCCCCGGTACAGTCGGGCTCATTCTGCTGGCGCTGTTTTTTGGTAGCCACTATATCGTTAATCTTGCCAATATTATTGAAATTATCCTCTTTGTGGTGGGGGTGGGTCTGTTACTGTTGGAGATATTTGTGATCCCGGGATTCGGCATCACCGGAATTGCCGGGATTATCATGATGATCGCCGGACTATATTTCAGCTTGCTGGGACAACTGCACCGCCTCAATCCTTCCGATTTCAGCACCGCCGCGGGATACCTTTCTCTTTCTATGATTATCACCTTTATCGGAATTTTTATCCTGCTGAAAATATTTCCACAAACCAGCATCTGGCGCAGGATATCTCTGTCCGGGACACAGCTGCGAAATGAAGGATATATAGCTGCCCGTGATTATAGCCAGTATTTAGGCAAAAAAGGAATTGCCGTGAGCACCTTACGACCGGCAGGTATTGGTCAGTTCGGAAAGGAACGTCTGGATGTGGTCAGTGAAGGCGAGTATATCGAAAAGGATACACCGATCATCATTTCCCAGGTAGACGGTTACCGGTTAATCGTCAAAGCTTTAAAACAAAAAAAGGGTAACCAAAAGTGAGTCATGCCCTGCTCATCATATTCTTTATTATTGGCTTTTTATTGATTGCCATAGAAGTATTTATCACCCCCGGACTGACTGTCTTTGGTGTCCTGGGGATTCTTGTCCTGGGCACAGGGATATATTATGCTTTTGTCACTTTAAGTTTTGCCTATGCTTTAGGTGCTCTTTTTCTATCGCTACTGGTGGTTTTTCTTTTTCTGATCTGGTTTTTTAAATCCGGGATAAACCGGGGATTGGCATTGAAAACCCGGGAGTCTCTCGCTTCCGGATTTAAGTCATATCAGGTGGAATACAACCAATATCTGAATAAAACAGGTATCGCTCTTACGACGCTTCGTCCATCCGGCACCATCCGGATCAAGGATACAAAAATCACTGCCATGACCCAGGGGGAATTTATTGAACCAAATGAAAAGGTTAAGGTAATCCGGGTTGAAGGCAATAAAGTTGTTGTTGAAAAAATATAAATATAAAAAAGGAGATTAACATGGACATATCATCGGGTCTACTGATCCTGATCCTGTTTATCATCATTATTTTTCTGATTCTGTTTTTCTATATTATTCCAATCGGCCTCTGGATTACTGCTCTGGCGGCGCGGGTGAAAATAGGATTGGGAAGTCTTATCGGGATGCGTCTGCGAAAAATCCCGCC
>CAZTXJ010000259.1:0-3511 GCA_964617285.1 uncultured Calditrichaceae bacterium | reverse complement strand
GGTGTTAAGAAAAAGATCAAACCCGGAA
Organism: uncultured Calditrichaceae bacterium; assembly: GCA_964617285.1. Lineage (GTDB taxonomy): Bacteria > Calditrichota > Calditrichia > RBG-13-44-9 > RBG-13-44-9 > CAYVKM01. The sequence continues at coordinate 3,483 of CAZTXJ010000259.1, read as the reverse complement.
TTAAATATTTTTTTACTAGAGACCGCCTTTTTACTTTCTTTTCAAGTGAACAGCAAAAATATCATTTTTGTTTTTACACAAAACTCATTTTATAGCTAAAAATCCCTCGAAGCATATGTATCTCATAACCGGTAAAATATCTACAAAACCGGCTCTCTTCAACATATCGATATTGGCCTGTTCGGAAAAAGGCTCCAACACCCCTTTTAGGCTTCTTTTTTTGTTGATTATTTCTATAGGATCATATCCCTTTTCCAATTTGTAATCTTCATACAGCGCAGTCATGTAATCCTGGAATCTCGCATCACAGGCCCGTACCTTTTCAAACATGATAAAAGCGCCGCCCCACTTCAATGCGCTGAATATTTTGTTTACGAGCTGCTGTCTCTGGCTTGGTCTGATGAACTGCACGGTATAGTAAGAGACGATACAATCGCTTTCTTCGAATTTAAAAGCATTAATATCCTCGCAGGCAAAATCGAGATTGTGCAATCTGTAATTTTTCTTTGCCGCCCGTACCATCTCATGCTCTTTTTCTATGCCTATGAACTGAGCATTTCTAAATTCATGGTGCTTAGCTAAATTATGGGTCAAGAGTCCCATAGACGAACCTATATCATAACAGACTGAGGCATCTTTAATAAAAAAATCACTAAGCGCTACTACCAGTTTGTGACCTTCATGATAGAAGGGTATAGATTTTTCAATATGTTCTTGGAAGTGTGTTACCGTCTGCCCGTCGAATTTCCAGTTCGCATTTTTTGATTGTATACCGTCGCCCGCATCACTACTCATCTTTTTATCCATTTCAGCCATTGTTTACATTGGTTCTCAATTGGGGAACAATCGGGGCACCCGGCTGGCATATGCCTGATACTCTTCCCCAAAATGAAGCGCCAGTTCCTTGTCTTCGATTACTGCCAGCAACCAGAAGGCTATGGTAAACATGACCCAGTTGGCCATAGCCACCGCCGGATTCCAGGTCTGTATAGTCCCGGTTCCCCACTGTGCAGCTGGAAATAAGACCGCAGAAAAAAAAGTGATGCCGATGGCGGAGAGAAACTGGGGGTGGCGCACAATACCGTAAGGGCCTGTGGTAATGAGCGTATCCTTTAAACTGCGGTACATATATGATTTTCGGAGTCCTAAAACAAATATAGCCCAGGCACCGAATCCTAAAGAAAGCAGCATTCCCAGGATGCTCATAATATTAATCCAAAACATGATTTCCGGTCCGCTAGATTTATTCCAGCCCAAATATAATAGCCAATAATCAAAATCCATCTCCGTCAAATTGAAAGCAGGCTTAATTGAATTCACGGCCATCCAGCCGAGAACGATTAAAATAATGGCAAGGGGCCTCATTATTGCGGAAAAAATATAATAAAGCCTGCCCCAGCGCCCGGCCAGCTGATGGGTGAAACGGGTAAGCCCCAGAAAAACCACACCGCTTAACCAGATAAGCGGGGCAAAGTTATGTAATGGCTCAAGCCACGGTAGATAAAAAGGTATTAAAGGGAAAATTGCGCTTTCCTCCTTTAAACTGGAACTCTCACAGTATAAAACGCGCGAGTTGTTTAATCAAGAGCTGTTTAATCAAGAGCTTGATTCTTTTTCCCGCATAATCTAAAATGTGTGCACTTTATACAGAGATGGTGCAATGTGAAACCTACGTTAGTTTTCACTATAATTCTAATCTATTTATTCTTTTTTTTTAGCTGTCCCACGGATAACAGCCAGCCGGCGAGCAATCTTTTTCCCATAAAACAGCCCCCCAATATGGTCTCGTCAGATATATGTAAAGCTGCCGACATCCTGCCCCAGGTAGATGCTTTGCTTACAGGCTTTACCTTTGAATCGCACTATCTTATTATCCGCAATCAGTTCGTGCTTTCCATTTGGCTAGTTATGCCGGAGCTTGATTCTTACGCTACTAAAGATGAGGTTGCAGCCAACAGCCGCCTGGCCTTTGTAAAGGGACTCAGGATCTGCCACACTGTAGCCTTAAAGATTCCATGCGTACGAGAAGTATTTAGTGCCATTAATCCCATGATCGTGGATGAAAAATACAACTGTTGGTACAGGGACATCATTCCCCTGCGCAACCTGCCCTTGGAAGAAAATCCCTCGGATGATGAACTTGTGCAATCCGCAATCAGAAGAGACATGAAATACAGCTACAGCCGTACCGTTGCCCCGAATATAAAAAACTATGCGGACATCCCCGGTATATCGGCGTGGAAAGAGTTTCGCAAATCCATTCGGCAGCTCCTCTGCCGTGGACCCGGGCGCTGCAATGCGGCCGCATACCCCATGTTTCTGAAAGATTACTGCATTGTGCAGGTATACTGGGAGGTATCTACCGAGAAGGATCTGGAGGACTCTTATGTGTTCGAACGCATGGCGCAGATTGCGCAAAGTTTTGCCGGCATTGAATTGCCAATTGCCAGACTTGATATGAGTATGGTAAACGATGACGGGAAATTGACTGTATTCGGAAAGATCGACGGTTATGCTTTTCACGTTGGAGCAGATATCCTTTCCCTGAAAAATGAGATTCACATATATCATATGCCGTAATATAAAAACCTAATACGCCTCCACCTTCTCTTTAATTCTCTGCTCACCGTCCACCAAGACAATTATTTCCGCGTTTTCATCAAGAATATAGGGAATGGACAATTTCCCGCCCGGGTGGGGCATGGACATCAGTGTTGTACGCTCCCCACCGGAAACAGCGATTACCTCCACTTTTTTATCCATAATGAAGTCAGATATTTCTGTTTTAAAAAGACCAAACACCTTACCTTTGGGGATATAATCCGGCTCGGTTATAAAAAGTAGTAAATTTTCTTTATACATACCATAGTAATTTATTTGTTGACCAAAGACAACACCTCCATTTTTCTGATCCTCTGAGGAATCTGATACTATAAAATAATAAGGAACACCATCATTATTCAATTTTTCAATAGCTTGCAAGAAATTCATGCCTTTATAGGAACCTACTTCTAATTTTTTTATATTTTTATTAAAAAGCTTCAGATGGCCTGATGAAAAGATAATCAAATCCCTGTCATTCTTTTTAGTCCAGACTTTAAAGGAAGTCTTTGTTTTAATATATCTTTGTATCTCAAAGTTACTCATATATTCTGTAAAAGGTTCATCGCTCTCAGGAAAACACGTAAATGAATTATTAGTCTTAAAAATAAGTTCACCACATTCATAATCAAAAACGCCGTACAAATCCCTTAAAATTGCATAACCATATTTCCCTTTTTGTTTTTTATCTTCAGCGAGAGAGACAGATTCATATTGTCCCGCCAGTATTAACATAAAATTATATCTATAAGATTCTTCAGGCGTGAACATTTCCAGCAACTCTTCCCTGGTACCTTTATAAAGTTCCACCTCTATATCTATTCCGTCAACAGTAATGGTGTCGGTAATAGACTCCGTCAAAAATCCGCCGAACACCCAGCC
>CAZTXJ010000258.1:0-3518 GCA_964617285.1 uncultured Calditrichaceae bacterium | reverse complement strand
GGGAAAAGACGTCTGCTGCGTCAGGAAGCGATTGAGATCGCAGCCGATAAAGGTGCCAAAGCCATCTTTTTTATCAACGACAAAGCGGGGAACCTCAATCTGGCCGGTACCGGAGATTTCCAGGGAAATCCCACCCGCATTCCTGCCTTCAGCCTGACCATGGAAGAAGGATTATGGCTGAAGCGGCTCACGCAGGATTTAATCCCACCGGTGGTCAGTGTGGACATCAAATCCTATTGTAAAGAAATAGAATCTGCCAATATGGTTCTGACGCTTCCCGGAGAAAGGAAAGAAAAAATCGTGGTGGGCGCCCATTTCGACTCCTGGGATCTGGGACAGGGAGCCATTGACAACGGTCTGGGAACCGCCATCCTGTTCGAGGTTGCCAGATTGATGAAACAGTTCAGTCCCGATAATTATTACACCCTCGAGTTTGTCTGGTTTAACGGGGAAGAACTCGGTCTGTTCGGATCGAAAAAATATCTTGAGCAGCACAAGGACGATCATATTGTTGCCATGTTTAATATGGACATGACCGGTACTCCCACCGGATTCAACGCTATGGGTTTTGATGAATTCGTCCCCCTCTTTGAAACGCTGGCTGATAGTCTTGAAGGATTCAATCTGGAGAAAGGAGTTATCAGCAGGCCATGGACCAATAGCGATCATATGCCCTTTATGCTGGCCGGCATCCCCACCCTTTCCCTGCAGGCGCACCTGGATGAAGAAATGGTACGGTACTACCACTCCGCCGGTGATACTTTCGATAAGGTGAACCGAAAATATCTGTCCGATGCCGCAGCAGTGGTCAGTGTTCTGATTCAAAAATTAGCCAATGAACGGAAATTTAAATTCCCCCACAAGTCGAAAGACCAGGTTATCGAGATGCTTCAAAATTTTAAACTGGATGAATTATTAAAACATGAAAAAGAGTGGCCCTTCGGGTCAAATTAATTCGTTTTCGAATAAAAATCGATTTTCATAAACTATTTAGATATAAATTGGAGGACCGATGCACAAATTATCAATTCTTCTCATTTCAATTGTCCTGATTGTTCTATCCTGTTCACCCAATAAACAGGACCAGGCCGCTCGCCAGATGGCTGCGGCTTACGATGCCATTCAACAGAAATATGAGGAGAGAATGAAAACGGTCAACACGGATTCGGCTTACCAGCAGCTCAAAGCAGAGAAGAAAGCCGATCTGGAAATGTTTCTGGGCAAATTTGAAGATGCCGGATCGAGCGATGCCATCAATATAGTCCGCAGTCTTGCGCTTATCGATCTGAAAATGTATGACGCTGCACTGGACACTTTGAATCATATCATAGACCATAAAAGTGAGATGGAAAATCAAGCAAATCTGCAGAAGGTACGGATTTACCAGGAAACCAATAAATTTGACCAGGCCATAGAAATATTCAAACCAATTGAAGAGAAATTATCCTGGGACAAATATTACTGGGATGTGGTGTTCAATTTTACCTTCGAAGCCCCCGATGCGCAGGACCGGGAGCGGTATTCCCGAATGTTGTTAGCCCGGAATGACTGGCCGGAAAATATGAAAGATTACAAACGGTATATGTACCAGAATATTGCCTTTGTGGAAAAGGAACGGGGTGAAATCGATAATGCCAAGGCTACCCTTAACCAAGGCATTGAAGCGCTGCAGGACTCCAGCAGCACCGGTACCCTGCAATCCACCCTCAAGCTGATTGACCTGATCGGTAAACCAGCGCCGGAACTCACCGCTAAAACCTGGCTGAATTCCCAGCCTTTTACTCTCAGTGAAATGAAGGGAAAAGTGGTCCTGATCGATTTCTGGGCCACCTGGTGTGCTCCCTGCCGGGTGGTGATCCCTACCCTGGTGGAATCCTATGAGAAAGATAAAAACAAGGGATTGGTTATCCTGGGTTATACCCGGTTGTATGGCAGTTACCGAGATGATATTCAACGGCTTGGTACAGTAGAACCGGCCAAAGAAATTATGCTGACCCGGGATTTTCTCAAGCGATTTAAAATGAGTTACCCGATTGCCATTGCCGAGAACAAGGATGGATTTGACAAATATTTTATTCAGGGCATCCCGACTTTGATCTTTATAGATAAAAACGGAAATGTGGCTGACTTTAAGATCGGTTCAGGGAATGAGCAGGAGATTGTTAAGAAAATTCAGAAACTGCTGAATATATAGTTAAGTTCTATGTATCAAATGCTGTATCAAAAAGAAATGGTAGAATTCAAACCAAAGTTTCAGAAAAGAATCTACATTGCACTGCTATTTTTTGGATTAGTTCTACCCATGATTTTGGTAAAAGTTATTAAAGATCCATTAGGCGATCCAATGCTTACCGTTTCAGCTATTGTCATTTTTTATGGAATGATTTATATAATATTATTCAGATTTATCAAGAAAATAGTCCTGCAGGATGATCAAGCCAAAATGATTATTTCGTATCATTTAATTCCGAAAAAAACAATACAATATCATGAAATTAAAGAATTAGGTTTGCATGCTTTGGTTACATCGAAAGGAAAAATTTATTTTCATATGATGACTAATGCAGACCAATTTCTAAAACTTTTAGAGCAGAGAGAGAAAGATAAATTAATTTCGTATAACGGTGATTTAGAATTAAGTGAAACCAGCAAATATTTCTTACAAATAAAGGCCATTATACTATCCCTTTTCATTTTGCCGGTTGTAATCTTTGTATTTTACTTTTCTGGATTAGATTTTGGCAAATACAATGAACTATTCTTTTTTCTCACCCTGTTTTTTACAGGATTTATAATTTATAAATTGTCTATTAAGCAAGCATCAAACAAGAGATTAGGTAAAGATTAAAAACCAAATAGTGCATTACTTAAGCATTGGCTGTACTTGACGGCGGGACGCTGTGCAAATTTAAAATTGACAGCCAGTTTAAAGTTATTTGCTTTATAAATACTTGATTTGAAACCCCGCCGCAAGTGAGCTAGGTTATCAATCGCACAAAAATGGATTGAAATGATCTCATCTGAATTAAAAAAACTGATCGAAAATGTTCATTATTGCATAATTGAAAAGCCAACTAATTTTATTCAACTTTACTCTTCATTAGAAGAACTCATTTACTTTTTAACAACACCAACTGGCCGTACAAAAGAAAACTGCGAAGAAACTGAATTTTATTTTATGTTACATGAGGAAAAAGGATTTAATTGGGATCATCTTCCAAAAGAATACCAATTAATATTAGATGACATAAGTGGTTACTTACATGATACAATCCAAGCCCCTCAAATTGCAAAAAATTTTGAGAGTACACCGGAACAACTTCTTGAAAGAATACGCAGGCTTAAAACGGATTTTTAATTCTTTAAATCATTCGATCTATATTTGATTTTTATGATTTTTCTCTTAACCAGAATTATATCATGAAAGATTTGGATCATATATCCCTAGCAGCTTCGGCCATGGCTTCAATATTAGCCGGGGGAATGTCCGGCAGGATCGCTTCATGGCTGGGACTGAT
>CAZTXJ010000257.1:0-3522 GCA_964617285.1 uncultured Calditrichaceae bacterium | reverse complement strand
GCCTGGTGTGACTTTGATATGCTGGGAACGATTCAACAGATTAAGGCAATGTCTGAACAATAAAAAACGTTTGCTGATCGACCTATTTAAAGAATTGTTTTGCGTGCAATGGTACAGTCGTCAGTTATCCGAACACGGTTATTTTGGGAGTGATGGAGTTATTGATATTTGAAAATTTGATGGAAATCAACTTTGTATTTTGTAAGATATCGAAGTTACATGTTTAGCAAAATTGACCGACCAGGCAATGGTCTCGTTCAGAAAGAAAAAATTTGTTTTTTAGATCTCTCTTCTTAGTTCCTATCTAAGAAACATTGAAAAATATGTAGGTATATCTGGGTATAAGTTATTTATATTACAGGTGTTGACATGAGGTAATTTAGTTAAGCATTATATTGTTGGACAGTAAGATCAAAAGCAAAAAATATGGAAAAGGAACTTATTGATATAAAAATAGACCGTAGATTCTTTTCAGTCGGGTCGTTATCGGACCAAATAAATGATAGGGATTATTGGTTTTCTAGGGATCCAATTGAACGACTGCGGTATATCGAATTATTAAGAAGGATTAATTATGGACATGGTGCTACCGCCGGACTTCAAAGAGTTCTTGAATTTACTGAAGAGTAAAAATATCCGGTATTTATTGATTGGCGGATATGCGGTTGGTTATCATGGATATCCGCGGGCAACAAATGATATGGATATTTGGATAGCTATTGATCCGAAAACTGCGGAACAAATGGTATTGGCTTTAAAGGATTTTGGTTTTGATACACCACAATTATCAAAAAAACTTTTTCTTAAGAAGAATAGTATTGTACGTATAGGAATCGCTCCCATGCGGATTGAAATATTTACCACAATTTCTGGCGTTAATTTTGAGGATTGCTTTCAGCAAAAGATTGTTGATGAGATAGATGGAATTGAAGTAAATATTATTAGTTTGAAACAATTGAAGTTGAATAAGCAAGCGAGCGGAAGGCATAGGGATTTAGATGATATTGAGAATTTGCCTTGAAATCAATCTTAGCACACAAGCAGAATTCAGAATGACCCTCAAAACCGGTTGTGATTTTAGTTAATCGGTAAATTTCGGGTTATATTTTTAACCGGTTGGTCCTGCCAGTTCAAAACAAGCTATAGATGGTATTATGTCTTCAAGGGAAAACAAACGACTGGTTCGTCGTTATTACGAAGAGATTGTCAACACCGGGGATATAAGCTCGATTGAGAATTTCATCGCACCGGATTATACCGAAGTTCATGAAGGCAAAAGATATGTTGTAGGTATTAAAGGAGCGAAAGATCACATCCTGGGTGTTCGCCAGACTTATCCGGATCTTCACATTACCATTGACCAGCAAATTGCCGAAGGGGAATGGGTGGTTTCCTGCATAACCGCAAAAGGAACTCATAAAGGAACCTGGCTGGGCATCAAACCTACTGGTAAACCGGTGGTTTTCACCGGTGTGAATGTTGACCGTGTGGTTGACGGCCGGATTGTTGAACATGGTGGTGCAGCCAATATGCTGGGTCCGTTAATGGAAATCGGTGCGTTAAAAGTGGTGGATTCCGAAGAATGACCGGTAACACCATATATCCTATTGCCGATGCCAAAATCGTGGATGCCTGGTGTGCTTTTGAGCGGAAGATTTTTACCCGCAAAATCAATATTCTAATTTCACAAAAATTTGACGTTCTTATCGACCAGATCACCGGCAAAGAAGCAAGAAAAATTAAAAACCTAGTAACTTTGCTTCCAATACCAGGTAAATAAAGAACAACGAAATTAATCATCTTAACTCAAACGGCAAGAAACATTGCATTTTCGCTGCTTTGTTTTTGCTGTTGGTTTTATGAATTATGATGAAGTTGTTTGACTAAATGATTTTTGTATTTGCACGATTTTTTAATCACTTTTTAAAGCTAATCTTATTTTTACAGGAAAGGTAAAAACATGACCAGGAAAAACCTATGTTTCGTTCTATTACTTCTCGTCTCGGGTTATCTCTTTGCTCAAAACGAATACGAGGAGAAATTAATTCCCTATGTTAATTCATTAAATGAAAAAGGTGATGAACCGATTCATTTCATCCTTGATAAACTAAATCTGTACGATCTGATCCTTTTTGATGACGGGTTACATACGGCGGTTGAACCTTTTAAATTTTACCAGGATTTAGTAAAAAACGCAGATTTTCAAAACAAAGCCAAATATATATTTCTGGAAGCTATTTCTATAAATAAACAACCTTCCCTGGATGCTTACTTTGCTTCAAAAACAGATGACTTAAGGCTTTTGTATCCTGCTTTTCAGGATGATTTTAGCGGCACCGGCTGGTCATATAAAACCTATTTCGATTTATTGCAAACTATCTGGAATGTAAATTCAACACTGCCAGTCCAGGAGCGATTTAAAGTAATCGCGGTTAATGCACCGGCTTATTGGGAAGAAATAAATACGCCAAAAGATGTGGATTTATTCAGGCTATCGCTTGCCGGAAATGACTATACCATGTATAAAATTATTCTATCATATCTGGATAATTTTAAATCCGGGAAAAAAGGAATATTTCTCACCAATACCCGCCATGCCTATAAGGGAATTAAAAACCGGGAAAATAAATATTACTGGAATTGTGGCACATTTTTCTATTTACAAAATCCGGGAAAAACCTATTCCGTTCGGTTCCATAACATTAATTTATATTTTGCAGGAAAAAAAGAAGTGGATCCGAATACTCCTAAAACCACGGAAGGGCTTGAAGACGTGATTGTCAGGTGGGTGCGGATGGAAAACGGGTTATGGGATAGTGCCTTTGAAGCGTTTGGAAATATACCCGTAGCTTTTGATCTAAAGGACACACCTTTTGGTAATGCCGAATATATTGGTAACCACATGTTGAATGTGGCATCGGGTCAGACAATGTATGATGCTTACGACGCGCTGATTTTTTTAGCGCCCGTTGAAAAACTTCACCAGACAGCCTTGGTTGATTTCATATACACGGACGAGTATAAGGATGAGCTTGAAAGGCGGTCAAATTTTCTTTACACAGAAGGACAAATAAAGAAAATATTAACCGATAATGGCTTAAAATCTGTAAGAGAATTTATAGACACTTATTTTATTTACCGGCCTGAATTATTGCAGCCACTGGCAAAAGAGATTGGTCCAATTGACGAATGGAAAAATATGTAAGAAAATATATCCTTATCCGGATAAATCTGTGATTTGATTATGCTCATTCATATATTACACCATATTTGAACAGACAATCCGGTATTGAATGACTAAAGTTTAAACCTTTTATTAAAATTTTCTGGACATTTACATTTCTATCTATTAAAATTTAAAAGTTTCAATTGATAAAGGGAAAAGGGCAGGTGAAATCTTAGCAGAGAAGACAAGAATCTTTATTTCGTGTATATTATTTTTTTGCTCTTTATATTTGAAATATTGATGAGAGTTACTTATTTGAGTCAAGTTATATATAACATTTAAAAATGGCCTTAAGG
>CAZTXJ010000256.1:380-3534 GCA_964617285.1 uncultured Calditrichaceae bacterium | reverse complement strand
CAGCTTATATATTTTGCCGGTGATGAACAAAACGAACAACCGGAGGATGCTATGTCTGTTGTAAAACCTTTTCGCGGATTACGCCCCAGGAAAGAATTGGCGGCCAAAGTAGCCGCCCCACCATACGATGTGCTGGACTCCAACGAAGCCCGGGAAATGGCCAAAGGAGATCCTTACATTTTTCTGCATGTCAATAAACCGGAAATCGATCTGGATCCGAATATTGACCCCTACGATCAGCGGGTTTATCAGAAAGGCGCCGAAAACCTGAAGAAATTTATCGCCGATGGCATTGTCTTTCAGGATGAAAAACCGATGTTTTATGTCTATCGTCAGATCATGGGAAACCACATCCAAACCGGTTTGGTGGCCTGCGCATCGGTGGATGAATATGAAAAAGATCTGATCAAGAAACACGAACTTACCCGTCCGGATAAGGAAGACGACCGGGTGAATCACATTCTTCACCTCAACGCCCAGGTGGGACCGGTATTCCTCACCTATAAAGCGGAAGTGGAAATCGACCGGGTTATCGACGGCATCAGTCAGGGAACACCGGAGTATGATTTCACCAGCAGCGATGGTATCAGACATATTTTATGGTTGGTGAGAGATCAGAAGCTGATCGATAAAATTACCAGCCTGTTCGCCCAAAAAGATGTGCTTTATGTGGCAGATGGCCATCACCGCTCGGCGGCGGCCCAGCGGGTGCGGGATGCCCGGCGAAAGGATAATCCCAACCATACCGGCCGGGAGGAGTATAATTATTTCCTCACCGTGATTTTCCCTCACAACCAGATGCAGATCCTGGATTATAATCGGGTAGTAAAAGACCTCAACGGTCTTACCCCGGATGAATTGCTGGCAAAAATCAAAGAAAAGTTTGAAGTATCACCTGCACCCGGATCGGAACCCTACAAACCCAGAAAGGGCAAGGAATTTGGCATGTACCTGGAAGGCAAGTGGTACCAGCTTGTCGCGCGGGAGGGCATCTATGCTAAAAACGATCCGGTCAGACGGCTGGACATCAGCATTCTGCAGGAAAATCTGCTGGCGCCAGTGCTGGGCATTGGTGATCCCCGCAAGGATAAACGGATTGATTTTGTGGGCGGGATTCGCGGTCTAAAAGAACTGGAGAAACGGGTGAACAGCGGTAACTGGAAGGTGGCCTTTGCCCTGTATCCGACTTCCATTGACGAATTGATGGCTATTGCCGATGCCGGTAAGACCATGCCACCCAAATCCACCTGGTTCGAGCCCAAGCTGAAATCCGGGCTGGTGGTGCATTTGCTGGATTGAAAGAATGATATTTGATAATAAATTGAAAGGGAGACTTTAACCGGTCTCCCTTTTTGATATCAGGTAAGGTTAAATAAACGCGCTTATCTTTTTCACCGCTTTTCGCAGCTCTAATCGTACAAAACCAACATTGATACCGGGATCACCCAAAACCGTCACCCAGGCATCTTTATCCGGTACCCGGGCGGTGACAAATATCAGATTGCCGAATTGGATTTCCAACAGCATGGCGGCAGTGGTCTGCAGATTTTGCTGAAATTTGTTCAGCGCCTCGAAGAAGACCGATAAATGACTGCCCAGATCGGAAGCTTCCAGGTTACCGTCTTCGGTCTCCGGCAGAAAAGTGATGGCAAAGCCGGCGGTATTGTGCACCAGAACAAAATCGGTTCCCCGGGATTTGCTGATCGGTACCAGCGCTTTTTGAATCTCACTGATCCGCTCCCGCTTATCCCGCTCTTTTTCCTCGCCATTCTTCTCCGAGATCTCATCGATCCGGCGCATGGCTTCCAGCAGCAGACTCTGCCAGCCCTTGGCAATGGTTTCCTTGGGTGACTTGGCATTGCGACGCACCGAGAACTCGCCCCCCTGCCAGCCCATGATATGATAGAAGGCATTCTCCCCTTCCAGACTATCGGTATTGGCATGGATAATATTGCCATCAGCGAAATAGATAAATCCAGTCTGGTCTTTGTGCTTGATCTGCAGACTGGAGGTTATCCGGCCCAGGCAGTTTAACTGGATGATGTCACTCAGCTGAAAATCCGCCACACTGCCCTTAAAACCTTTTTTCTCGGTCAATGCTTCCAGGATCATCTCCCGCAGGTCGTTGATCTCGAACGGTTTCTCCAGATACCGGAAGCAGCCCCGCTCATTAGCTTCCCGCTGGACGTCGGAGGAACCGTAGGCGGTCATAATAATGACCCTGGTGCGGGGAAATTTCTTCTTGGTTTCAACCAGAAGCTCCAGGCCGGAGACTTCCGGCATGCGCACATCACTGATCAGCAGGTCTACCGGCACCTGGCTGAGCACGTTCATGGCCTCTTTGCCGGAGTTTACGGTCATTATCTGGAATTTATCGCTGTCTTTGGAGAGTTTCTTGTTCAGGGTCCAGGTGAGGTCTTCCTCGTCATCCACAATCAGTACACGTTTCTGGGTTGTATTCATTCAATCGGCTCCGTTAATGGCTTATATTATCGTAAATGAGCCGCCGTTCCTTAGCAGACAATACAGATTAAAATATATGGATTTTTAGTAAATTTGGCAAGTTGAGTTGGGTAAAGCAGTCTTTGCGAAACAAGGATGTTGCGGCAATCTCCGCGAGAGGGAATTACCCAGGGATGGATAACTTTAACTTATACGGAAGTAGATTGCCACATTCCTGACTTGAGTCAGGAATTCGCAATGACAGGTTTTAATAGTCTTTACGATCCCGCAGCTGCGGGAGAAGCCTGCCTGCAGCAGGCAAGTAATCTCCGCATGAAAGAATTACACAGGAAAGGATTTTCTGGCGAAAACTTAAAAAGATTAACACGTCGTTTCCTGCCACAACTAGAGGTCCGGCATAACAGCTGGTTTGTCATTCTGAATTCAGTTCAGAATCCCTTTTTGTTTTTTTCTTTAACCTTTACCTTTTCTGCTTTCCTGATCCGCAATTGTTATATCAGGATTTAAAAACGAGATTCCGGAACACCTGCCTGCAGCAGGCAAGTAATCTCCGCGTGAATGATTGACCCAGGGATGGTTTAACTAGTAGGAACTCAAGGAGATCGCCACGTCGTTTCCTGCCACAGCTAGAGGTCTGGCATAACAGCTGGTTTGTCATTCTGAATTCAGTTCAGAATCCCTTTTTGTTTTT
>CAZTXJ010000256.1:0-280 GCA_964617285.1 uncultured Calditrichaceae bacterium | reverse complement strand
ATTGTTATATCAGGATTTAAAAACGAGATTCCGGAACACCTGCCTGCAGCAGGCAGGCGGCCGGAGAGCCGGCATCCAGTATCCAGGGATGGGGAAAATAATGGATCCCCGCTTAAAACGTGCGGGGATGACATATTTATAAATTCATTACGAAATAGTGATAGTATGCCCTTGAGTATTCCCAGTCAACTCTATAAGAGAATCCTCTCCTCTACATCAACTTCTTAATCTCCTCCACCTTATCCAGCCGTTCCCAGGTAAATCCATTCTCTTCCCGGCC
>CAZTXJ010000255.1:0-3552 GCA_964617285.1 uncultured Calditrichaceae bacterium | reverse complement strand
TTGGCCACCCCTTCTTCCTCGATCAGGCGTCCACGCATGGCATCGGCAACCGTATTGGGCTGCTCATAAATTTCCTTGAGCATGAAATGGGGGTATCCGGCCTTCTCAATCCGTTCCAGATCGAAACTTATCTTCTCAATCTTCTTCTGCACCAGTTCATTTTCGATGGTTTTGGTGACAAAGCCATCTTTACTGATAACTGCAATTTCCCCATCTTCCAGGTAAAAAACATTTCGGGTGTGGGCAATAATCGCTGAGGCATCCGAACCAACAAAATTTTCACCTTCTCCAATGCCAACCACCAAAGGACTGCCCTTCCGGGCACAGAATATTTTATCCGGTTCATACTTTGTTATCAGGGCAATCCCATAGGTACCATCAACTTCGGAAAGGGCCATCCGGAAAGCTTCTTCGAAGGTTGTACCATTACGGTAGAATTCCTCAATCAGATGGGCAATGGTTTCAGTATCCGTCTCGGTGCGAAAAGTATGACCTTTCTCTCCAAGAATCTTACGCAAAGCGTTGTAATTTTCAATAATGCCATTATGAACCAGCACAATGTTTCCGGTGCCATCGGTATGGGGATGGGCATTGGTCTGATTCGGTTCACCGTGGGTGGCCCAGCGGGTATGGGCAATACCGAGTGTACCAGGAAGATGAGTTCCGTTCAGGTCCTCTTCCAGAGCGGCAATTTTGCCAACCTGTTTGGTAATACTGATTCGTCCTTTATGAATTATCGCAATCCCGGCTGAATCATAACCCCGGTACTCCAAACGTTTCAAGCCATCCATTAAAATAGGCCGTGCTTCACGATCTCCAATATATCCGACAATACCACACATAATCTGCTCCTTTTTACTCCCATTCAATGGTTGCAGGCGGTTTCGAGCTTACATCGTAAACCACCCGGTTAATTCCTTTTACTTCATTTATAATCCGGTTGGATATTTTTGCCAGTACATCCCGCGGTATTTCAAACCAGTCCGCAGTCATCCCATCTGTGCTGGTTACCGCCCGGAGCGCCAGAACATTCTCATAGGTTCGCTCATCCCCCATCACGCCCACGGACTGAACCGGCAGTAAAACGGCAAATGCCTGCCATATTTTATCATACAAATTTGCATTCCTTAATTCAGAAATATAGATAGTATCGGCCTGTCGCAGCATTTCTAAACGTGGTTCGGTAATCTCGCCGATAATTCGTACCGCTAATCCCGGTCCGGGAAAAGGATGGCGTCCCAATACTGCTTCCGGAATCCCAAGCTGTTTTCCCACCGCCCGTACCTCATCTTTAAACAATTCTCGTAAAGGTTCGATCAGTTCAAAATTCATCCGTTCCGGCAAACCGCCCACATTATGGTGGGATTTGATGGTTGCCGAAGGTCCCTTAAAACTCACGCTTTCAATCACGTCCGGGTACAATGTGCCCTGTCCTAAATATTTAAAATTTCCCAGTTTTTTTGATTCCTGCTCAAATACTTCAATAAAGGTATTTCCAATAATTTTACGCTTCTCTTCCGGGTCGATAACGCCGCTCAATTTAGAGAGAAAGCGATCCCCGGCGGTGATTGAAATCAAGTTTATCCGAAAGTGTTCTCCAAAAACCTGCTCCACCTCTTCTTTTTCCTTATGCCGCAATAATCCGGTATCGATGAACATGCAGGTAAGCCGATCTCCGATAGCTTTGTGAATAAGCAAGGCAGCCACACTGGAATCAACCCCACCGCTCAACCCTAATAAAACTTTCTCATTCCCGACAAGTTCACCTATTTTTTTCACTGATGAATCGATAAAAGATTCAGCAGTCCAATCTTCCTTAAAATCGCAAATGCGATACAAGAAATTTGAAAGAATTTCATTCCCATGAATGGTATGATAAACTTCCGGGTGAAATTGCAATCCGTAAATCTTTTTAACCGGATTGGCAATGGCGGCAATGGGTGAATTTTTGGTCTTCCCGATTGCCTTGAATCCAGGCGGTAGTTTGGTCAAATGATCGCCATGACTCATCCACACGGTAGTTGGTGAATCGATATTCTGAAAGAGAGGTTCATCTTTCTCAAAAATCAAATTTGCCTGACCATATTCACGTTGCGCGGCGGGATCCACCTCGCCGCCCAGTGAATAAGCGATGTGCTGCAGGCCATAACAAATACCCAGGATGGGTTTGCCCTGGGAAAAAAGTTCCGGATCGCAATGCGGAGCATCTTTGGCATAAACGGAGGAGGGACCGCCGGAGAGAATGATTGCCCCAATCGTGTCGTCTTCAAGAATGTTTTGAATCGGATAATTATAGGGTTGGATTTCCGAATAAACCGAGAGCTCACGAACTTTTCTGGCAATCAGCTGGGTATACTGTGAACCAAAATCAAGAATCAGTACTTTTTTCATTCCGGCAAACCAATTTCCCAGTCTTTTAAATTTTTAAGTGCTTTGTAATCGGTCAAGTCAAATTGAATAGGAGTCACCGCAATGTAGTTATCCAGAACCGCCACATCATCCACATCCGGTTCGATATCCAGCTGAAGCTTTTTCCCGGCCAGCCAGTAATAGTGACGATTCATGGGGTCGGTTCTTTTCTCGAAATACTCTTCGTACCTGCCTTTGCCCTGCCGGGTTATCTTTACACCTTTTATTTCACTTTTTTGAACAGCCGGTATATTCACATTCAGCAGGGTGCCGGCTGATAAACCGTCTCCCAGTACTTTTTGAGCCAGATGGGTGGCAAATTCGGCAGCAAAACTAAAGTCGTGTTTGCTGAAAGAAGTTAGTGAAAAAGCGATGGAAGGAATGCCCATCAGGGTACCTTCGGTGGCCGCAGATACCGTTCCTGAGTACATGACATTAATGGCAGTATTAGGACCCTGATTGATGCCGGAAACCACCAAATCCGGTTTTTTGTTCAGAATAGCTTTTACCGCCAGTTTCACACAGTCCGCCGGGGTGCCGTTTACCGCATGACCAAATATTTCCCCGTAACGGTCAACTTCGCTAACCCGCAGCGGATCCGAGATGGTGAGGGCATGACCGACAGCGCTCTGTTCCATTTCCGGCGCGACCACCCGGGCATCGCCAATTTTTTTCATCGCATTATACAGGGCATAAATACCAGGTGCGTAAATTCCATCATCATTGGTCACCAATATCAGCGGTTTTGAAGTCATCATTACTCCGTATTAAAAATAAAAAATACAATCCGATCTGTCAGTTTAAAAATTAAGTCGCTTTTAATTGTATAGAGGTGCGGCAGAGGAAAAATGCTTTACCTGAAAACTGTTATTTCTTTTTCTCTTCTGTTTCTACCGGTTTCTTATTCGGCCAGAGAATTTCTAAAATTTTACCCACCGATTCGCGCATCTCCGCCCGGTCGACAATCATATCGACAAATCCATGTTCTTTTAAAAATTCGGCCCGTTGAAATCCCTCCGGCAAATCCTGTCCGATGGTTTGCTTGATCACTCTTTGTCCGGCGAAACCAATCAGAGCATCCGGTTCGGCAATCTGAACATCCCCCAGCATGGCAAAGCTGGCGGTGGTGCCCCCGGTGGTCGG
>CAZTXJ010000254.1:0-3572 GCA_964617285.1 uncultured Calditrichaceae bacterium | reverse complement strand
TGGAAATACCGGTCTTATCCACAGCCTCGTTGGGGACCTGACCGTTGTCGTCGTAGATCACATAATCCACATCTCCTACTAGGTCGCTCAGGCCATCCCAGTAATACAAAACAATCACCTCATCAGTATTGGTAAGGCCACCCTGACCGTTTATGCTGCCGGGACGAGCCTCGCGCATGTCCGGAATGTTGATGTCCGTATCAAATAATTCGTAGGTGGGTTGCACAGCATATGTGCTGACAAATCCGATTCCGGTCATGGCAATAGTCTGGTATTCTCCAGGTTGAATAACCGCTCCATCGGGAAACCGGGCATGGAAATCACCATTTGCACCACCTCCATAAAGTGTACCCCGAACGATATTGTAATAATAGGTATTATCCACCGCAAAAGTGGCATCGGTGATATAGTAGTTACTCAAATCCACCAGGTCAGGACCCGGATTATATATTTCAATAAACTCGCCATCCGAAGGTGTCACGACAAATTCTGAAACGAGTACTTTTTGTGTTTGTGAATTTCCAGTCTTGGTTAGTAAAAAGAGTACAATCAACAATAACCAAATTTTATTTCTCTTCATGGGATATCCAATCAATTATAGAACTAATCAATAACAAAAAAACATATAATCAACAAAATAATTTATTATTTGTGATAATCAAATAATCAACTAAATATAAATTCAAACTCCATCCTAACACAATAAAGTAAAGGAATTATGACTCCCCGTTAAAAAACCTAAAAAAAGTGCCGGCCTCTAACAGACCGGCACTATTCGCATCAACTTCCGTACTCGTGGGAAAAAACTACTTCATCAGGATCATCTTCCGCGCTTTAACAAAGTCACCCGCTTGTAAACGGTAAATATAGATACCAGTCGCCACACGATTACCGCGGTCGTTCAGGCCATCCCAGACCACTTTTTTGTATCCCATTTCCTGACGATCGTTAACCAGTGTTCTCACTTCCTGACCCAGTAGATTATAAATCTTCAGGACTACCTTTGTATTTTCCTTCAAGGCATACTTAATTGAGGTAGAAGGATTAAAAGGATTAGGATAGTTTTGATCCAAGGCAAATTCAGTCGGTATTGCATTTTGATCCTCAGCAATTCCAGTCACCTGATCAAAGACTCTAACACTACCGTCGGCCAATGCCGCGACAAGGGCAAAGGATGGTCCATTTTGATTTGCGGCAGGATTAATAAATCCGGAGGCAAATAATACCGCCGACTGCCCAGACAGACCAGTAAGATCAACATCACTAATCGTATAGATAACGGTCGATTGAGCACTATCCAGTATCTGTAGGGTGTAATTGATTGGAGCAACTGTCTGATATTCACTGATCGAACCATATACAAGGTTGTTCAAAAGGGTTGAGCCACCCTGCACGCGGATATCGACACCCGGTGCATCCGTTACACCATGAACTCCAAAGAAGTCCACTCCGGTTCCTGCTCCTGTTTCTCTGGCATTGGGCTTTACAAACAGCGTTAAACCGATATCCAAACCATCCGGATTTGCAGCAAAATCACTTGGATCCAATACACCATTAGCAATGACCACATAGGTCTCATTCGGAACAAGTGTAGTCCTTATATTTTTTAAGGTGTCGTTGACCGAAGAGCTATTACCTGGCGCAAAACCGACATCGATCGGTACTCCTGCCGGTAGATCCACATAAGGTGTTGCTGTTCGGAAATTAAAGTCCGGTATCGTTAAATTACCGTTCACATAGACATCAACGGAATTAGCCGCCGGATCAGCAGCGTTATGGATAACCTGTGCCCGTGCCAAGTCAAGCGTATCCGCAATAACGGTATAATCATCGACAAACATCGAGTCAGTGGCTTCTGCACCAAAAAAGTCATTGGCATCCAATTGGAGCGGAACCGTTCCACCAGAACCTGAGGTCCATGGCCAGGTGTGTACCAGGGTACCAGCGAACCAAAATTCTCCGACATCGGTATTTAAATCAGCATATACTTTGCATGATTGCCAGGTGTCATACGAAAATGTAAAAGCGGTTTCCGTTCCATTTTCTGTGATAAGTCGTCCACCACCTCCCACATCGAAGTATACATCCATGACCCATTCGCTGTTTGAACCATCAAAAACTGACAGTGTATTAAAGTAACCGGATCTTCCGTCGGGAATATAAATTTGAAATTCAATGGTCCACCTTCCACTGGCATGTGTTCCCAGGGGTTTGACCAGGTCATTATCTGCAACAATTACCACGGAGTTGGAACCACTATAGGCCTGAGCATCCGTTACATAAGGATCTTCGGAAGAACCCGGTGAATTAGACCAGGTTGTCCAGTCTGTCGGATTTTGGTCAGCTAACTGCATTCCGGCAGTGTAGGCTTCAAAGTCGTCAAAGAAGTATGGCATTTCAACTTCAGGAGCTACGGATTGACTGTTATCGGCATCATCAAATGTGAAGCGATAAGCTCCATCTTCCGGGGCTGTAAAGGTGAAATTTGAGCCTGCACTGCCAATACCACCGTCACCATAAGCAGCATTCCATTGGTGCATCACAGTGTATTTATATTCATGAGCACCAGCAGTTACGAATGGATAAACGATGCTCCAGACTGTCCCATTCCGGCTCATATCGGAATGAGTCCAGCCATTGAAATCGCCAGCAAGACTAATAATCCACTCGTTGATTCCACCATCGCCATCAACCACTAAGGTGTCTGGATAAACCGTGGCCGAATTTGTAACATCGAACCCAACACCATCATCCAGGAAAGAGTTAGCATCATCTTCCGATCCAGTCCACCAGTTATAGGTGTTAGTATTATCAATTGCCAAATTTACAAATCCGGTGAATATGTGGTCACCAGCCACAGCGTCTGGGGTGGCACCATCATCTTTCAACTCAACCATTGGACCGGTCCAGTTTGGATCGTACGTACCGCTAGCATCCCAGGACCCATTCACCCAGAAAGAACGATATTGACTGTCTCCTCCAATTTGTGCTGCAAGAACCGTGGCGGTATACTGTCCAGTACTTTCACCTGTTCCGGTAAGAACTATATTTCTGGCACTGTTCACCACGTCATTGGTGTAAATAGTCATTGACTCATAGTATGGAACACCTGCAGCAGGGGCAAAAATTACCTCTATGTCCGCAGAAGCACCAACTGCAATAGTACTGTCCGACGCACCATTTGGCCATTGGGCGGTGAAAATCGGGCTAGAAGTAGTAATAGTGTCAACCGCCAGACCATCGGCGCCATTGTTATAAATCCGGTAGCTAAGGGTATCCTGCATTCCTACAGCAGTGGTATCGAATGCTAAGCTTGCACTACCACCAATAATCCCCGAGGGTGGATAATTGGGTTCTCCCGCCGAGAGATAGTTCGGGTAGAAGTCAGCCGCATTATCATTGGTATCAAATCCATCAGGATAACGACCCAAACCATAATCTTGGTAAGGATTCGGTACGGGAGTTCCTTCACCTACAAACACCGCGGAAGAGAAATCCCCATAGCCGATGGCGTCCAGAGTATCGCTACCATGAATCAGAAGTACATTATCCGGACCATTTTGCCAGTCAAC
>CAZTXJ010000253.1:0-3740 GCA_964617285.1 uncultured Calditrichaceae bacterium | reverse complement strand
CAGCAAGATCTGGAGCGGATTGTGGAGCAGCGGCTTACCCCGCTTTATGTGTCGGTGCATGTTACCGATCCGGAATTACGTAAATACATGATTGGCATTAAGTATGATGATCACCTGCTGGAAAAAATCGAATATCTGACCGGCCATGGCATCGAGCTGAACTGCCAGATCGTTCTCTGCCCGGAACTGAATGACGGAGAATATCTGGATCGGACCATTGCCGATCTCAAAAAGTTTTATCCCGGGGTCAGATCAATTGCTATCGTGCCGGTGGGACTAACCGGTCACCGGAAGAATTTGCCGGAGCTGAAACCGTTAACGATTGAATACAGCCTGCAACTCATGGAATTGATCGACCGGAAGCGAAAAGAACTCAAGCAGGAATTGGGGAGCTCGTTTGTCTATCTCTCGGATGAATTTTACATCCGGACCGGAAAGGAAGTCCCTCCGACCGAATACTACGAAGGATTTTACCAGCTGGAAAATGGCGTTGGACTCACCAGGGATATGATAACCCGGTTTGAGGAAGAATTGCCTAAACTTCAGCAGCGGGCTTTGGATATAAACTTGACTCTGGTCAGCGGCAAACTGGGAGCTCAGGTATTAAAAAAATATTTTCTTCCCAGGTTAAAAACCGTTCCGAATCTGAAATTAGATCTGGTGGAAGTAACCAATCATTTTTTCGGAGAAGCCATTGTGGTGGCAGGTCTGCTGACCGGTCAGGATATTTATCATGCCCTCAAAGATAAATCATTGGGGGATTATATCATTCTTCCACCCCGGGTGCTCAATCATGACCTTCTTTTTCTGGACGACTGGACCGCGGATGAACTGGAAAATAAACTCGATCGCAAAATATTTGTCTATCCCGATAGTTTCCTGCAACTTTTTGATAATATTGCTGCCCAGCAGCTTGCCAGAACCACAGCGGAAGCAAAAAGAATCCGGCATACCGGACCTTCGCTCTATGTGGCGGAACACATGAAAAGCGGTGAAGAATGGTTTCAGATTGCAGCGGGAATGGAGACTTCTAGCGATTAAATGTAAATGATTTCTTCCCCAAATTTGGAAAACGAAATAAAATATCATGAAATATGATAAAATAAAAATTGTGTCATTTCGAGCGGAGTCCCGTGTAGCGGGACGAAGTCGAGAAATCTTGCTAGATAAAGAAGATTTCTTCGCGTCTGGCTGGTGCCCGTCTGGACAGCTTTGCCGGACAGGCAGTTCGTTTACTTCAGTCGCCTGCCTGCTGCAGGCAGGAAATGACAATCATAATAAATATTCGGTTTAAGGAATGTTCATTTTAGTGTATTTAGGATAATCCCCGATGAATCTCCCAATCGTCACCATCATCGGCCGGCCAAATGTGGGGAAGTCAACCCTTTTTAACCGGATCATCAAGAAGCGCGAAGCCATTGTGGATGATCAACCGGGAGTGACCCGGGATCGTCTCTATGCCCAAACCGATTGGACTGGTCAGGCATTCCTGTTGGTGGATACCGGTGGTTATTTACCCCAGGCCATAGATGAAATGGAATTTGCCATCCGGGAGCAGGTGGAGATTGCTATCGAGCAAACGGACGTCATCCTGTTTGTGGTGGATTGTAATACCGGCATCACCGATTGGGATTTTGAAATTGCCCGGAAATTAAAGAAATCCAGTAAGATGGTAATGCTGCTGGTCAATAAGGTGGATAATCAGGCACTGGAAGCCGAGGTGTATCAGTTCTATGGGCTGGGTCTGGGCGATCCATTGGGTGTCTCCGCTATTCAGGGGCGGGCAATCGGAGATGCGCTGGATCTTCTGGTTGAAAAATTGAAAAAGGTCCCCGAACTTCCCGCCGTAGAAGATGCCATTAACCTGGCGGTAATCGGGCGGGAAAATGTGGGTAAATCCTCCTTTGTGAATATGCTGATTGGCCAGAAGCGCTCAATTGTAACTTCCATACCGGGCACCACCCGGGATCCGATCGATTCACCCTTAAATTATCAGAAACGAAAATATCTGCTGATTGATACCGCGGGATTGAAACGTAAGGCGCGGATCAAAGAAAATGTTCTGTTTTACAGTCATATCAGAACAATGCGCAGTATCGAACGGGCCGATGTAGTGTTGTATTTTCTGGATGCCACCGAGGGACCGACCCGGCAGGATTTAAGGGTCGTTCACGATGCAGTTCGCCTCCGGAAGGGTATCGTTATTGCGGTGAATAAGTGGGATCTTATTCCCAAAGAAACCAACACCATGAAGGAGTGGGAGCAGGCGCTTTACGAAAGGATGGGCAGTTTTAATTTTGTACCGATCATATTTACTTCCGTTCTGGAAAAACAGCGTTTATACAAGCTGTTGGATATCGCCACAGAAATTTATCAGGAACGGCAGAAGCATCTGAAAACCAGCGAATTGAATGATGCCCTTTTACCGATCATTAAAGATACCAGCCCGCCGGCGACCATGGGAAAAGAAATCAAAATAAATTATATTACCCAGGTTCAGGATAATCCGCCGGTGTTTGCATTTTTCTCGAATTTTCCTAGATTGATTGGAGAGAATTACAAACGTTTTTTAGAGAGAAAAATCCGGGAACACTGGGGATTTATCGGTGTGCCCATTACCATCACCTTTAAGGCAAAGCACAAGAAATAGGGATATTCTATGAAATCTATTGGGAAATATCATGGACTGGTTAATAGAAATGGTATGTTCTGCTATTTCTCGGTAATCTTTTATATCTCGCTCGTTTTGCCGCCTGGGTTATTGAGTCAGTCGGCCAAAGGGATTAATAATTTAAATGACCAGGGAAAATTATTATCACTTACTGAAGATGGGGTGGTAAATCATAAATGCGGCTTCCCCCAGGTTCTTCAGACGGTCTTGTCCCAGAATAAAGAATTAAATAAGTATCTTACCCAGCAGATAGAGCTTGATTCTGTCTATCATTCAACCTCAGGGCATTTTATCATTCATTATGATGTAACCGGTCCCTATGCCATTCCGGATTATGACCGAAATCAGAATGGTACTAAAGATTACCTGGAATTTGTTTCAAACTCGTTCGATCGGGCCTGGCAAATTGAGATCGATTCCCTTGAATTTAAGCCACCTCCGGATTCCGCCGGACTCAACCGTAATACCTATCATGTTTATTGCTTTCCATTAGGCTACTTATACCCGGATAATCCCTTTGGCAGCACCGTTCTGGATTATGAAATTCCCAGCCTAACCGGATTAAATTATGTGACTCATATTGATTTAAATGTGGATTTCAGTTTCGCCTCATACCTTAATGAGGATCCGATTGTGCGGGACAGCATGGCTATTGCCGTAACTGCAGCCCACGAATTTAATCATGCCCTGCAGTGTGGATACCGTCTCTGGCCAGACAACAACTATTTCTATGATATCTGGTTTATCGAGAGTTCTGCTACCTTTATGGAGGAAGTGGTGGCACCGCAAGTAAATGATTACCTGAATTATCTACCCTGGTACTTTAATCGGACAAGACTTCCTCTGGATCAATCTTTGAGGGATCTGACTGACTACGGAAAAGTTGTGGTTGAAATTATGCTGGGGGAATTATATGGTGCTGATATCACCCGGAAAATCTGGACCAATATCCAGCAGGAGCGAGCCTTGCCGGCAATGGAAAAGGTGTTAATATCCGAAGGAACTGCTCTCTCCCGGGAAATGGTAAATCTGGCCACCTGGTTGTATTATACCGGAGCGGATCGTTCCA
>CAZTXJ010000252.1:0-3767 GCA_964617285.1 uncultured Calditrichaceae bacterium | reverse complement strand
GAATCTAAGGCAAGACTGCAGTATTCTCCGGCATGGCCTATACTATCCACGATCTCAACTGTCCAAACACCATTTTGATAATAGGCATAACGTAAGTCCTGAAAATCTGCATCGTAATAAGCGATATGAGGATTATTCTCACTGTCGATAGCAAGTGAACAATACCAACCTTTATCGGTACCGGTGCTGTCTGGAGCTTCTCTTTGCCAGACCTTTGCCTGAGGTGTTAAGTAAGTTATGAGAGTCAGGAAAATGAGGGTGAGGCAGGATCCCAGTTTCATGATTAATCCTCCGAATTTTTGACAAATTATTTTTATAAGATTAAATAATTCCTTAAATCCAGAAGGATTATCTGGTCTCGCGTGAGTAAGAAGAGTAGCAATTAAACGTGAGTTAGTCCTGAATATTCAGTCTCTGGGTCGCAAGAGAAAATAATATCAAAACCATCAAAGTATAAAAAATTTATTTTTGATAAGCAAGAAATTCGTAGTGAAATTAGTTTTTTTACTCTTTATCAATTCTGATTTTCTGTTATAGAAATGAAGCTTCTGCTATTAAATTAAAGATTCAATTTCGATGGTTAGCTGCTAATGCATAAGGAGTATCTTTGATGAAACATAAAATAACCTTGATTCCCGGAGATGGTATCGGTCCCGAAGTAACCGGAGCCACCCAGCGTCTGCTGGAAAAGGCAGGTGCGGAAATTGAATGGGAAGTGGTGGAAGCCGGCGCCGGTGCCCTTGAGAAACATGGCACACCCTTGCCAGATGCAGTTATTGAATCAATCCGGCGAAATAAAGTAGCATTGAAAGGTCCCATCACCACTCCGGTGGGGGAGGGATTTACCAGTGTGAATGTCGCTTTACGAAAACAGCTGAATCTCTATGCCAACGTCCGGCCAATAAGCTCGAAGTATGGCATCAGTGCTAAATTTCTGGATGTCGATATGGTTATCGTCCGGGAAAATACCGAAGATGTGTATGCAGGACTGGAGCAGGACATTGCCCCTGGTGTGGCTCAGACCCTGAAAATTATTACCACCGTAGCATCGGACCGGATTGCCAAATTCGCCTTTGAATATGCCCGTAAGGAGGGGCGAAAAATGGTACATGCCGTTCATAAGGCCAATATCATGAAAAAAAGCGACGGGCTTTTTCTGAAGAGCTGTCGGGAAATCGCCAAAGGTTATCCTGAAATCAGCTATAAGGAAATTATCGTGGACAACTGTGCTATGCAGATGGTAATGCATCCGGAACAATTCGATGTGATGGTACTGACTAATCTTTACGGAGACATCATCAGCGATCTGGGTGCCGGACTGGTTGGTGGCCTGGGTCTGGTTCCCGGCGCCAATTACGGGCAGGACCTGGCGGTTTTTGAAGCAGTGCACGGCAGCGCGCCGGATATTGCCGGTAAAAATGTTGCCAATCCCCTGGCGGTGATGCTCTCGGCCGAACAGATGATGCGTTACCTGGGAGAAGATCATGTGGCCAATCACATTAAACATGCCATCATTGTAGTGCTGACCGAAAAAACCCACCTGACCCCGGATATGGGCGGAACGGCTACCACTGCTGAACTTACTGATGCGCTTATGAGAGAGATCGTCCATTAATTTTTTTTTGGATTTGCAATTGTTTCTGTTAATCCGAAAAAAATTTGGAGGATTTTCATTATTTTGTTACATTAAAAAGCCATATTTCAAAACTCAGTATAGGAGGAGTTGCATATGTCAGATTTCTTTCAGAACGGCCAAATAGTTACCCTGCACCGGTTAACCGACCGCTCTCTGGAAGAATTGGAATCGGAACTGATTGAGAACGCCAGGAAACGTCAGCTAGCCCTGGTTTTACCTTCCCTTTATTCCGAGTTGGAGACACCTGCACTCCCGAATATTATTGAAGAACTGAAAGAAGTTCGCTACGTCAACGAAATTGTCGTCACCATGTTCCGGATGACCGCACCCCAGTTCAAAAGGGCCAAAGAGTTCTTCTCTGTGCTGCCGCAGCACTGGCGGGTTATCTGGAACGATGGTCCCCGGATGAAAAAATTATATAATCATCTGGAAAAGATTGGGATCGATGTTGGGGTTCAGGGAAAAGGAAGTCAAACCTGGATGGCCAATGGTTACATCATCGCAACCGGTGCTTCGGACGTGATTGCACTGCACGACTGTGATATCCGCAATTATACCCGGGAGTTGCTGGCCCGTTTGGTGTATCCCATGTTGCATCCCACCCACCCGTTCGAATTTTGCAAAGGATACTATTCCCGCTTGTCGAGTAGGCTGCATGGCCGGGTGACCCGCCTATTCGTAACCCCGCTTATCCGGGCGCTGCAGAAAATGCTGGGAAAAAATGATTTTCTGGAATACCTGGACAGTTTTCGCTATATCCTGGCGGGTGAGTTTGCCATGAGTGTGGATCTGGCCCAACGACTGCGAATTCCGGGAGATTGGGGATTGGAAATGGGTGTTCTGGCCGAAGTGCACCGGAATACCGTTTTGCACCGGGTAGCCCAGGTGGATATCGCTAAGATCTATGAACACAAACATCAGGCAATTGTCTGGAATGACCTGGACGCCGGTCTGTTAAAGATGGCCACTGATATTTCAAAATCGCTTTTTCGCACCCTGGCGGCGCAGGGCATCATTTTTACCAACGAATTCTTCATTACCCTCAAATCTACTTATCTTCGTACTGCCCGGGATTTTATTGCACGTTATGCTATGGATGCTTCATTAAACGGCTTGACCTACGATCGTCATGAGGAGGCCCGGGCGGTAGAAAGTTTTGTCCAGAGCATTATCAAAGCAGGACAGGTATTGCTGGAAAATCCGTTCGAGACCACTTTTATTCCCAACTGGAACCGGGTGATTGATGCTGAGCCCCGCTTTTTTGAAATGCTGATAGAAGCGGTAGAAGCAGATAATCTGAAATAAATATATCTACCGGACAAAAATTTTTACCTTATGGATAGTGCTTATCCATCATATCTGAAGTTGTTTGAAAATGAATCTCTCCGCAAAAGAGTAGCCACCGCCAAAAAAATCTTGACCGATTGTCGGGTCTGTCCCAGAAATTGCCGGGTGAATCGTATGCAGGGAGAACTGGGTGAGTGCCAGACCGGGAGTAATCCGATTGTTTCCAGTTATTTTCCTCATTTTGGGGAAGAAGCCCCTCTGGTGGGTTCCCATGGTTCAGGGACCATTTTTATCTGCGGGTGTAATCTGCGCTGCCTGTTTTGCCAGAATTATGATATCAGTCATCAGGTGCTGGGAAAAAGCACCTCCATCGAGAGGTTTGCCGGAATGATGCTGGAACTGCAGGATATTGGCTGCCACAACATTAACATTGTAACGCCCAGCCATATTGTGCCGCAATTGATTGAAGCCATTTTCATTGCCGTAGAAGATGGTCTGCAATTACCCATTGTTTATAACTCCAGCGGTTATGACAGTTTGTCCAGTCTTAAGTTGCTGGAGGGAGTGATCGATATTTATATGCCGGATTTCAAGTTTTTTAGTGATAACCTGGCACAGCGGTATACTGCAGTAGCGGATTATGGCACAGTTGCCAAAGCGGCTCTCAGAGAAATGCACCGGCAGGTAGGTGATCTGCAGATTAATGGAGGAATTGCCCACAGGGGCTTGCTGATTCGCCATCTGGTGATGCCGGGAATGCTGGAGGACAGCCGGAAGATTTTCGAATTTATCTCCCGGGAGATTTCTCCCGATACGTACCTGAATGTGATGCCCCAGTACCGAC
>CAZTXJ010000251.1:0-3806 GCA_964617285.1 uncultured Calditrichaceae bacterium | reverse complement strand
AGGTTGCCCGCCTGATTGACAAGACATTAAAAAATATTGGCAATGAGAAAACATATGCAGAAGTAAAAAACCAGGTTAAGGAAATGTGTCAAGCTTTTCCGCTTTACGATTTTGGCAAAGAGTTAGCATAAACCAAAAAGAAAGGGCGGCAGATGTGCCGCCCCTTACTTTAATATCTGATTCCGTTCAGTTTAGTATCATCCCGGAAATATTTTTACTTCATCAGAATCATCTTCCGCGCCTGAACAAAATCGCCCGCCTGCAACCGGTATATATAGATACCACTCGCTACCCGGCTGTCCCGGTTGTTTAAGCCATCCCAGACCACCGTCTTATAACCCGCATCCTGACGGTTATTCACCAGCGTCCGTACTTCCTGACCAACCAGGTTATAAATGGTCAGCTTCACATCAACACTATTCTTCAATCCGTATTTTATGGTTGTCGTCGGATTAAAGGGATTGGGATAGTTCTGGTATAATGCAAATTCGTCGGGTATCAAGTCTATTACACCCGGATTTATACCAACCACCGGAGAACCCAATACCGCACGTGTATGAAAATCACCGGCAAATGCTGTCCATACCCCAGATGAATATGTGCTGGTCCGATTATTAACCGCCGGAGAATCATATAAATACCAAATGTCTATCCCAGATGTATTCATGAATCCAATCCAATAACCGGTCGTCGGTTCCAGATTAAAGGAACGCAAATCCACAATAGTCCATGCCTGCGGCTCTGCCAGGGTACAGGACGGATAAATCTTATACGGGGTGATTAAATCCGCACCCGGAACACCACTATTATCTTCCCAGATATGAACGGTTACCGAGTCAATCGGGCGGTTCGAATCCGTATATATACGAAGCAAACCAGTGGTCAGTCTGGGCGTATTGGCCGGCGGGGCATCAAAACGGACTGCACAACCTGCACCAGCGGCAATATTGGTAATATATTCCGGATCACCATCATCATAAATTACCGGGCTTCCAGCTATATAGGCCATGGTATCACTGGTTATGGAATTGGCCGGAGATGCACCATCTTCCGCATAAACAAAGTATTTGACCAGAGAACCACTTTCTACGGTAGGAATATCAAAATAAAAGGTGTCATTTGAAACGTTTGCCGGATCTATCGTTATCATTGCCGGTAAATTATTATCTAACCAGTAGGATAGTGTGGCCGTATTGACCCCGGATAGATCAGTGATCACGATTGGAAAATGGAAGGTATCAATTACACCTTCATAGTTTGCCGGTGGAGTGTATTGTAACAATGGCGGACTACTGTCAACATAAGAACCCATAATACTGAAATCGTCCACATACATCCCATCGGTTTCATAACCACCATCGGATACCAGCCGGAATCGGAAGCGAACATCAGACTGTCCCGCAAAAGCACCTATATCAACCGTTTCCTGGGTAAACTGGGTAACTACACCTTCACCATTATAAGTCTTGACCCGAATCCAGTTTGTTCCACCATCGGTGCTCACTTCCAGATAGCAATAATCAAAACCAGTCTCCAGTTCATATTTGGTATAAAATTCCAATGTGGCACCTAAAAATGAACTTAAGTCTACTCCACTGGCCATGGCACCAATCAGATTGGCATTTGCCGGATAATTACCACCCGGTGAATCAGTATAGGAATGGGTGGGTGAATTATATGTAGCAGTAGTCAATGCCCAATCTCCCGTCCAGTTTCCTAAACCGTTTTCAAAATCATCTGAAAAGACTATCTGACCCTGTTGTTCTACAGAAAGGCGCAGCATGGCATCATCAGTTTCAAAATTACGGAAAACCGCCCACACACCGGTATACTCCCAGGTTTGACGCGAGCCTAGTGTAGTCTGGTCAAGTCCAATACCTGAAGAACCATTACCGGTCATCATGTAAACTACATAGACGCCTCCATCATTTATCACCAAATTAGAATCAGTAATACTTATTGTATACCAATTTTCTACTGTGGCATTTACCGGGATGCTGGTCAGCATTGTTCCTGGCTCGCCACCCGGACCATCGTCATCATAAAGTTGAAGTAATACCGGTAAAGTGCCAGCACCTAAGTATGCTTTTATTTCGGTAATTTTTACAGGGTATACAGGTGGTAAATAATAAATGCCCATCCCACCGGTTCCGCCTGCCCAGCTCCAAATTTGGTCACTAGTACCATCATCCAGGGCGAGTTCCCCGGGCAGATCGACCACATGCATTTCAACATCAATCTGATCGTTGCTGGCAACCATGTCTCCACTTAAAGTGGACCTGACTCTCACGTAATAATATCCTGCGGTGTTCATGGTAAACATTTCCGGAAAATCAATTTCCTGTGTTTCTCCGGCATTCAGATTCGCTACTAAAAAGGAATCCTCATAAACCAGGGTATTGCTGGGATATTGCCGTACTTCACCAATTACATAGAAATTGCTTTCGTCCTGGTTTCCGGCATTCTTAACAGTAGCATTAGTCTGAAATGAATTACCAGTTTCAACAAAGAATCCGCCGCTATTGTTATTTTGGACTCGAGTAACAGCTATATCATGAACGTCCAGCAGAATAACGGAAGGATAGTAAAATTTGATACTGTAATTCTGGGGTACAACGTTAGTGGGATAATTAAAAATCCCGATATTGCCGGCATTGTTTTCGATACCTACCATACCACTGGTGTCATAGAAGGGACCGGTGAGTGTACCATAATTGAAAGTAATTGACGAATCAACAGCAGACAAAACCACCTGGAAATCAAACGAACCGGTCACAGTTGGTGTATTCCATGCTGGTACTCCCACAAAAGAAACAATCACCGTATCGGTATTATTGGTCCAATAATATACCGTTCCACCGCTGGAGGGGTCAAAATCCGCAGTATAGAAGCAGATCAGATCATTGGGCGGTACCGGATTGGGGATAAACGTAAAAGAAGAACTCAACTGGCCGGTACCGGAAAACCTGAGGTAGCCATTGGATCCGACATAAAAGCTCGTCACATCATACCAGTAAAAACGAAATGGGAAACCTACATTGTATGGTCCAACGATATTATCGTCACCCAGTCCGGATACCGCGGTGCCAATTCCGGAAATATCAATCCAGTCCACCGGCGGGCCACCTGGTTCATTGCTGTCCCGGGCAATATAGCCAAAGGCATCGGGACCCCAAACGGTCTCGATAGCGGTTGGCGCCTGAACTGCTTCGGAATTCTGTTGAGTCGACGCGGTAAAAACCGTTGCCACCAGACCCAAACATAAAAACAGGATAGTAAATTTGTGCACAGCTCCTCCTTTGTTATATGGTTTGATCCGAATTACATCAATGAATAGATTTTATGGTTCTCTCACACAGCTAAAAATAATATAGTATTTCGAAATATAACTTTCAATATAAAAATTTGGAATGTGATATCAGCCCTGTTAGAACACCAACAACTCACCCATATTGTTAATTGACTGTAATAATATGCTAACGCAATAGAATCCTTTTCCGGGTAGCGGTAAAACGGTCGGCTTTTAACCGGTAAACATAAACACCCGAAGCGACCAGACTGCCCGAATCATCCCGGCCATCCCATCGGACCGTCCTAAAATCGGCCGATTCCCATCCATCTACCAGTGTTCTAATTTTCTGTCCCAGTAAGCTGTAAATGGTAATCTCAACCTGCGAATTTTCTTTAAGGCTATAGCTTATTGTGGTATTCGGATTAAAGGGACTGGGATAATTCTGCCGGAGTTGATAGTTTGATGGTGTCTGGGTAACGGATTGATAAACAGTGGTTACTTCATTAAATTTCTG
>CAZTXJ010000250.1:0-3816 GCA_964617285.1 uncultured Calditrichaceae bacterium | reverse complement strand
TATTTATTAAAATAAGAACCATTAAAGATAAGCATTAAATTCAATCTACTTCAGACAATATAAGCACACAAAAATTAAATTTTAGATTAGTTCAGGACAGAACCGCCCTTTTCGGGGGCAATAAAAATTATTTGTGCTTTAATTTATTAAAAAGAGAGGAATAGACGATGTCCGGTTCCTTTTTATATAGATTGCGAATTGTCATGAGCAGGATAAGTTTCCTGGTCATATTTTATTTCACGGTTCTCCCGTTGTGGGGATTTCCACCAGAAGACCACTCTCCCGGTACTCAAACCGATATCAGTTCAGATACACTAACTGTTCGGATCTCAAATTCCGGCACTCAGATGCTGAATAAAGAGAATACCAATCTGCAGCTATGGCTGAGTTCAGAGAGAGATACGCTTCGAAATATACAATTAAAGATGGTTGGAATTCAGGGACCGGATAACAAGTTATTAAAAATTGGTTACACAGTAAGGCCGGAATCGGAAGAGTTATTACCGGTAGCCGAAGGATTAATTCTGACTATTCATCTGGATTCTTTAGCAGTAAATCACCTTACCCCAGGTGATTACAAGGCCTTCGTTCTTCTGCGGGCAGATCAATTACAGCCAGTTTTGAAAACCATCCCGTTTCAGATAAAAGCACAAATGAGTTTCTTGGAGGGACTGATCAATGTTCTCAAATGGATAAAAGACAATATCCCGGTTATTTTATGGAATATTCTGGAAATATTACTGTTGTTATTTCTTTTCACGTTTATTTTCAGATTCATTTTTGTCAGACTCTACCTATTGAAAAAGAAATCCCTAAAAGTGTTACCGATAATCAATGAAACCGGAGATGATAAGGAATACAAGGGTATCGCCTCGGGGATAGATGACATTTTAATGACTCGCTTGCAGAACATTGTCGAGATGAGTCAATCCGGAGAATTAAAACAATACTGGTTACCTACATTGGAAAGCACGGGAGAGGGAAAATCACAAACATTGAATGTGGTTGGTGGAGAGGTTTCTCTGCAGCTCCAACAGTTGGGCGATGTATCGATTGGACCGATAAAAATTCCTCTGGGAACCATTACCTCCATTCTGCTGAAAGTCTTTGGCGGAGTTTACCTTACCGGAGCACTCCAAAAATATGGCAGATTCAACAAACTGGTACTCAGTTTGGAAAACCATCCCTCCATTTTTGAAAAAGAAAATTTAAGTGTTCAATATTTTGAAGCCACCTGGCCATCTGAAATCATTAAAGAAGAAACGTTACAGGAGGGCGTTCCCCTGGCGGTGGAAGAATTGTCTTATCAGATTATTCTAAACTTAAGTAAAGATATCGGAACTGACAACTGGCAGGCCTATAAGTTTTTTCTGATGGGAAATACGCTGTTCAATGAATTTGAAAAAAACCGAACTCGCCTGGATCTCCTGAAAAATGCCATATCCATCTGGCGGGAAAGTGTACGCTTTGATCCGGACTTTGCCAAAACCCACTATAATCTGGGTGTCGCACTGGATATGCAACAGAAGTACGAAGACGCTATTTTTCGGTATCAGAAGGCAATCCGGTTGAGTCCCGAGCTTATCGGCACCGAAGCCCACTATAATTTGGCCAAACTTTACTGGGATATTTATAAGGATGCGGAAAATACCCTGAAGGAACTTGCTGCTGCAGAAAAATTGAACCCGAATTTACCGGATATTTACAATCTGAAAGGACTGGTTCAACTGAATAAAAAGGATTATCCGGAAGCAGAAAAATATTTTCTGGAAGCCATTCAACAGAGCACAAAACCAAATCCGGTTTATCACTACAACCTGAGTGTAGTTTATTATTATCTGAACAACTTCGAAGAGGGGCAGAAACAGGGAGAAGAGGCGGTAAAGCTTTATAAAGACAAAGTTCTACCGGCTAATCTATTACAGACCCTGGGCTGGATTCATGTACAAAAAGCAGTTACAGCTTTGACCAGCACAGGTGAGCAGACAGCAAAGTCTGAATATGAAAAGGCAATTCACTATCTGAAAGAGGGATTGATAATCGAGCCGGAGAACCGCGATATGCTTGATGCCTGCGGCCGGGCATTATATGGATCGGGAGATTATGAGGATGCCTATTACATTCAAAAACGGCTTCTCCGTTTATGGCCGGAATACAATTTGGGTTACCAGGAATTTGCCAAAACCCTTTCAGCTTTGGACAAACCCAAAAACCAGGTTAAAATTTTTCAGAATATTTCACAAATTCTTTCCAATCCGGATAATCTGGCAAGCGTTCAGCAAATTACCACCGCTTTGCAACCCGTTGAGACGGATGAACAGGAATCCCAAGTCTATAGCGCTATTCTTGGTTCGGTTATTTACTATTTTTTCAGATTAGGCAAAGAAGCCATTATCCATTTTGATCTGGCCTTTTTGGATAGGAGTCTGGATGTGAATTTGTCTCTGCTGCCAGAACTTTATCATAATTATGCGCTGGTATTAAAAGATGTGGGAAGGGTGAATGATGCATTAACCGCTTATGAAAAAAGTTGGCAACTTTACCACGGATCACAATTTTATGATCTTGCCCAATGCCATAATGAATATGCCCAGGTGAGCGAGACTTTGTTATATAAGTTCATTAAACAAAATCCTAACAATAAGCAGATTGAAGTTTTTTATTATAAAACCCTAAAGGAATATCAAAATTCCCTGCAATCCTACAAAAATGCTTCACTCTGGAAAATGGCGGCGGATATCCATGTTGCCCGGGCAGAAGTATACATGGAAATGTGGCATCAGATTAAATATGACACACTTAGGTATGTGAAGGACGAATGCGATAAGGCCATTCAACTCAATAACGATAGTGCCGATGCCTTTCACATTAAGGGAAATTCTTTCTATTATCAAAAAAAGTATGAGGAGGCCATCCCACAGTATGAAAAAAGTGTGGAGTTAAATTTTAATCTGCCAGGTGCTCAATACAATCTCGGTTTATGTTATTATTACCAGCAAGACTACGAAACAGCGTTATCAAAATTTGAGATAACCACCAAACTGGACGAATACTATTCAAATGCTTATGATTTTATGGTA
Organism: uncultured Calditrichaceae bacterium; assembly: GCA_964617285.1. Lineage (GTDB taxonomy): Bacteria > Calditrichota > Calditrichia > RBG-13-44-9 > RBG-13-44-9 > CAYVKM01. The sequence continues at coordinate 736 of CAZTXJ010000250.1, read as the reverse complement.
AAAAGTCTGGTAAAAATGGGCAGAAAAAAAGAGGCGCTCCAGGTTCTCCGTAAAACAATCCAGATTTTTCCCGGAGATGCTAACTTTTCCATAGAACTGGGGAAACATTTAAAATCCATGGGATATTTTGAGGAAGCAATCCAGGAACTAAAAATTACTTTGGTTCTGGACAAAAAAAACAAAGACAGTATACGTCCACTCATCCTGAATGAATTGGCTGATGTTTTAGCGATTTCCGGTACAGATTTACAACAGGCAACAGATTATTTGTGGGAAGCCAGGGATATTTGCAGAAAAAGGAAACCCGAGACTGACCTGAAAATGGTCAGAAATACTCTGGGTTGGATCTGCTATTTGAGAGGCAGATATCAAAGAGCTATCTTCCTGATGGAAAGAACCCTTTCTGCCTATCTGAATGATCCCCTTCGCCATGCCAGGCTGGCCAGAGCCTATGAGGCTTTCTCAGAAGTCTGCGAAGAAAAAGATAAAGTGCACTACCAAAAAAATGCTCTGGAACAGTGGAAACTTGTTTACCAGTTATCCGATGATGAGAAGTTAAAAACTCAGGCAGAAAAGAAATTGCAATGATAAAAAATGTGGGTGAATCTTCTCACCCACATTTAAAGTGCTTAACATCAGAGTTTTCAGGTTTTTTTATTGTCTTTTCCAATGCCCCTCAATCCACATCCAACCGCGTCGTTTTTTGACCCAATGGCCAGGCACATAAATATGGCCT
>CAZTXJ010000249.1:0-3837 GCA_964617285.1 uncultured Calditrichaceae bacterium | reverse complement strand
CAAACCGGCAATACCCGAAAGGTGGCCAATACCTTCCGAAAAACATTTCTGGAAGCCGGGCATAGCGTAAGCAATATCTCCCTAAAAAAGGCTGCCCATTCTGATTTTGAAAAAGCAGATGTCATCGGTTTTGGCACACCCTGTTTTTCCGGACATGCCCCCACTCCCGTGCGAAATTTTTTGAAAATGCTCCCAAACCTTGGAGGGAAAAAAGCGTTCGTCTTTGCTACCTCGGGCGGTGCACCGGGCCGGGTTTTGTACGACTTAAACCGTCTACTATCCGCTAAAGGTGCCCGGGTGATCGGTGGGTTTTTGACCCGGGGAGAGCTCTACCACCCGGTCCCTTGTTTAATTGGAAGAATGAAAGGCCGTCCCAATGCTCAGGATTTGGAAAAAGCCCGTCGATTTGCCCTGGCGATTTTGGAACATCTTCGGGTAGTTCGCCCGGATCCTATGCCGGAAAGCCGTCCCGACACTTTCGAACCTGGCAAGGGATTTTATGATATGGTCGCGATTATCAGTACGGATGGCTTTTTACGATTGATGATGCCGGAGCCCAAGCTGCAGCAGGATCGGTGTAATCTGTGTAACTGGTGTGTGGAACAGTGTCCCACCGATAATATTACCGTGAATGATTATCCTGTTTTGGGCGACCACTGCATCCGTTGTTATCGCTGTCTTACCGGTTGTCCGGAAAAGGCCTATTCGGTAAACTGGCTAATCGGAAATTTGGCCGCCTGGTCTTTTTACAATACCTGGTTTGAGCGCTGGTTTGGTGATCTGGAGCCGGGAGAAAAGATTTACAGTTAAATAAAATTGTTTTTAACCATTCCGCATCCTCTTTAGGAAAATTCTTCATTTAATCTTCATTATCAGACCGGATTATTATGCCTGATTTGCCTGTGAAAAGCAAATGATGAGAATGAAAAGTCCGATTGGTTTAGAAGCTTTATTTATAGAATAATGAAATACCAATTTCTAACACACAAATCCCTTAATTCAATGAATGAATAGCAAATAAAAACACAGGAGCATGGGAATGAATCACTTACTAAAAACCAAAAGATTTTTGATATTTAGTTTATTCCTTTTAGCAATACTGCCTTTAAGCATGCAGGCCCAAACGCAAGCGGATACATCTCAATCGCTCTGCCGCTATCCGGCGCTGCACGGCCAAAACATCGTTTTTGAATCCGGGGGAAATTTATGGCGGGTCAGCACCAGCGGCGGAATCGCTACCCGGCTGACCACCGATCCGGGTATGGATTTAATGCCCCGTTTTTCCCCGGATGGGAAAACCATTGCTTTTACCGGACAATTTGACGGGAATACCGATGTTTATACCATCCCGGCCGAAGGTGGCCCGGTTACTCGTCTGACTTACCATTCCGATGTGGTAAAAGATGCTGCCCTGCGCTGGGGACCGGATAATATGGTGATAACCTGGACACCGGACGGAAAGCACATTGTGTTTCTTTCCCGCCGGAATACTTTTAATTCCTGGTTTGGCCGGTTGTTTACCGTATCCGTGAGTGGCGGTCTTCCGGAACAACTGCCCCTGCCCAAAGGTGGATTGCTTTCTTACAGCCCGGACGGAACCCGCATTGCCTACAACCGGATTTTCCGTAATTTCCGGACCTGGAAGGATTATTACGGTGGTCTGGCCCAGGATATCTGGATTTATGATTTCGGCACTCAAAAAATCGAGCGGGTGACGGATTGGAAAGGGACCGATTCTTACCCCATGTGGTATGGAAATAAAATTTATTTTGCCTCGGACCGGGGAAGCGAAGGCCGGTTAAATATCTGGGTTTACGATCTTAACACCAAAACCTTCAGTCAGGTGACCCATTTTACCGATTACGATGTGGACTGGCCCAGCCTGGGTGATACCGGAATCGTTTTTCAGCAGGGAGGGTCGCTGTGGATGATTGACCTGCCGGGGGAAAATCTGCATAAAGTTAATGTGACTGTCCCGAATGATGATATCCAAATGAGACCTCGCTGGGTAGATGCTTCCAAACTTATCCAGTCTTATGACATTGCGCCCAATGGAAAACGTGCCCTGTTCGGTGCCCGGGGAGATGTCTTTACCGTCCCTGTGGAACACGGGAACACCCGCGATCTCACCCAAACTTCCGGCACCCGGGAACAATACCCGAGCTGGTCCCCGGATGGGAAATGGGTGGCCTACACCACCGATAGAACCGGTGAGAGCCAGGTGGCCATTCGGCCAGCCGATGGCAGCGGGGAAGAGACCATTCTGACCAATCGCACGGAAGGTTATTTCTACCAGCCGGTCTGGGCGCCCGGAAGTGATAAGCTGGCCTTTTCCGATAACCAGCATATTCTCTGGTATATGGATCTGAAGCAGAAAAAACTGAACCAGGTGGATCAATCGCCCCGGAATGAGATCCATGATTACAGCTGGTCGCCCGATGGGCTGTGGATCGCTTACAGCAAGACGGGAGACAATAATCTTTCCAACATTTATCTGTACAGTATTTCCGGGAATAAAACGAATTTGATCAGCAGCGGAATGAACAGTGATTCGCAACCGGTTTTTAGTCCGGATGGCAAATATCTTTATTTTATCTCTGCCCGGCACGAAAACCCGACCATGAGCGAAACCGAGTTCAATATTGCTACCCTGGAAATGGACGGAGTATATGTGACCACCCTGCAGAAGAAGGAATCATCCCCTTTTGCCCCCCGTTCGGATGAAGGGGTGCCGGAAGTAAAGCCGGAGAAAGAAGGAGAGAAAAGCCAGCCATGGAAGCCAGGCGCCATCGCTCCCATTCAGATTGATCTGGATGGACTGATGTCCCGGGCAGTTCCCCTGGAAATCCCCTCTGCCGATATTAGCGGGCTGGCTGCTGCACCGGATCGGATCTATTATCTGACCACTCCGCCTCAAATGATCGAAGGAACCCTGCCCCGGGAGGCTCCGGAATTGTACGTATTTGATATGAAAAAACGGAAAGAGGTTTCCCTGGTGAAATCCGTGGATGGATTCGTTTTGAGTGCCGATGGCAGCAGCTTGATTTATCAGCAGAAGAATAAGTACTTTATTACCAGTGCCGAAGTACCGGGAGAAAAAAATTCAAATGGCGCCGAAAAACCCCGGGCTGTAGATCTCTCGGGTATGCACATCCGGATCAACCCGGTGGCGGAATGGAAGGAGATGTTTAATGAAGCCTGGCGGCTGGAACGGGATTTTTTCTACAACACCAAAATGAACGGGAAGGACTGGCCGGCGATCCGGACCAAGTACGAAAAACTCATACCCACCCTGACTTCCCGGGCCGATCTGAATTATCTTATCGGCGAAATGATCGGGGAGCTTCAGAATTCCCATACCTATGTAGGTGGGGGAGATTTTATGTTTTCCGATACCCTTCGGACCGGACTACTCGGGGTGGACTTTGCCCTGGACAGTAAATCTGGTCGTTATTATTTTAAGAAAATTTATCCCGGGGACAACACCCGGGCGGATTATCGCTCCCCGCTCACCGAGCCGGGAATCGATGCCAAAGAAGGAGATTACCTGCTGGCGGTGGACGGCCATCAGCTGAAGGCACCAACCAATCCCTACAGCTTATTTGTCAACACTCTGAAAAGAACGGTCACCCTTCAACTTGCCAGCGACGCCAGGGGTACCAATGCGCATGAGGTTCAGGTAAAACCGATCGATCAGGAATTAAATCTGCGGCTCAAATATTGGATCGATCAGAACCGGGAAAAGGTAGAGAAAGCCTCCGGTGGAAAAATCGGGTACGTTTATTTATCCGATATGGAATCCCTGGGAATGGATCAGTTTATCCGGCAATTTTATCC
>CAZTXJ010000248.1:2098-3946 GCA_964617285.1 uncultured Calditrichaceae bacterium | reverse complement strand
TTGTATTTCAGGGAATGCCAGACGTCGGTTACAAATTAATCCCAGAGCACATTATTCCCGCTTCAAAGCCATCAGGGAAACATCATCGTGTAATTCGCTGGAGAAAGCCTGGGCAGATTTCACCAGAGCTGGAATGAAATCTTCCGCTGATTTTTTGTGATTTTCCGCCAGAAATTTTCTCAAGCGTTCTTCCCCGAATTCCTCATTATCCCGGTTCCGGTTCTCCACGATCCCATCGGTATAAAGCAGCAGGAAATCCCCAGATCCTATCTCCACTGATTTGGAGGTATACTCCGGTTCCGGAGAAAGACCAATGGCCGGACCGGTTGGTTGAAGGGTCAGGATCTCGCCGGAAGCAGCTTTGTGAAGCAGAGGCGAATGGTGGCCGGCATTGCAGTAGCGAAGGGTTCGGCATTCCGGATCCAGGATACCCATGAAAATGGAAATGAACCGGATCAGTTTCAGATTCCGGAGAAATAAATCATTGAGCCGCCGGGCAATTTTTGCCGGATCATCATACTCCGGGCCGATGATTCGCAGTGATGCCTGCAGATTGGACATCAGCATACTGGCGGATAATCCCTTGCCCATCACGTCGGCTATGACAATCCCCTGGGAACCATTTGGATAGCCGAAGAAATCGTAGTAGTCTCCGCCCACCACCTGGGCAGGCTGGGAAAAAACCGAAATTTGTATCCCGGGCAAACTGGGGGTGCAGCAAGCCAGTAGTTGCCGCTGAACCTTTCCGGCCAGTTCCAGATCGCGCTCCAGGGAACGTCTCTGAACCTCATTCATATGTTCCAGACATACACTGGCGGTATAATCCATCTCCAATCGGGAGGTATCGACATCTTCGTGACACACCTCGCATATGCCAAAACTACCCTTATCAATTTTCTCCAGAGTTTCTTTGAGTTCGGAGACGACCTTAAGCACATCATTGACCGAGGTACCCCCCAGACGGACCTCTTTATTTGTACCTTTATCATTTATCCACTGAACCAGCTCATCCCGGTGATTGACCAATGAGCTGCGGAATTTTTCCAAGACTTTATCTTCAAGTTCCATGATATCCTCCATAATGGATATTTAAACTTTCATAATTTACGGAAGATTTCAGAAAAAGTTGGTAAATATAAGAGAACTCTGAAGAGTGAACAAATATTGCTGTGTGTCTTTATCAAAAGAATTTAAAGATGCCATCACGTCGAGCAATGGCAACTTTTGATATCCCTTCTATCGCCTGCCTGACCGGCCTTCATTTGCCATAACCACCATCGGTCGCCTGCCCCGGTTCTCTTTCCGGAATATTTTTAGTATCCGTTCTGCATCCCGAAAGGAAACTGTAATAAATGAAAATTTATCGAATACCTGAACGTCGTCGATTTTCCGGTCTTCAACTTTGGCTTTGGTTTTGATCAAACTAACCAGTTTTTTCGGGGTCAGACGGTCCTTACGGCCCATGGCCACGAATAAGCGGGTTTTACCCTGGATGTTAGGGGAGCCATCCCTGATCTCATTATAGCTGCCCGGGTCCAGTTCATTCTGAAAAGAATATTTCAACAGTGCTGCAAGCGCTTGTTCCGGACCGGTTTCTGCCAATAATTCCCTGGCCATGTTTAAAAATTCGTCCGGTATACTGGACTGGCTGATCTTTTCAATTTCCGTTTTTATCCGTGTTTTCTTAACATTGATGATATCGGAAATTCGGGGTAGTTGTTCTTTGCGGATATCGGTTCGGGCCGCTTTTTTAATGTACATCAACCGACGGTATTCTTCCGGCGTGATAAAGGTAATGGCTGTTCCTTCCCGGCCAGCCCGCCCGGTCCGGCCAATGCGGTGGACATA
>CAZTXJ010000248.1:0-1998 GCA_964617285.1 uncultured Calditrichaceae bacterium | reverse complement strand
GTCCACCGTTACCTGTTTATTTTGTATTTTGACTAATTCATAATCCTTCATGTATTTCCGGGCAATAGCCAGTATTTCTCGGGGCATGGTGGCGGAAAAGAGCAAGGTGGTCCGATCCGGATTGATTTGTTTCAGAATTTCTTCCACATCCTCAATAAATCCCATATTCAGCATTTCATCCGCTTCATCCAGTACGGCATAACTCACCTGGTGAAGATCCAGCTTCCCTCGTCGTAAATGATCCAGTACTCTGCCCGGGGTACCAACTACTACATCCACACCCTGTTTTAATTTTTTGAGCTGAAGTTCAATTGACTGTCCGCCATAGATGGGAATAATCTCCAGCTTTTTCTTCCCTTTAAGAGAATGAATTTCCTCTGAAACCTGAATGGCTAATTCGCGGGTGGGAACCAGTACTATCACCTGAACATATTTTGACCTTTCGATCAGGTTTTCCAGAATCGGTATTCCGAAGGCAGCTGTTTTACCGGTACCGGTCTGGGCTTGTCCCACTAAATCTTTTTGGTTGTCCAGAATCCTGGGAATTATTTGCTCCTGAATGGGAGTCGGTTCCTCAAAACCCTTTTTCTGTATTGCGTGCAGCATATTGTTTGACAGGCCGAACCTGGCAAACTTTTCCATTTTTTCCATTTCTTTCCAATCTGATAATAATACGAATGTGCTATAGTTAAATTTTGGGTATAGCTAACTAAGTTAATACTATTTTATTTGTTTCCGGCATGGTTTATTAAAATGATGGGAAATTCTCTGGTGGTGGGTATAAATTGACGATTAAGTGGTATACAAAAAAAGAGATGCCATTCTTTTAAGAGATGGCATCTCCGGGTAATTTTCACTTATCTCTGAATAAGTAAAGATAAGCCCCATATCCCTCTTTCTCCATAGCTTCCTTCGGGATAAAACGCAACGAGGCCGAATTTATACAGTATCGTAATCCGGTCGGAGCAGGGCCATCATCGAAAACATGCCCGAGATGGGAATCTCCGGCTTTGCTGCGGACTTCAATTCGCTCCATGCCCATAGAATAATCCTCTTTCCGGATCACATGACCGGGATCGATGGGTTTGGTAAAACTGGGCCAGCCGGAATTGGACTCAAATTTATCGGTGGAACTGAACAGCGGTTCTCCGGTCACCACGTCTACATAAATACCTTCCCGTTTGTTATTGTAATACGCATTATGGAAAGGGCGTTCGGTGGCATTATTCTGGGTGACGTCGCATTGCAGGGAAGTGAGTTTCTTCTTGATCTCGGCTTCGGACGGTTTTTTATATTTTCCGGCATCGGCCTTTCCCCACACCTTTTGCAAGAAATCATCCCGGCCACAGGCTTGGCGGTAGCGGTTGTATTTATCAGGTTGCTTCAGATAATAGTCCTGTTCAGACTCCTGAACCGGGGTAAACTTGTCAAATTTGACGATCCGGGTGACAACAGGTTTTTCAAAGATGCCAGATTTTTCCAGTTCCGTTTTGGAATACTCGGCCGATTTTTTCTGTGAATCATCCCGGTAAAAAATGTAGCTCATGTACTCCGAACCCCGGTCGTAGAAAGATCCCCCGGCATCGGTTGGATCAATCTGCCGCCAGTAGTAATCCAGCATTTCCTGATAGCTTATTAATCTGGGATCGTAGCTGATCTGGACGGCTTCCACCGGGCCGGTGGCACCGGCTGCGGAAATCCCCTCGGCATACCCGGCTATCACTTTGCCCGGACCATTCAGCTTTTCGAAAGCCGCTTCCATAGACCAGTAGCAGCCGCCGGCAAACGTGGCCGTTTGCAAGCCGTCCGTTGGCGTCGCTGCTTCAAGCTGCATATTCTTCGAATCGGGATTGGAACAACCCAAAAACAGCATGAACAACAACAGACAAAACCATCTATAGTATTTCATTATATTTCTCCTACCGTTTTTAATCCGGTTACAATCTAACGTTCAAAAAACACAAAAGAATCACGAAAGGATCAAAAGAAAATAAAAAA
>CAZTXJ010000247.1:0-3954 GCA_964617285.1 uncultured Calditrichaceae bacterium | reverse complement strand
TCTACAAGTTCCAGGCCGGTAATTTCCAGAAAACCCTGAAACTGATGCTGCTGAAATAATGATAATGAATAACTGATCATGAGAAAGCCCTGGGATTACAAAGATCTCAGGGCTTTTCATTTCCAGGGAGAAGAAAGTAAAATTTAAAGGTCACAGCAGTCGACAAACGAATTCATCATTCAATATTTGAAAAAATATCGTATTTTCTGAATGTGATATTAAAACTGAATGGTTCCTATTTCAATTCCGGCTTGCTTCATCAACTAAATATCCCCAAATTTTTGCCTTATTTGATGGAGATTCCAGATGCACACAAAAATTGCTCTTTCACTCCTGTTCCTTATAGTGATGAGCGGATGTAGTCTGCAGAAATTTGCCCTGAAAACTACTACCGGTCTTTTCAAATATGGAATTGAAGCACTTTATGAAGAACCTGATCTGATTATTGCCGAGCAGGCAATTGCTTCGAATCTCAAGCTCCTGGACGGATTTTATATTGCCGAACCCCGTAATAAGGAACTTTTGCTGATGCTTACTCAGGGATATGCCAGTTATAGCCTGGGGTTTGTGGAGGATAAAAGTGTGGAGCGGGCGCAACTATTCTATTTGCGGGCCAGGGATTATGGTTTGGATCTGCTTCGACTCACCTCAGCCTTCAAGGATAGCATTCCGGTAAAAGAAGCCGATTTCTTAAATAGAATTGCCAGATTGAAAAAGGAGGATGTCCCGGCTTTGTTCTGGACGGCTTTTGCCTGGGCCGGCTGGATAAATTTAAGTAAGGATAATGCCCAGGCCATTTTTGATCTGGGAAAAGTAAAGGGAATGATGAAACGAGTGCAAGAATTGGATGAGAGTTTCTTTTTCGGCTCGGTACATCTGTTTTTTGGCTCGATCTATGGTTCGCTGCCGAAAATGCTGGGAGGCGATCCGGAGAAAGCCAAGGCCGAGTTCGACCGCTGCCTGGAAATCAACCAGGGGAAGTTCCTCCTTACTTATGTCTATTTGGCCCGTTATTATGCCCAGCCCACCCTGGATGAAGCTTTATTTGATAAATATTTAAAGATTGTTTTGCAGGCGCCCGAGGATATTCTACCCGGATACGAACTGATTACTTCCATAGCCAAGGAAAAGGCGCAGAATCTAATTGTCAAAAAAGAGGATTTATTCTAATCTCGCAACGTGACGAGGACTGATCACTGCCGGTATCATCGGAAACAAATTTTTACCTTTTGCCGTTTTCAGTTCTGGACCAAAAAAGGAGATGAATTTTGAAAAAACTGATTATTACTCTGCTTGCGCTGTTTTTCCTGCTATCCATCGGCTTTACCCAGACTATAAAATTTGCCACCCTGGCACCGGATGGTTCCACCTGGTTAAAGGTAATGGATGAGTACAACAATGAGGTGCAGAAACTGACCAATGGGGCGGTGAAATTCAAGATTTATCCCGGCGGTATCCAGGGCGATGAAAAGGATGTGCTGCGAAAAATTAGGCTCGGCCAGTTGCAGAGCGCCGGATTTACCGGGGTGGGTCTGGGAGAAATCCTGCCTGAATCCCGGATTTTGGATGCACCCTTATTATTCACCAACTATGCCGAAGTGGATCATGTGACTGGTGCATTGTTCGATCAGTTTGTCCCCAAATTTGAAGAAGCTGGTTTTGTGCTGATTGGATTCACCGAGGTCGGATTTGTCTATGTCTTTGCCAATAAACCGATGGTATCAATCCAGGATTTAAAAGGTGTCCGGATGTGGATGTGGGAAGGAGATCCCATTGCCGAGGCGACATTTAATGCTTTAAAGGTTACTCCGATTCCGCTTTCCATTGCCGATGTGCTCACTTCTCTGCAGACCAATCTCATTGATGCGGTTTATACTTCACCGCTGGCTTGCGTTTCCTTGCAGTGGTATACCCGGGTAAAATATATGATGGATTATCCTCTGGCAGATGCCCACGGTGCGGTATTGATTGCCAAAAAAACTTTCGATAAAATAGAACCACAATATCAGAAAATATTACTGGATAAAGGGCGGGAATATATGGAAAAGCTGGTTCGGTTAAGCCGGGAGGACAACCAGCAGTCGATCGAACTGATGAAAAAGAATGGCATTGAAATCGTACAGATCCCGAAAAAAAATCTGGCTGAATTTCAGAAAGCTGGTCAGGAAGCACGGGAGAGCCTGGTCGGGAAATTATACAGTCAGGCCCTGCTGGATACAGTCCAGAATGAGGTAGCCCAATTCAAGGCCGAGGAGAACCTCTCTAAATAAATTGTAAATTTTCCTTTGTCTTTACATATTGTTAATTAAAAATCAGATTATTTCAGAGTATGAAAAAAATACTGCAATCGGTCGATTCCGGCCTTGCTTATGTTGAAACAGGGCTGATAATTCTGATTCTGGGAAGTATGGTTCTGCTCTCATTCCTGCAGGTACTGATGAGAAATTTTTTCGATACCGGTATTTTATGGGGCGATATTTTCCTGCGACATCTGGTTCTGTGGGTAGGTTTTATCGGAGCCTCCCTGGCCACCCGGGAAGAAAAACATATCAATATCGATCTGCTCACCCGTTTGATTCCCAAAAAAATAGTCCCATTCGCTAAAATTGTTATTGATGTCACTTCGGTTATTATCTGTCTGGTGCTGGTAAAAGCCGGGTGGGAATTTGTTTCCATGGAAATTGAAGCGAATACCACCCTGTTTCAAAATGTGCCCTCCTGGTATTTTGAGATTATCATTCCGGTAGGGTTTGCTTTAATTGCATTGCGGTTTATTTTTAAAATTATAGAGCAGATTACCTCAATGAGCTCCAAAAGGAAAGCCCAAGGCTAAATGGTTACTGTTCTTATTGGCTTAGTACTTCTGGCTCTGGCATTATTCGGAACACCCCTCTTTGTTATCATTAGCGCCATTGCCATCATAGCTTTTTATTTTGCCGGGATCAGTTCTGCTGCGGTTATTGTGGAACTCTACCGGCTGGCGAACATGCCCATTCTGCTGGCTATCCCCCTGTTTACCTTTGCCGGATACCTGCTGGCCGAAAGTAATACGCCAAAACGTCTGGTGAATCTGTCCCGCGCCTTTTTCGGCTGGATGCCCGGAGGTCTTTCGATTGTCACGCTCATCTCCTGTGCTATCTTCACCGCCTTTACCGGAGCCTCGGGCGTTACCATCATCGCCCTGGGAGGACTACTCTATCCGGTGCTGCTGCAGGAAAAATATCCTGAGAAATTCTCCCTGGGAATGCTGACCGCTTCGGGAAATCTCGGACTGCTTTTTCCGCCCAGTCTTCCTATTATTCTTTATGGAGTGATCAGTGAGGTCAGTATCGACAAATTGTTTATTGCCGGTATCATACCGGGCATCCTGATGGTTGTCCTGATGTCCGCCTACAGCGTTTATCATGTCCGGCATATTAAAGTACCCACTTCCAAATTCACCCTTAAAAATGCCTGGAAAGCCACGAGGGAAGCTGCCTGGGAAATTCCATTACCCTTTATTATTCTGATCGGGATTTATGGCGGTTATATCACTATTACCGAGGCAGCCTCAGTCACCGCGTTCTATGTCTTTATCGTGGAAGTGTTTATCTACCGCGATATCAAAATTCGTAAAGATCTGGTACGGGTGATCCGGGAAAGTATGGTATTGGTTGGCGGTATCCTGGTGATTCTGGGTGCAGCGCTGGGTTTAGCCAATTACATGGTGGATGCGGAAATCCCCATGAAGATTTTGGGTTTTATGAAAACTTTTATTACCAGTAAGGCCTTGTTTCTGGTAACTCTTAACATTTTTCTCCTGATTGTCGGATTCATGATGGATATCTTTTCTGCCACTTTAGTGGTCGTCCCGTTGATTATCCCCATTGCTACCAATTTCGGCGTGGATCCGGTTCACCTGGGAATTATCTTCCTGGCCAATCTGGGAATCGGCTATTCCACCCCGCCGGTGGG
>CAZTXJ010000246.1:0-3966 GCA_964617285.1 uncultured Calditrichaceae bacterium | reverse complement strand
GAAAAAGTTTCTTCAGTTAATGTTCCGGATAAAACTGTTATAATAGGATTTATCCCGCTTTAAATGAGTGAATAGAAAATTTCAGACCAATGTTTACATTTTTCATTAAAGCAAATTCCGGTTTCTCATATTGTCGTCAATTTGGTCAATAAGTAAACGAAGAAAATGTCGATTAGTTTTCGTTTATGGATATTTTTTCAACGGAATGTTAATCCTCCAGATTCCAGATTTCGCTAACCACTTTCCAGATATCGCGGGCTATTTCCTCTGTTTTTCTCATCCCGTCAATTTTGATGAACCTTTCCGGTTCTTCGTTACAAAGTTGCAGGTATCCCTCCCGGGTTTTATTAAAAAATTCCAGACCACCACCTTCTAACCGGTCCTGGGTATGTCTCTTTTCAATCTGTCTCTGCTCTGCCATTTCCGGTGTGATATCGATAAAGAAGGTTCTATAAGGTTTAAGCTCGGATGTGGCAAAGCGATTCAGCTCCAGTACGAATTTTCGGGGAAGCTCTCTCCCGGATCCCTGGTAGGCGGTGGTGGAATCGTAAAACCGGTCGGCGATTATAAACCGACCCCGCTCCAATTGCGGTAAAAGCACTTCATGAACCAGTTGGGCCCGGGCAGCCTCATAGAGTAAAATTTCGCTGCGCTCGACCATTTCACTGTGGCTGGGACTTAAGAGCAGCTCCCGGATCTTTTCGGAAATTTGGGTGCCACCCGGCTCCCGGACAATCAGCGGATTTATTTTATGGCTGTTTAGTCTCTCCAGTAAAATTTTTATCTGGGTGCTTTTGCCGGAAAAATCAATCCCTTCGAATGATATAAAATTTTTATAAATTTTCATTTAATCCACCCAAACCTCTTGATATATTTTAATCATTAACGTTATTGAATTGTATGAACCCGATGGTAAGACCTTTCAGGCTTTGTATATTCATTAAAGTATATTTAAAGATTCGACAAAAATAAAGAATGAAATTATCAATTGTCATACCGGTTTACAACGAAAAAAACTTTATCAGAGAAATTGTTGAGCGGGTGCGAAAGGTCTCTCTCCAGGATGTTGAAAAAGAAATTATCATTGTGGATGATTTTTCCACCGACGGTACCCGGGATATTCTGCAAAGAGATCTGGAACCGTTGGTCAGCAAGGTGATCTACCGGGAGAAAAACCAGGGAAAAGGAGCGGCTCTCCGGGCCGGGTTTCAGCAGGTTACTGGGGATATCGTCATCATCCAGGATTCCGATCTGGAATATAATCCAGCGGAGTATCCCAAACTAATTCAACCTATTTTGGAGAATCAGGCGGATGTGGTTTACGGCTCCCGTTTTATTGGCAGCGAACCACACCGGGTGCTCTATTTCTGGCACTATGTGGGGAATAAATTTTTGACCCTGCTTTCCAATATGTTCACCAATCTCAACCTCACCGATATGGAAACCTGTTACAAGGTATTCCGCACAGAAGTACTTGATTCGGTTAAAATAGAGCAAAATAGATTTGGCTTTGAGCCGGAAATCACTGCAAAGGTATCGAAGGGAAACTGGCGGATTTATGAAGTCGGCATCGCCTATTTTGGCAGAAATTATTCGGAAGGCAAAAAAATTAACTGGAAAGACGGGCTTCAGGCCATCTGGTGTATTCTGAGATATAATCTTTTTTGATTTTTGAATATTTTGATACAGTTGGAAAGAACTTCTTTAATAAATAGATCTTTAATTTCCTATCTTAAGAATTTTCCACTTTTTTCCCTTAAAACGAAAGTAGTTTAGAACCAGACGGGAGGTCTCATCGATAGACTGGATTCCCCATAGTCCGACCAGGCCGGCATGCAGAAAAAAAGTCAAGACATAGGCGCTGGCAGTTTCAAAAATAATGACATTAATAATAGCCAGCCACATCAGCCAGGCCAGATCTGCCCCGCCCCGCAGGTTACCTGAGAAGACAATGTTTACCGCTTTTGGGATCTGCAGAATGGCAAGGGCCAGCATTACTCTGCTTCCATAGGCGATCACATCCTGGTTCGAGGTAAAGGCAGAGATAATCAGTCTGTCGAATATCACCAGGATAACCGCCACCAGCACGGCGGCAATAAGGGCAACCCGCCCGGCCACCCAACCGGTATGAAGAGCCAGATGTTCCTTGTCCGCTCCCAGATTCTTTCCTACAAGGGTCATAGAAGCCAGACCAAATCCCTGGAAGGCCATGGATAATACCGACTGAATTCGCAAGAATACCTGATGCACCGCCAGGGGAATGATGCCCATCCGGGCTGCAAAAAAACTGAGTATCAGCTGACCAAATGCCCAGACCAATTGTTCGACCGTCGTGGGAAATCCTAATTTGAACAGTTGCTTAAATGTCTCAAAATTGGGAGTTGTATATTCTTTGAAAGAAAGAAACAGAACGGATTTCCGGCTGCGTAAAAAATAGGTGGTTGATATTAATCCAACCGTATGTGCAATGCCAATTGCCAGAGCGGCGCCTTTCGCCTCCAACCGGGGGAATCCGAATTCACCGAAAACCAGCAAAGGTAAAAGCAGGAGGTGGATAACATTAGCCAGAATGTTTACTTTCATGGTAATGATCGTATCGCCGGCCATACGCATAATTCCCAGAGCGAGAAAATTAACAATAAAAATTGGCGCAAAGAAGGAAACCGTTTTTAACCACTGTACGCCAAATTGCTTGGCAATGGGTTCTTCTTCTTTAATAAGCCCCATCAGCTGAGTGCCGCCAAAATACCAGGTGAGGCCGATGATAATGGACAGGATGGTCCCAATCATAAGTGCCTGTCCCAGGATATGATTTGCATTCCATTTATCGTTGGCGCCCAGATATCTGAGAATGATTACCGATGCACCCATCACAAAAGTCAGCAGGACGGCAAATGTGAGCAGAACTATTTGCAGGGAAATCCCGACACCGGCCAGGGCTGCGGCGGAAATATGACCAATAAATATGGCTTCGATCAGCCAGGTAACCGTCTGGGATGAAAGATCGATGACCGCCGGGAGTGAGGTTTTTAATATATCTTTTAATGCGGAATTTTCAGACGACATGCACCTATTCCGTTAATAAGACAAGTATTACTAACAGTAAAAAGTATGCGCTTTAAAATATCTATCTCTTCTACGAAAACGGATGCGGAGTAAATCTTTTACCCCTCATCTTTTTGGATATTATTAACGGTAATATTCGTAGTAATCTGCTCCGAGATGGGTAATTTGTTCTTCGCCCATCATGAACCGGAGTGTGTTTTTCAACTTCATCTGTTGAATAAAGAGATCGTGTTCCGGATAAAGTGTAGGCAGATGCATGGGGCTTTTGTAATAGAACGACAGCCACTCCTGTATTCCGGAAAAATTTGCCCGTTTGGCTAAATCCATGAACAAAGCCAGGTCAAGCACGATGGGTGCGGCCAGAATACTGTCCCGGCATAAAAAGTCGACCTTGATTTGCATCGGATATCCCAGCCAGCCGAAGATATCGATATTATCCCATCCTTCTTTATTATCACCGCGGGGAGGATAATAGTTGATGCGAACCTTATGATAGAAATTTTTGTAGAGATCGGGATAAACATCCGGCTGTAAGATATGTTCGAGGACGGAAAGCTTACTTTCCTCTTTGGTTTTAAAGGATCCCGGATCGTCCAATACTTCGCCATCCCGGTTTCCCAGAATGTTGGTGGAAAACCAACCATTGAGTCCGATCAGGCGGGCCTTCAGTCCTGGAGCAAGAATGGTTTTCATCAGGGTCTGCCCGGTTTTGAAGTCTTTTCCGGATATCGGGGTACCGGTTTCTTTGGCAAGTTCGAACATGGCCGGGAAATCGGTGGTCAGGTTGGGTGCACCGTTGGCGTAGGGAATGCCAAGTTTTAGTGCAGCGTAGGCATAGATCATACTGGGGGCGATGCCCGGATGGTTCTCTTTCAATCCCTTCTCAAATGCCTTCAGGTC
>CAZTXJ010000245.1:0-4028 GCA_964617285.1 uncultured Calditrichaceae bacterium | reverse complement strand
AACCGATTCATTTCATCCTGAACATTCATCATGTCCCTCATCGGGCGCCATCTTACTATAGCCATTTTTAATCCTCCTTTATTTTTATGTTCATATTCATTCTACTATTAAATAAAACAAAGCACATGCCAATCTTATTTAACTTTAGCTAATTCAATAATAATCAAGGATTAATAAAAAATATCAACTTAAATTAGTCTATCTGTCGAATTGAAAATTTTTCAGATAATATTTATTTTTGTCAGATGATGGGGAAGAGAATTGATTAAAGCACAAAAAAACCTGTCATTTTTTCAGAAGATCAATTTGACGGGCAATAATCTCTTTTAGCATGGTGGCGTTTTTTACTGCCTGCCCCTGTGGATGATTGTTAAAAAAAATATAAGTTTTATATGACATTTTGAGTAACCTGGCAATCCGGATCAACCACTCCTCCAATTCGGATTCAGAGTAGGAGTAATTATAACGGGTGACATTTGTTCCTTTCCACCAGTTGGCAGAATTGCGTCCATGAAAACGAATATATCCAAATGTTCCGGTAACTTTATCCTGCGGTTCTATCAGACCTCTCAAACGGGGTTCATCGACATTAACATAGTTAATTTTTGTGGTTCTTAAAAAATCGAAAATCTCGGTATTGTCCCAGGTCCAATTTCGGAATTCGACAAAAAGTGGATAATCAGCAAAATATGATTTAGTCTCGGTAAGATATTCTCTGTTTTGTGGCGTATTTTTAAAGGAATAGGGAAATTGCGCCAAAAATCCAGAAAATTTATTCGCCTCAACCAATGGTTGCACAGCATCTAGTAATTGAAGAATAGCCTCCCGGTTAGATTTTCTTTCATGGGTGGTACTTTTGTTGGTTTTTACAATAAATTGAAACTGATCTGGCGTCTTGTCAACCATATGGGCAAATACTTTTTGATGCGGAATTTTATAGTAGGTGGAATTCACCTCCACACAATCAAAAAATTTGGCATAGTACTCAAGCATGTCCCCTTTGGGGAGATCTTTCGGATAAAAAACTGTTCGCCAATCCTCGTAGCTGTAACCGCTGGTCCCTATTTTTAATTCCATCAGTTATTTTCCCCAAGCTCAAAAATTTGAATTACCGGTCCTAGGTGAATTGCATCTGGCTGAAATTTTTTTATTGGTGACATGCCATTTAAGACTGTTTGGTAAAAATTTCTCCGGAATAAAAAATCCGATCTCAATGGATTTGCAGAATCAGGTGGCGGATTATTTAAAAATTTCAGGTAAGCATCGCTGTTCAGGATCAATAATTTTACATCTTCTTCTCTAAGTTCGACCAAACTTTTATGGGGATAAAGAAAGGCCTGTCTTAAAAATGTATCTTTCTCCACAATTGTAAACAAGCTGTCCGGTAAATCGATCTCGGTTACTTTTTTTTGCGAAGAAATAAATGAATAATTGTTTGGGGCATTCCTTAATTTTTCCAGTTTGTTGCGAATATTTTCATTTAAATACTGGCTTCCCGCACCATAATCTAAAAACCGATTGACATCAATTAAATCGATGTCGTAATGATAATGGTCATAACAGATCCGGGTACCTGGCGGATAGTTTTGCATTATCCAGGCTCCGGTCATTTCTCGCGTATCTTCCTGCCCTTTCTGATAGTCATGAAAAAACAATCGTGCACCGTTTAAAATCACAATAGGCATCAATATATATATTAAGCGGGAATCGGGGAGAAATCTCTGACGATGTCTTTCAATAAACAGGAGAAAAACAACTAATAGAGCCGGAAAAATAATTAAGAGATAATCCAGGCCTTTCTTTTCCCAACTTCCAACCAGCAAAAATGTCGGAATAATCATAGCCGTAAAAGGAATAAATTGCCTTCTAAACTGAAACAACAGAAAAATAAGAAGTAATACAAAAAGCAATCCAAGCAGCCATTCTGAGCTGATTAATTTTTGAATCTCCCAAAGATAGGGAGTACCGGTTTCAAAATTATAAGCATAGCGTGACTGGGATGAAATCATGCCGAAGCCTTCTGCAAATCTGGAAAATTTTATAATCCAATAAGGGGATCCTATTATAAATCCGGCAAGAATGCTGGTGGCAGAAAAAATTGCCCGCCCAATTTTTTTCTTCAGAGCTTTTGCTGAGTAAAGCCAGACCGCAGTTAACCAGCCGAGTGCAAGAAAACCAGCATTATATTTTGTAGAGATGGTGAGTCCGCAGATCAATGAGGCTAAAATTAATTCAAAATTAGATATTCCCAGCTTTTCTAATTTTACAATATAGAAAAGAACAATAACTATTCCCAATAAGAGCAAACCATCCGGAACCATCCAGAAAGTAAAGGACTGAATATTAAAACTAAATAAAAATAGCAAGGAGACCAAAAATCCATTCTTTGCATTGAGATAATAACGGGTGATCCGATAAAAAATAATAATCGTAATAATAAAAATGATGGCATTGCTGATTCGACCGAGTAGATAAAAAAGGGTTGGATTCACAAAAAATTGAACTGCGAAATCCGCCGTGCCAGGAAAAACTCCGCCAAGATGACCGATCAAAAAGTAAGAACCAAATAGTACGGCAATAAAATATGAGTATAGAGTAGGATATATGAAATATAAAGGTTCCAAGGTATGACGAGCCCCGAAGCTTAAGGCATGTTTCGCTATAAAATATTCGGTAGAGTTATAAACAGAGGGCAAACCATAGTTAATGCCCCAGAATCTTAGCAAAAAAGCAATCAGTACCAAGATAATGGGATAGATCACATTTTGATCTTTTAAATAAATGCCGAAAACAGATTTATTCATTATTCTCGTTTACAATCTTTAATTAAGAGATATTTTCAAAATATTGTTAAATTTCATTCAACATATCCTTGTAAATTTTTAATAACCTTGCCTCCTGTCGTTCCCAATTCCATTCCAGCCTTGCTTTGAGACATTGAGAATGGATTTTTACCCAGGTTTTTCCATCGTTCAAGAGTTTTTCAATCGATTCGGCGATGGAAGAAACTGAGGTGGGATCAACCAATATTCCGACTTCAAATTGTTTTATTAAATCTCGGAAGGATGGAATATCCGAAGCAATCACTGGCGTGCCGGCATTTACGTATTCAAAGAATTTATTGGGCGATGCGTAGGTATAGTTCAATCCATCCGGTTCAAAAAGGACTAATCCGGCACGGGCTGCTGAAGTTTCTTCAAAAAGCTTGTCCCAGCTAATTTTCCCGGTAAATTTAATCTTTTCGTTTAAATTTAACTTATCCACCAAGACTTTTAATTCATTTTCCAGATCGCCGTAACCAATAATTTCCAGTAAACCATCTTTAACCGAGTTCATTGATTCGACAACTCTTCTTAGATTTCTTCCTTCCTTTAAAATTCCCTGGTAAACAGCTTTCTTATCGCGCTGGTTAAAATCGCGCTGGTGGTAATGCTTATCCATTTCTAAAGACGGAAAATTCATAAGAATATGCGGTTGCGGAATATTTGAATAAGCCTGAGAGAGCAGCCGGCCATGATAGTCATTTATAACGATTATAACCCGCACAAACCGAATAAAAATACTTTCGGCCAATTTCCAAATAAACCCCGAGATCTTTTTCTGAGTAAATATTTCCAAACCACGCACATATTCATGGACATCATAAATAACCGGCTTCTTAGCGAAAAAGGCCGCCATAACAGTTGCTGGTAAAACCCATAAATCATGGGCATGGAGTATTTTAAATTTCTCCCGTTTCAGCTGGAAAAAAAGTTTGCAATTAAATTCAATGAATTTAAGCGGTGAACCTTTCCAATATTTGATGAACAAGCGAAAAATTCCGGAATGACTGATCACATCTTTTTCAGGAATGCCGGGAATATGCAATGCCAAAATTTTAACCCGATATCCACTTTTTTCCGCAGAAATGACTTCGTTAAAAATTCTTCGTTCGTTCTCACACGGACTTATTGTGGTATGAATGATATGATAGCACTTTTTTTTCAATACAATCCAATGGTTGATTATTCGGATATTATAACATCAAT
>CAZTXJ010000244.1:2114-4034 GCA_964617285.1 uncultured Calditrichaceae bacterium | reverse complement strand
GCTTTGGCTATTTATGAAGTACCGATGTCTCAAAGGCTGGTTCGCAATATTCCTGACGTGCAGGTGGAAGTTCTGGACACCGGTCATCTGATCAGTGCGGAAAAACCGGAACAGTTTAATAAGCTAGTTTGTGATTTTATTGAGCCACATATTCTCCCCAGCTCTTAATCTCCAGATTCTCCAGATTGGTCCGGGAGAGCGCCTCGGCAAAACGCATGGCTAACTGCCGGTTGGTAATCAGCGGTACGTTGTAATCCGCGGCGGTGCGGCGGATCATGTAATCGTTTGTCAGCTCCTGCTCCTGATAATTCTTGGGAAGGTTTATCACCAGATCGATCTCACCGGATTTGATATATTCCAGGGTATTGGGCGAGCGCTTTTCCAGCGGCCAGTGCAGAATTTCGGTATCAATGCCGTTGGACTGCAAAAATTTGGCGGTGCCGCGGGTGCCGTAAAATTTTATTCCCAATTGCTGCAGCAGCCGCACACTTTCCAGCAACTCGGCCTTGGATTCAATCGATCCGGAAGAGATGAGCACGGATTTTACCGGGAATCGGAAACCCACCGAGATCAATGCTTTTAGGAAAGCCTCATCAAAATCGCTGCCCAGACAACCCACCTCCCCGGTGGAGGCCATCTCCACGCTGGTGGTGGGATCCGCCCCTTCCAGACGGGTAAAGGAAAACTGGGGTGCCTTCACGCCCACATAGTTGAGTTCGAAAAATGAATTACTATTGGTCTCCACTGCCTTATCCATGATCACTCTGGTCGCAATGTCAATAAAATTCTGCTTCAGGATTTTGGAGACAAAAGGGAAACTGCGGGAGGCTCTCAGGTTGCATTCGATCACCTTCACCGTATTTTGTTTGGCGATAAACTGGATATTAAACGGTCCGTGGATTTTCAGGGCAGCGGCAATCTGGCGGGAAATGTGCCTGATCTGCCGGATGGTTTCCAGGTAAGTGCGCTGGGGCGGCAAAACCAGGGTGGCATCCCCGGAATGCACCCCGGCATTTTCCACATGCTCGGAAATGGCGTGCAGGATAATCTCTCCGTTTCGGGCCACCGCATCCAGTTCAATCTCCTTGGCATTTTCCAGAAACTTGCTGATCACGATCGGGTATTCCGGCGAAATATCCGCCGCCAGCTTCAGAAAACGGGTCAGCTCCTGGTCAGTAGAAGCCACGGCCATGGCCGCACCGCTTAACACATAGGAGGGGCGTACCAGTACCGGGTACCCGGTTTTACGGGCAAAAGCAATAGCATCTTCAACCGAAGTGAGCTCTTTCCATTCCGGCTGATCCACCTGCAGCTTATCCAGCAGACCGGAAAAAGTGCCCCGGTTCTCGGCCGAGTCGATGCTTTTGGGGGAGGTGCCCAGAATTTTCACACCTGCTTTTTCCAGATCGCAGGCCAGGTTATTGGGAATCTGCCCGCCCATGGAGATGATGACTCCCAGCGGTTTCAGCTTCTGGTAGATCTCGAGCACCGTTTCCAGCCGGATCTCATCGAAAAACAGTTTATCGAATTCATCATAATCGGTGCTCACCGTTTCCGGATTGTAATTAAGCATAACGGTCTGGTAGCCCATCTGCCGCAGGGACATGCCGGTATTTACCGCGCACCAGTCGAATTCCACCGAACTGCCGATCCGGTAGGCCCCGGAGCCCAGGATCATCACCGCGTTGTTCTCGCTGAACCCGACATCATCTTCCTCCCCGTTGTAAGTCAGGTACAGGTAGTTGGTTCGGGCGGGATATTCGGCTCCCAGGGTATCAATCTGCTTCACCACCGGGTGTATGCCCTTTTTCCGGCGGTATTCCCGGACATCCAGCTGGGTGCTGTTCAGAATGGTGGCGATCTGCTTATCGGAGAATCCGGCCTGTTTGGCTTTTTTTAGAAGATGTGCCGGGAGGGCAG
>CAZTXJ010000244.1:0-2014 GCA_964617285.1 uncultured Calditrichaceae bacterium | reverse complement strand
AGATGCCGGATCACCTTTATCGCCACTTCCCGCAACAGGTGATATTCCCGGTTGGTCAGGGTCTGGCTGGGCGCCACCACGATGCTCTCCCCGGTGTGGATCCCCATGGGATCAAAATTTTCCATGTTGCACACGGTGATGCAGTTGTTATGGCGATCCCGCATCACTTCGTATTCGATCTCCTTCCAGCCTTCCAGGTATTCCTCCACCAGAATCTGCGAAGTGTGGGAAAGCGCCTTGCGGGCCAGAGTACGGAGCTGCTTTTCATTCCGGCAAACGCCGGAGCCCAATCCGCCCAGGGCAAAGGCAATCCGGATAATGACCGGATAACCCAGATCTCCGGCAATTTTTACCGCTTCCTCCACGGTGGAAGCGGCTTTGCTGCGGGGATACTTCACCCCAATTTCCTGAAGACGCCGGATAAACAGATCCCGGTCCTCGGTATCCAGTATAGTTTGGATGGGTGTGCCCAGCACCTCAAGGTTATATTTTTCAAAAACGCCTCTTTTATATAATTCGATGCCGCAATTCAGGGCGGTTTGTCCGCCAAAGCTCAGCAGAATACCGTCCGGTTTTTCCTTTTCGATCACCTTTTCCACAAAGTCCGGAGTCACCGGCAGAAAATAAACCTGGTCCGCCAGGTGTTCCGAGGTCTGGATGGTGGCGATATTGGGATTGATCAGTACCGTGCGGACGCCCTCTTCCTTCAGCGCTTTGATGGCCTGGCTGCCGGAATAATCGAATTCCCCCGCCTCACCGATCTTCAGGGCAGAGCTGCCCAGCAGGATTACCTTTTTGATCGATTTGGTCATGAGCGCACCACCTCCAAAAATTCATCGAACAGGTAACCGGCGTCCACCGGACCGGGCGCCGCCTCGGGATGGAACTGGACGCTGCGGAACCGGCCGGAGCTGTGGCGCATCCCCTCGTTGGTTCCGTCATTCAGATTGATAAACCAGGGATGCCAGTCTCTGGGCAGGGTGTTATTATCCACCGCAAAACCATGGTTCTGGGAGGTGACCAGACATCTGTTGCTGCCGGCCTCGATCACCGGCTGGTTCTGGCTGCGGTGACCGTATTTCAGTTTGTAGGTGTTGGCGCCCACTGCCAGTGCCATCAGCTGATGACCCAGACAGATGCCGAACACCGGGATGTCCCGCTCAATGGTGCGGCGGATCTGCAGGATGGACTGCCGGCACATCTTGGGATCGCCCGGACCATTGGATACCACCAGACCATCAAAATTGAGTTCATTCAGATCATAGTCCCAGGGCACCCGGGTGACCTTAACTTTTCTATTCACCAGGGAGTGAATGATGTTGTGTTTGCAACCGCAATCCATCAGCACAATTTTGGTTTTACCGGAACCATGGGTCACCGGTTTTGCTACGCTCACCTTTTCCACCAGGTTATCCAGATTGGGATCATAAAAATCGATCGGCTTTTTGGAGAATTCGATCTTGCCCAGCATGGTGCCCTTTTCACGCAGCTTTTTTGTGAGAGCGCGGGTATCGATATTGTGCAGTGCCGGGATGCGATGACTGTTCAGCCATTGGGACAGGCTCTGTCCGGAATTCCAATGGCTGTGCTGGTTAGAATAGTCCGAGACCACCAGTCCGGAAATTCGCACACCTTCCGATTCAAATAATTGGCTGAGGTTGTCGATTGCCTTTTCCGTCGGAACACCATAATTGCCGATCAGAGGAAAGGTAAGCACCAGGATTTGTCCGGTGTAAGAAGGGTCGGTGAGAGTTTCCGGGTATCCGGTCATGCCGGTATTGAAGACCACTTCGCCGGCCACGGAATTTGGGGAGCCGAAAGAGACGCCCGGGAAAACAGATCCGTCTTCCAGGATTAACCTGCCCGTAGTTTCGGATGTGCGGGATGCCGTCTTTTTCGACTGCATTAAGTGGATTGGTCTCCGGTTAAAATTTGACAAATATAGGAAAAGATCGCCGGATTCCAAACAGCAAATTTTTGGGTTAAAAAATAAAGTTTCCGAAGTTGTCATCCC
>CAZTXJ010000243.1:0-4063 GCA_964617285.1 uncultured Calditrichaceae bacterium | reverse complement strand
ATCTGCTCACCTATTACGAAGTCTATACTTATCTTTTTTTTATTGGATTGATTATCGGCTCAGTTCCGGCCATCTATAAAACTCATCCCGATATGAAGCTAAATACCGCTTCAATTATTACTTTTCTATTCGGCGCAGGGATATTAATTGGTCTTGCCCTGGCCTTTCCTCATGTTGAAAAAATTGTGAATCTGGAACAGCGGATACATTTTAGCCTTCTGCTGGGCGGGAAATTATTTATCTCAGGATTTCTATCCGGCGGTTCCATGATTGTTCCAGGGATTTCAGGATCATTTATTCTGGTGCTTCTCGGTCAGTATCATACGGTTATCCGCGCCGTAAAACACATCGATATCATTCCCTTAATTTTTCTGGGAGCCGGCATCGCACTGGGTATCTGGTCATTCGCTAAAATTATTGATATTCTGCTTAAGAAATTTCCCAAGGAGACTTTCTATTTCATTCTGGGACTTGTCATCGCCTCGGTCTATCCCATTTTCCCGGGTTTACCCGAGCGCTTGGACCATCTGCTCATTGCCATATTCATAACTCTGCTGGCTGCTTTTCTATCATTTCAATTGGATCAGTCGGATAAAAAAAATATTGCTCAACCATTCGAATAAATTATTTATTCTGATTAAGCTCTTCTAAAATTGGAGGAGACAGTCTATGGTAAGAATGTTGATCTGCTGGATGCTCATGTTTGTGATGTCCGGGTATGGCTCTGAAATTGTCATCTCCGGTCATCAGAAATCGAAAATTGAGTATGTGCTGGAACAAACCATTGAACCTTTTGCCGGAATTGAAGAACTTCAGGCAAGCTTTGTGGTACCTCAGGATTTTCTTTCGCCGACCTATGTTCAACGGGTGGAAAACCTCAAATTCAAATTTTCGCTGGAACCGGATAGACGTGAAATAAAGACAGACAGCCGGGGTAACCTGGTTCATGAATATACCTGGAATCGTCCCGGTAAAGTTATAAACTGCCAGATCTCGCTTCAGGCCAATAACGAGGTAAATCTGGCGGAGCTGAAAAGCGATGTTCCTTATCCCATTCCCGGTTTTCCGGAAGATGTCTCGGTATTTCTTCAGGGAACGGATATGGTACAGACCGAGAATGCTTCAATCAGGAAAAAAGCGATTCAGTTAACCGAAGGAATCACCTCGGAAATGGAAGCCGTACAAACCATACTCCATTTTGTGGTCGATCATATGCGCTATGTGCTGATCCCGGAAAAATTTGATGCCATGTATGCCATGCAAACCGGGAAAGGAAATTGCCAGAATTATTCGCATCTGGCTGCAGCCTTAATGCGGGCTGCCGGTATACCGGTTCGTATCGTGAATGGGGTGACTCTAAAAAAAGGTTTTCAAATCAGCAGCGAAACTTCGGAATACAGTTTTGAAATGAGTCAGGGTCGACATTCCTGGATCGAAGTCTTCTTTCCCGATTTAGGTTGGGTTCCTTTCGATCCCCAACAAACGCAGTTCTTTGTCAGCAACCGCTATCTGCGCATTGAAGTCGGTCTGGACAACAACGAAACCATTCAGGATGGGCTGGTTCGCTGGACCCAGGCGGTAGGGGCAGAAAGGCAGTTGCCAAAACTGGAGGAAGCCATCGAATCCGATTTTATCTCGGATGATGTTTCATTCAAATCCATTCAAAAGTTAGCGACACCCTCTAAATTGTTATTGTCTCCACTCCTGGCATTTGCCCCGGCAGGGGG
Source organism: uncultured Calditrichaceae bacterium (assembly GCA_964617285.1). GTDB lineage: Bacteria > Calditrichota > Calditrichia > RBG-13-44-9 > RBG-13-44-9 > CAYVKM01. The sequence continues at coordinate 2,336 of CAZTXJ010000243.1, read as the reverse complement.
AGTTCCGGTAAATGTGCAGGAGCCTGCGGAAATACCGACTGAAGTTGAAGAACCTGAAGAAGTACCGGCTGAGATTAAGGAACCGGAAAAAGAGGTGGAAGAACAATTGCCGGTCGATTATACCAGATTGAATTATCAGAAACCACTGGAAATTGGTAACCTTGATTTTCCCCGGAATTTTGATTTCGTTCTATCCCGTTTTCAGGATCAGCAAATGCCCGCTGAGCAAAACGAATTGAAGCGCAATTTTATTGTGGAGACTGCGGAATACGTGACCGGCGAACTGGTTTTTGCCCAGACATTTGAACTGGATAAACCGATTCAGTTAGACAAAATTGGCCTTGCTTTGCATAGCTTTGGGGGCTCGGGAAATCTCTGGCTGGAAATCAGCGACGATAAAGATGGTTATCCGCTTCCCGCCGTTGCCGCTTCCCGAAAAATTTCCGCTCCGCGCATCCGGATTCCCCGCGGATACGACTGGGTGGATTTCGACTTTTCCGATCAAAAACTGATCCTGTCTCCCGGGCGGTATTGGTTTGTGTTGCGATTCAGCGGATTCCCAATCGTTAACTGGTTTTATTCCTACGGGAAATCGGTCGGTCCGGCCGATGGTACCCGCAGCCGGGCAGTGAAGGAAAATAAATGGGATACCATTCATTCGTTCGAATTTAATTACCGGGTAGTTGGACTCACTGCGGAATAGCGTCACCGGATTGTTTCTTTTCGGCATACAACCAGCAGGCTGCCCGGTGGCTTTGTGAGAAAGAAACATTTGGCGGGTTCTGCTTGCAAACCGGCATATGTTTGGGACAGCGGGAATAGAAAAAGCACCCTTCGGGCAGGGAAGTGGGATTGGGAACGTCTCCACCTAAAATAATTCTCTTTCGCCTGGTTTTTGGATCAGGTACGGGGATGGCGCTGAGCAATGCCTGGGTATAGGGATGGCGGGGCGAATTAAAAATTTCTTCTACATTACCTTCTTCCATTATTTTTCCCAGGTACATGATATAAACTTTATCGCAGGTATGGTATACCACACTTAAATCGTGGGATATGAAAAGATAGGTAAGCTGGAATTCTCTCTGCAATTTTTTTAACAGATTTAAAATTTGAGACTGGACAGAGACATCCAGCGCCGAAACCGGTTCGTCGCACACAACGACCTCCGGCCGCACCGCCAGCGCCCGGGCAATGCAGAGCCTTTGACGCTGTCCGCCGGAAAATTCGAAAGGATAATGGTTTTGGTAGTCGCTGGTAATTCCCACTGTATCCAGCAGTCTTTCCGTTTCCCGGGAAATTTCTGCTTTGGGAACAATTTTATGGACACTTAAAACTTCTTTGAAAGTCTGGGAGATGCGTTGTCTTGGATTTAATGATCCGTAGGGGTTTTGAAATATGATCTGGATTTTTTTATGGAAGGATTTCTTTTCTTCGGCGGTCATATTTTTTACCGCTTTACCCTCATAGAGAATAGTGCCGGCGTCGGGCGTATCCAGTCCGGCAATTAATTTACCGATGGTGGTTTTGCCACACCCGGATTCTCCCACCAGGCCGATTGTTTTTCCGGCTGGCATTTCCAGATCAACCGAATTCACCGCATAAACAAAATCTTTCGGTTTGCCAAAAAGACCTTCCTTTACCGGGAAACGTCTCTGCAGATTTTTGATTTCAATGATATTTTTGCCTTCTGTCATAAGCCTAATCTTTGCTTCGTCGCCCGGTAATTTATTTTTTCCAGAATGAAGGAGCGAATAAAATTAACACGGTATAAATTTCCAGACGACCGGCCAGCATAAAAAAAGTAAGTACCCATTTCCCCAGAACCGGGATGTGAGCATAATTGTCGGTCGGACCTACGCTGCCCAATCCGGGTCCGATGTTCCCCAGGGTGGCCGCCACTGCCCCAAAGGACGATTCCAGATCCAATCCCAGCACAGACATCAGAATAACGCCGGTAATGAAAAGCCCGGTTAACAGGGCCAGAAATCCCAGTACATTGGTGACGATCTCCCGTGGAATAACCGTATGCCCCACCCGGATAGGAATAACCGCACTGGGATGTAGCAGCCGGCGAACTTCAGCCCGGACAAATTTGATCAATACATATAAACGAATTACTTTCATACCGCCCCCGGTGCTTCCGGCACATCCTCCGATAAACATAAACAAAAATAAAATAAACTGTGAGCTGAAGGCCCATTGTTCATAATCTGCCGTCCCATACCCGGTTGTGGTAATAATAGAAGTGACCTGAAATAGCGTTTTCCGGAAAGCGACTTCAAGCTCGGGATAATGATGCAACAAGGTGTCATAGCCGATAAAAATTGTTGCCCCAC
>CAZTXJ010000242.1:0-4064 GCA_964617285.1 uncultured Calditrichaceae bacterium | reverse complement strand
TACTGGATCAGCATGCTGGCGCTGCGGGCCGGACTGAACCATGATAAATTAACAGCCGGGGCAGGTGTGGTGCTCAAACTCACCCAATATGGATTTGTGATCGACTATGCCTTCACTACCGATGAGGTGGCGGATAAACCGCTGCACTTCTTCTCCCTCAGCTTCCGGTTCTAGAAAAGAGACGAGAAAAAAGAGGAACCATTATCGAAAAAATCCAAAATCTCCCAAATTTTATAAATGATTGACATTTTGTGAATTATTTTTTATACTCCCTCAGGAGTCGAGAATATTTAGCATTATTTCATATAGAAAGTTAGATATTTTTGAAAAAGGGAATCCATCCTGGACATGGGTGTCATTCAATCCATTATTTTAAATTCCAATAATTACTACTGTTTCTTTTGAAATAGTCACTCCACTCATATCGGAAAGGAATCTTTATGCAAAAGAGAATTACCTTTTCAGTTCTCATTCTAATACTTGGATTATCAGCAGCCACTTATGGAGGTGTGTGGCAACGGCAGGTGGTGGACAGTTCTGCCAGCAATACCGGCGATTACTGTTCACTGGCCCTGGATAGTAACAATGAACCGCATATTGCCTATTGCGATTTCGATAATTTCGATCTGCACTATGCCTATCTGGAAAATGGTGTGTGGCATACCTCAATTGTCGACAGCATCGGATACGTGGGTGTACACTGTAGTCTGGTACTGGATGATAATGATCGTCCCCATATCGCCTACCAGAAAGGATATTATATTGTGGGGGTAACCGATGTCGGTTTAAAATATGCCACCCTCACCGATACCGGCTGGGCCAGGGTATATGTGGATTCCACCCGTTTTGGCGTCGTCGAGTTATTTTCATCCATCGCCCTCAGATCTGATGGGACTATCGGGATATCTTACATCGATTACCAGGAGAAACGGGTCAAATTCGCTTACAAAACCGGCGACTCCTGGGCCATCGTGGATGTGGATGCCGCTGATGCCGGGGCCAGTATAGGTTTTTGTAAACTGGTGTTTAAAAGTGACGGATCACCGGTTATTGGCTATAGCGCCGATTCTTTAAGAATTGCCACTTTGAATGCCAGTGATTCCACCTGGACCACCACAAGCATTCCAAATCAATATTTTACCTTACCACCCTCCAGCGAAATAAACATGGATATCGACAGCCAGGATAATATCCATATGACCTATACATACATAACCCCAAATTTTCAGTATGCTTTCCAGCATGCCGTTTACAACTGGCAATCCTGGCAGGAAGAAACTGTTTATCAAAGCGGAGTCGGAAATGCCTCACTTAAAATTGATAAAATTGATAGACCAAATATCGTCATTGCGGAAAACGATGTGATCCTCTTTACCAAAGAAAATAACCAGTGGACTCAAAGTGTGATCGATGATGATATCAGTGAAAAAGCTTTTTCATCATTACAATTTGATAGTTTCAATTATGCCCATGTGGCTTTCCAGGGAAAATTGCATTACTCAAATGTTGATGCTTCACTCATCTATTACCGCTACTGGCCGGGATCGCCTCAGATTGCCCTGCCGGTTACTTCCCACGATTTTGGTGCGGTCTGGACCCAGAGTTACAGCGACTGGGATTGCCCGGTGACCAATACCGGTCAGGGACCACTCATCATCACCAATCTGGAATTTCAGTCTGCCCAGAACAGCTTCCAGATAATCAATACCCCATTGCCAATTTATGTACAACCACTGGATACGGCTTACCTGGGTGTTCGTTTTCAGCCACAACTCGAGCAAACCTATCAAACCAATTTGAATATTCATTCCAACGACTCCCTGAATCCGGTAACATCGGTAAGTCTTACCGGACAGGGAACATCCAGCGGGAGCACCGGAGATCTCACCTTAAACATCAAGAACGGTTATTATGACCAAACCAATGGTTACCTGGAAGATGATATCCCCTGGGATGATGGTGAAGTTCGGATTTTTCAAAATTCACAGATGGTCTCGGGACCCCATATCACTACTGCAACCGGGGTCTTGAATCTGAATGCTCTGCCCATCGGGGATCTGCAAATCCGGATGGAGACGGATATTATTCTGCCGGATGGATTCACCCAGGAACACATCACCATGAACAAGGATATCCAAATCGGTCCCGGAGCAAATTCTCACACCCTGGTATTTCCTGAATCACTTATCGTTTATAAATTTGAACTTATTCATGATTTAACCCACATTGATAATGAGTACCTCGGTCTAACCGCAGATTACAGTTACGGCGAAAGCGAATATCAAATTCAAGAATTGCTGCAATCCTGGAATGACAATCTTACCGATGAACAGGCACAGAACCTGGCCCGCTTAATTCTGGTAGAAAAAATGGTCTACCAAATGTTTGATGATGCCACCGGCACCGGTAATGAAGCCTTATTAGATTTGGGGGATCTCGTTGGCTTTATCTTTTTTTCTGACAGCTGGGGAGAAAGCATCATCACTTTGCTTCTGGCGGTGATACAAAGTATCGGCAATCCCAGCCAGTTTATGTACGCATTGTTAAATTTCTTTATTAAAGAAATGATCAGACAAGCTATTATTCAGGGGGTTGGCTTCACCATTACCCAGATATCATCCGTTCTCCCTCCCCCCGGACCCGAACTTGTCCGAATCGGTTGGAACCAGGTTAAAGCCCAATATTCAGGGGTATTGTTCGGCACCGGCTTCGGGGATGAAGGGTGGGCCGCCGCCAGACGGGCAGTGTTTGATATACTTTCCTATCCTTTTTATCAGTCCATCTACATCGATCTGTTATCCAGTTCCACTCTGGATAAAGCACGAAACTACTCCCAGAATTTCAATTTTAATGGCGACTTCCATGATGCCCATTTGGAACAATCCGGTTTTGTTTCCAACACAAAAAATAAAAATGAAATTCTGACTGATTTGGCTAAAGGTTTTCGAATTACCGGCAATCTCTTCATGGTTACAGCCAATATTTTCGACTGGCTCGGGGCTATCGTTCCGGGATTTGTCGGTCAATTGCTTCAACAAATCAGCTATTACTCCAAAATCGCCGCATACGTTCATGTGGTTACCGCTTTCGGTTTCGCCGCCGGCGGATTCTTCGCCATTCCCATCGATATGGAAAATGAAGTTAAGGATATTTACCTGCCCGGTGACAAGACTATGCCAAACCGGTTATTAAATCCAACGGCTTATCCCCGTTCAAAGCTCAGCGATGGACAATTGGCTTCCATCAAAAATACGTTGTACCAGAGTGTTTCATCCTACGATTCGATGATCAGCAATATTAAACAGAATCTGCAAGGTGGAAATTCAACTCAGGCAGCAGCGGAATTACAGGACCTCTGGCAAAACGAAACTGCCTTAAACAACAATTTTCAGCTGGCCTCGGCACCGATTTATTCGGTTGCCTATGAAGCTCAGGATTCCATCTCCTCTTTTACCGAAATGTACGATTCCCTCCGGAGCTACTGCGCTAATGGGGTTGAGCAAAGATTGATGAATTACATTTATGTGGTTGGCGGCGCCATCGACAGTAGCCAGGATGTGCTGGATTCGGTCTATGCCCAACTGGATCGGTCGGTGCAGATGAACCATCAGTTTGCCGATCAGATAACAGCCACGCTGGACACGGTTACCGCTCATTTTGAAATCCCGGCGGTTGTGATGATAAGTTATACCCATCAGGATAAACTCCGGCTGGATAAAGATGAAACCAGTACGGTTAGCGTGAAGGTAAAAAATGTGGGGTCGCTTCCGGCGGATAATCTCAGCCTTGTTCTGGAAACCAATGAAGCGCTCTCCATCAATGATCAGGACAGTATTTATATCGGTTCGCTCGATGCGGGAGAAGAATCAAGTCTGTACAGCTGGACGGTCGGTGTCTTTAACAATCAGATTTCCACCGCCACCTGGGATGCTTATGTGCATTCCAGCAATGCCAAGACCTATTCCGCCAGCGGTACCTTTTCCATCGTTCAGCCCCAGTCTCCCGGAACCGGCGGCAAACTGACCAACGAGAACATCTACAACTATCCCAATCCGTTTAATCCG
>CAZTXJ010000241.1:0-4079 GCA_964617285.1 uncultured Calditrichaceae bacterium | reverse complement strand
TGATATGTATATAATAAATCGAAAAATGACCATCATCATTAACTCCATTAGGAGTGACATGTTAATATTATAACCCTTCACCATTAGAAATTTTATTACTCTATCAAAACAAACATGTCACCGCTCTGCGGTTTTGGTAATCAGATCCCATGGTTATTATGAATATATCACCGCTTCGTAACTCCATTAGGAGTGGCATATTTTTAACACATCGAATTCGTTACTTCACCAATAACCCCATCAGAGGTGACATGTTTATCGGATCTCATGTCACCTGTGAAAAAATTACGTGCATTTACACTGTTAGCGTAACCGTTGTGCCTTGTCCGGATTCCGAAACAATTTTCAATTTTCCACCGATATCCCCTGCCCGTCGACGAAGATTCTTTAAGCCATTACCGCTGTATTCCCTGCCGGAATCAAATCCTACCCCATCATCACCTACCCGTAATATTAAACTATTATCCTTCTGCCTTAATTCGATCTCAACTTTCTGCGCCCGGGAATGCTTAATAATATTTTGCAGACACTCCTTGTAAATCAGGTAGAGGTTTCGCCGAAAATTCAGATCCGTCTCCAGGGTTATCCCGCCCTCCGGAACGCTAAAGGTGAAATCCTGTATCTCCAGCATCATATTGGCCGTTTCCCGCATCTTGGCCAGGAATTTATCCCAATCATCATTTTCCGGATTTATAAACCAGACAATATCCCGCATGGATTCCGCGGTCAGACGGGCAATCCGGGGAATTTCCTGGAGGCGTTCCTTCATTCGTCGAGAAACTTTCAGCTTTTCCTGCAACACCTGACCAATCAGGGCAATGCTGCTCAGATTACTGCCAATCTCATCGTGCAGATCGCTGGCGATACGGCTGCGCATCTGTTCTTTTTCCGCTTCTTTCCGGGCTTCGGCAGTTTTACGCTCCAGTTCTGCGACAATCGCCCGGTGTTCCGCCTCCTCCAACTTGCGCAGCTCCTGTTCCCGCTGCAACTGACGCTCCAATTTGCGCTGACGGCGCTGCAATTCAAACCGTACCGTTCCAAACAACAAAGTACCCAAAAGCAATGTATAGACAAAATAAGCCCAGTCGGTTTGCCACCAGGGAGGAGTGATGATAACCCGAATGGATGCACCCTCGGTATTCCAAACCCCATGATTATTTGAACCCTTCACCCGGAAAATATATTTCCCGGGATCCAGATTGGTAAAACTGACCTGTCGTTCATTTCCAATATCAATCCAGTCATCAATGAATCCCTCCATTTTATAGGCATACTGATTTTTTTCGGGATTAGTATAATTTAGTGCAGCAAATTCAATGGTAAAGACATTCTGATGATGGGAAAGAGTTATGGTTTTTTTAAATTGAATGGATGTATCCAGTTTTATGCTCTCATGATAAATGCTGAAATCAGTCAATCTAACCGGTGGAACAATCGGGTTATCTTTCATTTTTTCTGGGAAGAACGCAAGTGTTCCGGAACTCCCGCTAAAATACAGTTGCCCGTCTGAACCTTTGGCGGTATTATGGCGCGCACCACCGAAAGTCTCAAAAGGCAGTCCATTGCTTATTCCATAGTTCTTCCATTGTCCCGTTCTAATATCATACCTTCCAATTCCGATGGCACACGAAATCCAGATATTTCCCTGATTATCTTCCAGCACCTTTAACACCATATTATGGGGAATCCCATCTTCCTCAAAAAAATGGGTAAAGGATTTTGTCAACAAATCATACCTGTTCACACCCATCCCTGAAGCGAGCCATAATGCATTCGTGTCAACTACTGTTGGTCTTATAAGATCAAGAATATTGTTGTAACTCAAGCTATTTCGATCTGCCGGATTATGAACATAATGTTGAACATTTTGAATTTCATCATTGACCATTTTAACACCATAGAATCCAGCATCTATAGTACCCAGCCATACGGTTCCATCCTTGTCTTCAAACATGCTTATAATTTTCTCACCTCCCGGGTTGTTGGGGTTAATATCGATATGCCTGGAGGAGTTATTGGCTGGATCGAACAGAATTAACCCCTTATCCATGGTGGAAAGCCACAGACGACCTGTTTGACTTAACAGCATCAGATAAATTAAATCGCTGTCAAGACCATCTGTGTCTCCGGGCCCGGAAAGATGGCAACGTTGAAAAATTTCTTTCTGGGGGTAGAAACGATAAAGGCCATGACTCAAGGTGCTAATCCAGAAAAAACCACTTTCGTCCTCACGAACGCCTGTGATCCATTCTGCATTCAAATATGATGGATCATTTAGCCTGGGTAAATAATTGGTATAAAGACCCGTTTTGGGATCATATTTATCCATACCTGTATTATGGTGTCCAAACCAGATATTTTGTAACCGATCGATATAAATGCACTCGATTCCTGAGCTACTCATAGTGTTTGAACTACCCTTTTCCCGGTGATACCAGGTGACTGGATTTTGTTGTGGGTCATATTTATATAAATTTCTGCCAAACTGGGCAAACCATATATTGCCCAGGTGATCCTCATAAATTGACTGGATGCCCCACAACTGGTGTTGTTTTAAATGACGGAAATCTGGTGTATCATTCTTCAGTAGTTCTGAAGCGGAAATTGAAGTTATACCCATTTCCGAAGAACCCATCCACAACATACCGCGGCGGTCAATCAGCAGGGGGTAAATACGATCTGGTATCACACCCGCTGAATCATTCCGGAAATGCCTAAATTGACCACTTGCCCGATCATACACGTCCAATCCACCCCCGCTGCCAAGGGTCTCTTCACCTGTTCCAATCCAGATATTACCCAGGCTGTCTCCACAAAGAGCGCTCACCGCATTATGACTGATACTATACGGATTATTCGGATCATGGGTAAAGTGCGTAATTTTACGCGTATCTATTTCAAGCTTTTTTAATCCATGAGTTTTTGTGCCAATCCACAGACAGTTATTGTCATCTCTATAAAGATCCAATACCCAGATACTCTTCTCCGGCCCATTTTGAGACGGATTTTCCGTTAAATCAAAGTGTACAAATTTCAGTGTTCCGGAACTGTCAAACTTAGCATAAAATAATCCACATTCCATGGTTGCAAGCCATAATGAACCATCCTCATTCACAATAATTTTTGTAATCAATTTCGCAGAAATCGTACTATCCTCTTCAGACACCAGGTTGAAATGGGTAAATCGTTCAGTTCTTTGGTCAAAGTAATTCAGCCCGCCGCCATACGTACCTACCCACAAATTCCCCGCCTTGTCCTCTGCCAATGTTTTAATCCAGGTCGAAGATAAAGAAGTCGAATCGTAAGGGATGTTTCGATATTTCTTTAAGTCATATCCATCATAGCGGATCAATCCTTCCTGAGAACCAATCCATATAAATCCATTAATGTCTTGTAATATACAATGGGGTATGGCAATGGTGAGTTTGTCAAATTTTGGTTCGATGGTTTGGGATTGGGTAGAGGAAGAAAATAACTGGAGCAGGATTAAATTCAGAAAAAGGAATTTGAAACACTTCAGCATGGGACTTAACCCCCATTAAATTGTTCAAACCTTTTCTGGCAATTCCTCTTTACATTTAAAATTACATGAATATTCTAATGGGAAAATACAATATTTTTTAAGAATTGTCAAATGCTGTTGGCGAGAAAACAGGCGGTTTAATTATTTACTTTTAAACCGCCCCGATATTATGTCTCTGTTCCTTCCGAAACCCGGCGGGGGAAGGAGCGCCATTTCCTAACGGAGCAGGATAAGCTTTCTGGTTTGCGTATACTTTCCAACTTGCAGTTGATATAAATACACCCCACTACCCAATCCACTTGCATTCCAGTTGACTTCATATTTTCCCACTGCCAATTTTTCTGAAAGCACTGTAGCAACCTCTCTACCAGTAACATCGTACACTTTCAGCGAAACAAATCCGAAATCGGCAATTTGAAATCCAATATTAGTTATGGGATTGAAAGGGTTAGGATAGTTTTGGAAGAGTTGAAAATCACCAGGTAAAATCTCGGTGTGTTTATGAATCAAGTTTGGATCGATTATCAGGACACTTCTTGAATAACGGTAGTAATTT